>JAURGZ010000013.1 GCA_030833525.1 Bacteroidota bacterium | reverse complement strand
GGCATCAGTTCAGCTCCTTTCAAATCGACAACCTGGTCAGCCCTGGGACCAGCCCCCTCGCCCATTTCTGCAATCAAACCGTCTTCGACCAGCAGATAGGCATTTTTCAAAACCGATACCGAAGCCATATCAGCCCCGCTTTTGAAGTGTTCGCCCTCAGGCAGGGAACCCAACAACTGGGAAATACCGTGGAATAGTTTGCGCATCGCTTGCAAAAAAAGCATATTTGAGGCAGTTCCTATGCCTGAAGACCTGATTGAAATTCTGAAAAAGCCCATTGAACAAGGGAATGGCTGTTTTATAGCATCCAATGCGACAGCCATTGGGCGCGTCAAACTCGGCGATCAAGTTTCGCTCTGGTTTGGGGCCGTGCTGCGCGGCGATACCGACCGCATCGAGGTCGGCGATCGCAGCAACATTCAAGATAACGCCGTGCTCCACGCCGATCCTGGAGACCCTTGTTTGCTGGGCCACGACTGTGTCATAGGCCATGGCGCCGTGGTACACGGCGCCGTACTCCAAGACCATGTTTTGGTGGGCATGAATGCCGTGGTGCTCAACCGAGCCACCGTAGGAAGAGGAAGCATCATAGGGGCCAATGCACTGGTTCCCCAAGGCATGGACATCCCACCCTTTTCTTTGGTGCTCGGAACCCCCGCCAAAGTAGTCAAAACCTTGGGACCCGAATCGGTAGACCGCATACACCGAAACGCCCAAGAATACGTCGAAAGAGCCCAATCCTACCTTCAGTTCTACCAAGAAATCCAAAACGAGGGCTGATACTCCCGTTCTTGGCATTATTTTTGGTGAAATGTGAGCCCCGATGGCGCGTTCCCCCAAGTATGTGTACAACCCCAAGACCCTCATGTTCGAGCGGGTCTCCCAAAAAGCGAGCTACATACGCTGGCGCTTGGCGGGCATGGTGTCGCTGCTCATCTTGATCGTACTCGCCTCCAGTTTCATTTTTGATCGCTTTTTCAGCACGCCCGCTGATCGCCTGGTTCGCGAGCAAAACCGGGCGCTCAAGGCTGAACTCAATCTCATGGAGAGCCAAATTGACAATTTGGAAAATCAGCTCAGCGAACTCAATGATCGCGACGTCAACATCTACCGGGCCATCTACAACGTCAATCCGCCGAAGAAGAAAGATCCCCGGGGAGCCGATTACGCCGAATTGCTCAAATTGCCCCAAGGCAAAATTGTCAAGCGTCTGAAAGAGAAAATGGACCGCTTGGAACAGTTGGCCGAGACCCAAGTAGCCAGCTATGCGCAGTTGGAAAAATTGGCCAAGAACCGCCAAGACCTCATCGATGCCATGCCCGCGATCATGCCCATCGCCAATAAGGAATTGAGGCGAATGGCCTCTGGATTTGGCTATCGAAAAGACCCCTTTTACCACACTTCGAGTTTCCATGCCGGCATGGACTTTACCGCTGAAATAGGCACCGAAGTATACGCCACAGGTAGCGGCGTGGTCATAGAGGTGAAGTCAGAACGGTGGGGCTATGGAAATCACATCGTGATTCGCCACGGCTACGGATACACCACCCTGTATGCCCACCTGAGCCGATTTGCGGTCAAACCGGGCACCAAGGTTAAGCGCGGTCAACTCATCGGATACATAGGCTCTACGGGCCGTTCGACCGGTCCACACTTGCACTATGAGGTTCGCTTGGGCAATCGCCCGTTGAACCCGGCCTTCTTCTACCGCAACGATCTCAGCGATGCCGAGTACCGCGAAATGTTGGAAATGGCCCAGCAGGAGTCGACGCGCTTCGATTGATCGAGCCCTGAACTCCTGGCTGAGTTGCTCAGCCATGAGCACCCCTGAATCATCCTCCCAAAACAGAAGCACGCAAACGCTTGTATGCGAGGGGGGCAAGGTGTAGGTTTGCAGCATGGAGACGGGTAGCTCGAAGAAATACTTCAAGATTGGGGAAGTCAGCGAAATGCTGGGCGTTCCGGCCTCTACCCTGCGGTTCTGGGAGAAGAATTTCCCCCAGATTCAGCCTATGAAGAACAAGAAAGGCGACCGCATCTACCACCTCAAAGACATTGACTTGCTTCGCAACATTCATTATCTTGTTAAGGAGAAGGGCATGCACCTGGCCAAAGCCTCTAAACAAATGAGGCGCAGCGCGGATCTAAGCGATCCCAAGCTGGAACTGGTCAAGCAACTTCGCGCCTTCAAAGAGCAACTATTGGATCTGAAAAAGCAACTGGAATGATCAAGCGCGCCGGGCTGTGCCTGGCCTTTTTGCCGAATTGTTTTGCACAAATTGCAAGTTCTCCCTTCGCTTTGGGAGGATGGCAGTGCCATGCCACATCCGCGCAGGAGCTGGGCACCTACCTGGCTTGGGGACCGGCTGATTTGTACCGATGGGCCGCAGAAGCGAAGGCAGGCGTCTACCATCTAGGCGCCTGGCAAGAAGGCAACCGCGACCAAAACCGCCGCCAAGCATTTGCAGGAACCCAGATCGCCCTTTCACCCGCCCTGAGCGTAATCGTTCAGCTCGGCCTTTCACAGGTTCAAAACGTGCAAATCACTCCCATTGCCGCCCTAGGCTTGGAATGGGAATCGAAATACCGCCTGTTGTACAGCCTAGACGCGGGATCAACATGGGGCTATCCACTGAGTTCGTTCAGCGCCCTGCCCGCCGGCACCCGCAGCCACCACGGCACCCTGATTAGCCGCTACCAGCAAGAACTGAAAACAGCACCAGGAGCCTCGATCCAAGCCCAAATCAGCCTTCATGCTGAGCGAGCCGCCTGGGGTCTGGCCTGGGAACAGCACTGGCAAAACCTACCCCTGGAATCCTTGTTGGCCTGGGAAAGCGGCCCATACCCCTTGCGGCTGCTGCTTCGCCACCCGACTCGAACCGGCTGCTGGGAGGCTGCCCTTCGATTGCACAGCCACCTACCCCCTTCTCTGGCCCTGGGATATCGGCAGTCGCTGAAGCCCTATTGAAGGCCCCCGCGCCCTGCCGGCGCGTAACAAGTCCTACCCCTATTGAAGGCTCCCGCGCCCTGCGGGCGCGCTAGAGAAGCCGAACCTCATTCTCGGCTCCCGAAGTACCGCGTAATCCCCCATTCGAAGGCTCCCGCGCCCTGCGGGCGCGAAACAAGTTGTACCTCAATGGAAGGCCCCCGCGCCCTGCGGGCGCGGGGGCCAAGTCTCAATCGTTTATATCCGTTTACGCTCCATTTGGACCCTTTCCAATCCGGGTATTTCGCAACATGTTTGGCAAAAAGACCACCCTTACCTTGGCATTGAGCATGGGTTTTTACCCGCTCGTTTGGGCCCAAGTAGAGTGGGAACCTCGGGTTTGGCTCAGCGATGTGCAGGAGTCTCTGGATTGGACAGCAGGGACCCTTCAAGGGAGATGGGGTATAGGGCGCGGCGCAGCCGCGCCTGTTGGGGCCGTGGGTTCGGGTTGGGCTTATGCAGCGCAAGGGGCTTGGAAAGGCCCGGTCGGGGAATCGCTTTCCCTGAGCCTGCAGAAAGATGCATTTGAAAAAGGGATCGATTACCGCGGCTTTTCTGCGAGTGCCCGAAATTGGGTCCTGGGCGACATGCAAATCTGGCTGGGACAAGGATTGATGCGGGGTCAAGGGTCGAGTCCATTCGCGGGAATGAGCCCTTTGGGAATGGAGAAATGGAGTCTGCAATTGAAGCCATACAGGGGGTTTCGGGAGGGCTATGCTTTACGCGGATTGGGCAAAACTTGGACCCGTGAACATCTTCGCTGGGGATTCGCGGCAGGCCAGCGAAAACTGGACGCTCGATTCCTAGGAAGTGAGTTTCAATCTTTGGACCTGTCGGGTGATCGCAGCAGTCTGCTAGCCATGAGCCGCAGAGAAAATCTCAGGCAAAGGAGTCTGCTGCTTTTTGCCGAGGGCAGTTTCCACAAACTTGAAAACAATCGCGAACCGGCCTGGATTTGGGGTATTGGATGGGGTCTGCATGGATTTCGGCAAGCCCAAGCCTCATTTGAACAGCGATTCACCGATGTTCAAGTTTGGGGGCGAGGGCCGCTAGGGTATGGCCATTTGGCTTGGGAATGGGCGAAAGTCAGCCTTGGGGGACCAGGTTCGTGGGTATTCAAATACAGCCAGGCCTTGAGTCGTTGGAGCGATTGGGGGCTGCAATTCAGCCAAGTTTCAGGCCGATTGCCCGCGTTATCACGCATAGGAGCCGAAGAAGAATTGCCCGAGGGAACTTCGGCCCTTTTGTTGTGGAATGCAGGCCCTGCCTGGAGGCATGTTTATGTCAGCAGCCAATGGCAAATGGAAGCACTTGTGGGGCCGAATTGGCAGAACCGATTGGGTGTTAAAAGCGAACATAGGAAAGCCAAACCCGGGGAATTGAGCATGTGGAGTTTGGACCTTAGACTGAGTCAATCGGGCTCGAATTGGGTGGTTCAATCCCGCGCCCAGCTGCGCTGGGCGCTAGCCGCCCCTTCGCAAAACCACCACCTCCAATGGACCGCTCAGATTCGCCAATTGGGCCCCCATGCTGCGTTGGAAACCCTGGAACCGCAAGGCCAATGGAACCTCAAGGTCAAATGGGGTACCAGGTCCCTGGCCTGCGTGCTATACAGGGGTGACGGAATTCAATGGGCCCAAGTCCCCAGCCTTCCCTATCAATCCTCATGGATGGCCCTGAGCGGGAATGGAATTTGCCTGCGAGGCTGCCACCAAATCAGCCTTGGAAAAAGAGCCGAGTTGCAAATTCAAGCCACCTGGGGCCCTCGGCAACCTCAGCAAGCCGCATTGCTTCGTATGTTTGCACAAGTACAATGGAAAGCCTGAATTCGATTTGCAAACTCAGCGTGAACATCAACAAGTTCGCGA
The DNA here is from genome assembly GCA_030833525.1 of Bacteroidota bacterium. Lineage (GTDB taxonomy): Bacteria > Bacteroidota > Bacteroidia > NS11-12g > UBA955 > JALRLA01. The sequence goes on along the minus strand of JAURGZ010000013.1, from coordinate 41,639 downwards.
CTCTGCGCAATGCACGCGGGGGTAACAATCCCAATGTCTTGCAAGTGGCATTGGACTGTGAATCTTTCGGCGCACAGGGAATCACCGTGCATCCAAGACCCGATGAACGCCACATTCGCTACCAGGATGTATTGGATTTGAAACCGCATTTGAAAACCGAATTCAACATCGAAGGCTATCCCAGTCCCGACTTTTTGGACTTGGTAAAAAAAGCGCAACCGGCGCAAGTAACCTTGGTACCCGACCCTCCAGGAGTTTTGACCTCCAATGCCGGTTGGAACACCCCTAAATACAAGGACTTCTTGAAAGAGGTGGTCAGCGATTTGAAAGCTGAGGGTTGCCGGGTGAGTTTGTTTTTAGACCCCCAGCCCGATTGGGTTCAGGCGGCCGCCGAAACCGGGGCTGATCGCATTGAGTTGTACACGGAATCGTATGCACTCGCTTACACGCAAAACCGAGAGGCTGCAGTTGCTCCCTATCGCTTGACAGCCCAACGTGCTCAAGCCTGCGGCTTGGGCGTCAATGCCGGCCATGATTTGGATCTTCACAACCTGCAATACTTGGCTGAGCAAATCCCATTTTTAGCTGAAGTCAGCATAGGACATGCTCTGGTCTGCGATGCCTTGTACCTGGGCTTGCACAACACCATTCAAATGTACCGGGCTAAATTGTTAACGGCCTCTGAGTCGCACTAATCGCTGCACGAACCCATCAATTTGGGCTCCGTTCTGGGCAACGGCAGCCTTGACCATGCGCGTAGGTCAGTGGCTTCTGAATGGGGCGAAAACGGCCTTGTGGCTTCTACTTTGGATTGTACCCAACCAGACCGAAGCTTGGGGATTCCCCATGCATCGGCGCATCAACCGGGCCGCTTGCCAAGCCATTCCTGAACCCTTGGGCACGTTTTACCGGCAGCATATGGCCTATTTGGAAATGCACGCTACCGACGCTGACAGCCGTCGTTATTCGGTACCTGATGAAGCGTGCCGGCATTTCATTGACGCCGATCATTACGACCAATCACTGCCCCTTGATTCCCTACCCTTGCTGATGGACTCAGCGGTGGCTCGATTTGGCGATTCTTTTGTGCGGCTGCACGGCATTGTCCCGTTTCAATGCCAGGAACACTTTTACCGATTGGTGTGGGCTTTTTCCCAAAAGAACACCGAAGCTTTGCTGCGTTACTCGGCTGACTTGGGTCACTATGCCGCTGATGCCAATGTACCCTTGCACACGCATAGCAATTACAACGGCCAATTCACCGATCAATACGGCATACATGCCCTTTGGGAAACCGAGCTACCCTTCTACTTCGCTGAATCTTTAGATAGCATCGCTCTATTCGCCGAAGTGATTCATGATCTGCCCTCCTATCTGCATGCGCGAATTGAGACGGCCCATGCAGCGCTAACGTCGGTTTTTGCAGCCGAAACGCAAGCGCGCCTACAAGTGCCTGCTTGGGCCCAGTTCGCCTTTGTTTGGCAAGGCAATCGGCGCAAAAAGATGGCCAGTTGGGCCATGGCGGAAGCCTATGGAAAGACACAAAAATCCCTGTTGTTGGCGCAGTATCGGGCCTCAGTGGAAACAGTGGCCAGTCTGTGGTACACGGCATGGGTCATGGCCGGAGAACCCGCTATTGTAGGCCAATCAGACGATGGCAACGAATCTCCCTCGTGGACCGATGAAGATTGGGACCATCACCCTTAAGTTTGGCCCTTAGAAATTGGGGCGTAAGCTATATTCTGAATAAAAATCCAGAACGATATCTACGGCCTCATCGGCCGAATCAACCAGGTGAAACAACTGGGTATCACCGGGAGAAATGTATGCGTATTCTTCAATCAAAGACTGAGTCATCCAATCGACCAAAGGCTGCCAAAATTTCTTGTCAACCAAGACTATGGGGAATTTGGCCCGTTTATCGGTTTGCACCAGGGTTAGCGCTTCAAACAGTTCATCCAGGGTGCCAAACCCGCCGGGCATGACCACAAACCCCTGGGCGTACTTCATGAACATGACTTTACGCACAAAGAAATAGTCGAACATCAGGGCTTTGTCCTTGTCTATGAACTCGTTGTTGCTAGTCTCAAAAGGAAGGTTGATGCAGAGGCCCACCGAGGCTGCGCCTCCCTGTTTGGCTCCCTTGTTGGCCGCTTCCATGATACCGGGCCCACCGCCAGAAATGACGCCCAAACCCGCTTCAGACAAACGGCGGGCTATGGTTTGTGCCAGCTCATAATGGCGATGACCCGGCTCGGTACGGGCCGAACCAAACATCGAAACACAAGGACCAATGCGAGCCAAATTCTGATAGCCATCGACAAGCTCTGCCATGATCTTGAAAATGCTCCACGAGTTGGTAGAAGCCACTTCGGGCCAACGTTTGTTGGCAAAGGCCCGTTTGATGCGTTTTTTGTCTTTATCGCTCAGCATACCTACAAGGTAATGATTTTCATTTCAATGCGGCGGTTTTTCGCACGCCCTTCTTCGGTTTCATTGCTGGCCATGGGCTGGGTTTCCCCATACCCTTCAAACTGTATGCGCTGAGCGTTCAAGCCTTTTTCAACCAGGTAGCGCGCCACTGTTCCAGCTCGGCGTTTGGACAAATCCAGGTTGTAGGCATCGCTGCCCTCGCTGTCGGTATGCCCGCTGATTTCGATGCGCAGTTTGGGGTTCTGCTCCAGCCAATCAAAGACACGCTGCAATTCGGCCTCTGATTCGCTTTTGAGGTTGCTCTTATCGGTATCGAAAAAGATATTTTCGAGCACCAATCGCTGATTGGCCACAATGGGATCCAAGTACAAATCAACCGTATAAGGGCTGTCTAAGCTCTGTTCAGAAGGCTGAAAATTGCGAGACTGAAAAAGGTATCCGTCGGCATAGGCATTGAGGGCATAATTACCCCCGGGCACCAAGGGAACCAATATTTGCTGCGTGCTATCGGTCAGCAGATTGAGGTTCTGCTTGAGTTCGACCAACCCCATGCGAGCCGCCAAAGGCAGACGGGTTTTGCTGTCGAAAATGCGCGCCTGCACATAGGTCACTGCTTGAGGCTTGAGGCTTTCTGGAACTTGAAAACGATACAAATCCATGCCGCCCTGTCCTCCTTCGCGATCAGATGCGAAAAATCCACGTTGAGCCTTGGCATCGATGTAAATCCCAATGTCGTCTTTGGGAGTATTCAAACCACGACCCAAATTCTTGGGTTCAGACCAAGTCATATCGGCCGATCGCCGGCTTACAAACAAATCTTTTTGACCATAACCGGGGTGCCCATCTGAAGAGTAATACAAAGTCATGCCATCGTAGTGCAAGAAAGGAGCTTCTTCATCACCAGTGGTATTGATGGGGCTACCGAGGTTCTTGGGCTCGGTCCAACGGCCGTTGACCCAGGTTGACATCCACAAATCTTTGCCGCCCAAACCGCCTGGTCGAGCACTGGCAAACACCAAGATGCGACCGTCACCTGAAAGGGAAGGCTGTGCGTCCCAATACTTGGAATTGACCAAAGGCCCCAAGTTCTGTTTCGCACTCCAACGGTCAGCGCCATTGCTGCTGGGAATCAAATGGCTCATGAACAAATCACATGAACCATAACCCCCTTGGTTGCACACGGTATAGATCAGGGTACGGCCATCGCTGCTCATGGCGGTGGTACCCTCATTCTCGGGTGTATTCATATCGCCAGGTGCGGCCTTGGCACTGCTCCAATCGCCGTCTTGAGCATAGCTTACGTAAAAATCTTCCTGCATGTCGACCAGGCGCGTGAACACCAAGGTGCGGCCATCAATGCTCAAACCGGGCCAGTATTCATGGCCTTTGGAATTCACTTTAGGACCTAAATTCTCAATGTTCAACTCTTTGGTTTCCATGAAATCGACCATGGCCATATCCAAGCTTTCTTGCAGGCGTTGCATGCGCGCCTGCATGCCCCGAGAACCGGCATGTTCTGAGGCCTGAAACTCGGGTTTTTGTGCTACCGCGCGCATGGAATCCATGTAAGCCTGCGACTCATCGAGGCGTCCCAATTGAAACAGGTAAGAGGCCGCGTAATAATAGCTGGGCTGGTACAAGGGGTCGGCTTGAATGCAAGCGCGATGGGCCTTGAGCGCTTGAGCGCTGTCGCGAAAATGTTCAAAAATGGCAGCCTGCAGCGCAAACGCATCTGAATAACTGGGGTCGGCAGAAGCCGCTTTTTCAGACAAGCTCAAGGCCTGTTTGAATTCCCCCATATCGAAAGCCCCATTGGCTTGGGTCATGTATTTAACCGCTTTTTTGCGGTTGCCGCTGCTTTGAGCGTATGAAACGGAAATGACACCCCATAAGGCCAGGCTTAACAAGGAGCATTTGGCGAAACATGCAATTTTATTCTTCATGCCTTTTTGCAAAAACTACAAATCAACGGGATAGGGCAAGCATTATGCCACTCCATTGGCTTAGCGACGAAAACGAAAACTGCTCAAGAGAGTATCGATGTCTTGGCGCAGAAACGCATATGCAGGAGCTATGGAGTCCAAGTTGGTCTGTTGATTGAAATACAAGGCGCCTCGAACGAAATTTCGGGCGCTGTCGGTAACAAAAAAATTGAGATTGGTGGCTGTATTTCCCACAATGTCAAAGACCAAACCCCTCATTTGGGGATTGATCTGGCTCACGGGGAACTCCACAATGTCATCGGCTCGTTGAAGGTGTTTGTAGACCAATCGACGGCTATCGAACAAAAGCGAATCGAACAAATTCCAATCAGACACTCGGTAATAGGTCAAGTGCAGCGTGGCGTTGAATCCGTGAAATTGCAAGTTGTACCAAGGATCTTGAGTCGTGTGAAGAGTATCAAAATCCATGTGCGAATAGGCGGGAATTCGACAGGAGAAAGGAGCATCGGCCGGGGAATATTCCTGATAGGCCTTCACCGGTAACACCATTCGAGGATAGCCATGCGGCTTGGGAACGTATTGTTCCTCTCCTGCACAGGCCACCAGTCCCAAACCCAAACACAGGGCCCAAAATAGGGACGCCATGGACGAAGCAGGCGATGACGTTGAGGAAGGAAGCGTGACTTTCACTTTTTTGACGCGGCGAGCATCGGCCGCTGTTACCAAGAACGTCAAACCTTGTACATCTATTTTATCGCCACGCCGGGGAATGCGCCCCAATTGCTCGGTGAGCAAACCCGCCACGCTGTCTGACTCCAATTCCAAATCGTCAAAAACACCCAGTGGCAAATCGCATTCACGAATGAAATCAACCAGCAACACTTTGCCCTCCACCCAATAGGTATGGGCGTTAAGGCGCTGAATGTCCCGGTTGTCTTCGCGGTCGAATTCGTCGTCCATTTCACCCAGCACCTCTTCCAAGATGTCTTCCATGGTGATCAAGCCGCTGGTGCCTCCAAATTCATCGACCACTATGGCCAAATGGGTGCGCTTTTGACGCAGCTCAGCCAGTAAGTCATCGATGGGTTTATTTTCAGGCACGAAAAAGGCATCTGAACACAGGGATTGCCAAGCAAAATCGTGGGGTGCATCGAGATGGGGTATCAATCGCTTGGCATTCAAAATGCCCATGATTTGGTCGCTACTTCCTCTGAAAACGGGCATGCGGGAATAGCCTTCTTCGCGAACGGTTTCCAGGACCTTGTCAAAACTCAAGGTCTCATCGAGCATGACCATATCCAAGCGCGAACGCATGATCTGCTTTGCTTGAATGTTGCCCATGTTCACAATTCCTTTGAGTATTTCGCGCTCTTGTTCGGCGTCTTCTTCGGTGCTGCTGGTCATGTCAATGGCCTCAGACAATTCTTCAGGCGTCAATTCGCTTGACTGGGGTTTGGAGCGGCGCTCCAACACACTACCCATTTTGACCAAACCCGAGGTCAAGGGCCATAAGAGACCCTGAAAAACGCGCATGGGCAAGGCCAAAAATCGAGCGGCCTGACGGTAGTTTTGGGTCGCATAAACCTTGGGTATCACCTCACCAAAAATCAAAATGATCAAGGTTACGCCTACGGCCTCAATCAAAAACTGCAACCAAGCATGGTCTTCGAAGTTGAATAAGGCTTGACTGAAGAACAAGAAAAGCAAAACGAAGGCTACGTTAGCCAGACTGTTGAGCACCAAAATGGTGGCTAATAATTGCTTGGGTTTTTCCAAGAGATTCAGCAGCGCCCGTGCCGAGGCACTTCGGTCTTCGCGCAAATCTTCCAAGTCACTCTCCTTGTGGGAGAAAAATGCATTTTCAGACGAGGAACAAAGAGCCGACAGAGTCATGCACACCAACATGCCCAAACCCAGAGGGAAGAGTTGGCTCCAAGCGTCTGCATCTAGGGGGCGCAGCACACTCAGCATCGATATGATCGGTCCCGGGTCCTCCATGCCAATCAGAAGGGCAGATCATCACCCGCTTCAGAAGCCGAGGCCGAAGATTGCGCCTCAGAGGAAGAATCGCCTGATTTGGGAGGTCCGGACAAGAGGCTTCCCATCATTTGAAAACTGGTCACCCGAATTTTGCGAACTTGACGCTCTTGACCCTCAGCATCGGTATAGCGATCGGTGCGAATCTTACCCTCGACATACAAAAGATCGCCTTTTTTCATGTACTTCTCTGCGGTGTTGGCCTGGTTGTCCCACATCTCCAAATTGTGCCATTCGGTTGACTCCATTCGCTGCCCGTCGCGGTTGTACGATTCATTGGTAGCCAGGGTCAAGTTGGCTACTACTCGACCGTTGTCCAGGCGACGAATGATGGGATCTTTCCCCAATCGACCTAAGAGTAATACTTTGTTAATCATGTTGGTAATGCGTCAATAAATGAATCCATCAAACGATGCACCGGCACGCGGCGCAACTCACTCAAAGATATCCAAACTTCCGAATTATTTGAATCGCTCATATTTTGAAGAAAGCGGCCCTCTTTCTGCAGGTCTAAGGGAGAAATTACAGGGTCGATCCATTCTGCATACCAACACTGGGCTTGTACTTTTTTATGGCTCAGCAAATGGGTCGACTGGCGGTGTTCAAGGACCTTAATTGAACTACTCAGAGCTTCTGCCCAGGCATCGGGAAGGCTTTGTTCTGGGGTATCGCAACTCAGACTGGGAAATTCATACAGGCTGGCCCAAATTCCTTTGGCCGGGCGCTGCATGATGCACCATTCATTTTTCCATCGAAGGGCTAAGAAATGTAAATTCCAGATTTGAGGTGCTTTTTTGGGCGTGACCTTGGGAAATTCACTCACGCGGCCATGGGTATAGGCAAAACAATCTGTTTGCAAAGGACAGGATTCGCAACGTGGCGATTGGGGGGTGCAAATTTGAGAGCCTAGTTCAATGGAGGCCTGGTTGAAGCTATAGGGATCACCGCTGTTTTCGATTCCCACCTGCAACAAAGGCAGGACTTCTTTGGAAAATGCCGGTTTAGACAGTTCGGTTTGAATGCCGAAAAAGCGGGATGACCATCTTTTTACATTGCCATCTAAGGCCGCTTTGGGCTGGCTGTATGCAAAAGATGCGATGGCTGCAGCCGTGTAATCGCCTATGCCCGGCAAGCTGCGAATTTGATCATAGTCATGCGGAAATTCCCCGCCCATTTCCTGCACAATTTGCTGAGCTGCCTTATGCAAGTTTCGTGCCCTTGAATAATAGCCCAGGCCTTGCCAGGCCTTCAATACAGCCTCTTCAGAAGCCGTTGCTAAGTCTAAAATTTTGGGGAATTCGTCGATGAACCTCAGATAGAATTCACGACCTTGCTCCACGCGGGTTTGCTGCAAAATGATTTCGGAAATCCAAATGTGATAAGGATTTCGAGTTTCGCGCCAAGGCATGGAGCGAGCATGGCTGCGGTACCATGTCAACAAATTCGGGATAACTCTTTGCCAAATCAATGGTGCAAATCACGCCCATACGTATTTGTTTTGCAGCATCAAATCATGACAAAGTCTGAAATCGTAAACGAAATCGCTGTGCGCACGGGCCTGGAGAAGACGGCCATCGCTGACACCATTGACAATTTCTTCGTAGTAGTGAAGAACTCCATGATCGGTGGAAATAATATTTACTTGCGCGGGTTCGGAACCTTCGAATTGAAAGAGCGCAAAACCAAAGTAGCCCGCAACATCAAGCGCAATACCAGTTTGGTGGTTCCTGCGCACTACGTTGCCCGTTTCAAGCCTGCTAAGGAATTCGCCATTCAGGTGAAAGATAGCAAGGTTTTGAGCGAGAAGCTCTAAGAATTTCCGACCTTTGGAAGCGTGAAGATTCCTAATCCTTTGCGCCTGCCTTTGGCAGTAGCTATTCTTATTTTCTCTTCGTTTCTGGCCAACAAATGGTTGACCGATTCGAGCACCCTTGAGCCCGCTTCAGAACAGGCCGGTATGCCGGCCATGGAAGGAAGTTTGCCTCAAGATCCCATCGATCGCATTTCTTTTTACAACGCGGTATTTGCCGAATCGCGCCCCAGTGATCGGGTAGCCCAGATCATTACCAGCGCTCCTGAAACCTGGTCTCAAGACAGCTTGCAAGTAGCCCTCTCTTGGGCAGAGGAAACGGAGAATTCGGCACTGGCTGCTTTGCTCATGGCCGATATGGCTGAACGCTTTGGCAAGGGCGACCAAGGAACTGAAATTGCCCGTAATTTGGTTTTCTCTGCGGCTGAAAACATCGAGAACCCCAAAGCTGCGGCCTTTTTATTTCAGCAAGGAAAACTTTGGATCGACAAAGGACTTGAGAAAAACCCCAACGACATTGAATTGCGTAACGCACTGATCATCTACCAGAGTGAATACCTCAATGCTCCCATGCAATTTTTGGGCACCCTGCGAGAGACCCTTTCCATCGACTCGAGCAACGTGGAAACGCATTTTATTCATTTAAACCTCTTGAAAAAGAGCCAACAGTGGCAAAAAGCGCTCGATAAATGCAAGAAATTGGTATCTTTGCAACCCGAAAATCCTTTTTGGTTGTATCAAACCAGCGACCTCTACGGCTTTTTGGGAGACTCCACCAGCGCCAAGATTTACTTGGATTTGGCGGTAAAAGCACAACGAACGCAGAAACAAACGAATTAATTATAAACTATGCCAAGCGGAAAAAAGAGAAAGCGTCATAAAATCGCAACCCACAAGCGTAAGAAGCGTCTTCGTAAGAATCGCCATAAGAAGAAGTAATCTTCAATAATCGAACGCATCATTCCCGTGACCAACGAGTTAATCATCAAAAAGAACTCGGCTGGGGTTGAGATTGCGCTATTGAGCGATGGAAAGCTCGCAGAATTTCACAAAGAATCTGTTGATTCCACCTTTCAAGTAGGTGATTTCTACCTAGGTCGGGTGCGCAAGCTATCGCCCTCTCTGAACGCGGCTTTTGTCGACGTAGGGGGTGAGAAGGATGGATTTTTGACCTATTTCGATCTAGGTCCCAACATTCGTTCGGTTAAAAAATTCACCAAGGCCATCATGGACGGCAACAGCCGTTTGGCCTCTGATTTGGACGGTTTTGAATTGGAAGAAACCACAGTTAAAACTGGCAAAGTAGGCCAGGTTTTGAAAGCTGGGGAACGCATTCTGGTTCAAGTCATCAAAGAACCCATTGCTTCGAAAGGCCCCAAAATCACCTGCGACCTGTCATTGGCTGGCCGCTTTTTTGTGTTGGTGCCATTTTCCAAGCAGATTTCAATCTCAAAGAAAATTGGCAATCCAGCCGAAAAGTCCAGACTCAAGGACTTGGCTAACAGCCTCAAACCACGCAATTTTGGCATCATCATTCGCACGGTAGCCGAGGGTGTAGCCTTGGAAGAACTTGACCGTGACATTCGGGATTTGCTAAAAAAATGGGATGACATGGTTCGAGCCCTGGGCAAGGCCAGTCCTGGAACCAAAATTCTGGGCGATGGCAACCGGGTAGAAACCCTGTTGCGTGACATTCTCAACGAGAGTTTCACTCAGATTTCAGTCAATGATGCAGACCTGCACAATCAGCTCAAGAAAACCATTGAGCGTTTTGGCCTTGACGCATCCAAGCTGCTTCGTCATTACCAAGGCAAGACCCCCATTTTTGACCAATTCGGGGTTACCCGTCAGGTTAAATCATCCTTTGGCAAGAATGTGCCCTTTAGCGGAGGCGCTTATTTGGTCATCGACCATACTGAGGCCCTGCACGTCATTGATGTCAACAGCGGCAATACCTCTTTTGACCCCCAAAACCGGGAAGAAAATGTATTGAAAATCAACCTCGAAGCGGTTGATGAGGTGGCCCGACAAATTCGCTTGCGAGACATGGGTGGCATCATCGTCATCGATTTCATCGACATGCGGGACCCCAAAAAGAAATCGGCTCTTCACCAGGCTCTGAAAACAGCCATGAAAACCGATCGGGCTCGTCACAACATTTTGCCCATGACCAAATTTGGTTTGGTTCAGATCACCCGAGAACGCGTGCGTCCCGCCATGGAAATCGTAACCAGCGAGGTGTGCCCCACCTGCAACGGTAGCGGCCGCATCGATTCCAGCATGCAGCTGATCGATCGCTTGGAAAACGAAGTGACTTATCTCTGGGAAAACCTCAACCACAAGAATCTAACCCTGAAAGCCAATCCTCTGGTTACCGGTTTTGTTCGATCTGGTTTCCCTTCCTTGCGCATGCGCTGGTACCGCAAGCATGGCCATTGGTTGCGTTTGCAGCCCGATGCCTCCATGGGCATGGCTACTTTTCATTTTGAAAACGCCCAAGGCCAAGCCATCAGCAAGGCCTGATTCCCTACCATCGACTTTCTTATGATGTTACCTTGAATCAGTGGGGTCGTCCTATTTGGTGATTCTTGGACCGTGGACATAAAAAAAGGGCCGGCTTTCGCCGACCCTCTCGTTACACAACAAGCGATCAACCAATAATCGCTAACTGTTTAGTCGTTTTTGCTCTGAGTCAAGGCGTAGATCACCAAGCCAAAGCCAATTTTGTTTACGGCATCGCCGATGTTATACACTACGTCCATCATGGGGTTGTTCATTTCAGAACCGAAGGCTCCGAACAATCCGCCGGGGGTACCGATGATGTAACCCAAGGGATAGATAGCCCAACCTACCAATACGAACCAAGCCAAAGTCTTGGTAGCCTTCGCTACGGCAGAACCAGCGCTGGCAGCCAATTGGGCCACTTCGCCGAACCATACCAAGTAAGCGATGTAGAAGTAAGCAGCGCCAGAAAGAACGCCCCACATTACGCTGTTGCCACGATCGACAGCCTCACCGAAGTAACCGGTCACCAACATGATGACAGAGGCCAAGATCAACTTCCACAACAAACCGATTTTCGCACCGGCCTTTTTGGTGATCAAGTAGAACTCGACGCACATCAAGGGCACAGTCAACAACCAGTCAACATAGCGGAAGAAAGTGGGAGACTCCTGGTGGTCCATGAAGAACCCGCGCATGTAGTAGTAATGCACAGCAGCGATGAAGGTGATGAGGCCAGAGACCAACATGGAGGTTCTCCATTTTTCATCGACGTTGCGCATTTCAAAGAAGAAGAACACCGAAGCGGCCATCATGGCCATGGTGCCTACGAAGAAGGTGAAGGCCGTGTAAGAATTCAGGCCTGTTCCGGTGAGAAGTTCCAACGCGGTGCTGGATGCTTCTCCTGTGAGTAAAGTGGTAATCATATGATTTTGTGTTGGTTGAGAATGGTAAAACGTCGGTAATATAATTAGGTTTGTCGGATTTGTGTAATTTAAACACAACAACAATTACACATAATTCAAGTTGATTGGAGTCCAAAATTGCGGAAAGCCCCGTCAGCAGTGGATAAATTCACTATCAATGAATTGCGATTCTCAACCTAGATTCGATAAAAATTTTATGAAACTTTTTTCAAAAAGTGCAACAAAAGCCATTTTGGCTCTAACCCTTTGGTTGTTTTTGGGTTACTCAGCGGCATTTGCTCAAACCCAAATTGCGCGTGGAACGGTTCTCGATCGAGAGACCCAGAGGCCCCTTCAAGGTGTTCAAGTGACCTTGCAATCGGAATCGAGTACGAACGCATTCCAAACTGTCACCTCGGCCGACGGAACCTTCGCCTTTGAAGCCCAAACGGTGGGGCGGTATAGTTTGCAAGCCCTTGCTGATGGATATGAAACCTACCTAGCCCAGGGCCTTATGCTGCAAGCCGGCAAAGAAACCGTGGTTCAAATTGAACTCAGCAGCTCCATTGAAAAAGTGGAGGCGGTCGAAATCCAAGCCAAACGCAGCAGCGGCGATGCCCAGAATGAAATGGCTTTGATCAGCGCTCGGGCCTTTACCGTAGAAGAGACCGATCGATTTGCGGGTTCACGCGGAGACCCAGCCCGTATGGCCAGCAACTTCGCCGGAGTTCAAGGGGCCGATGACTCCCGAAACGATATAGTGGTGCGTGGCAACAGCCCCCAGGGCATCTTGTGGCGCCTAGAAGGCATAGACATTCCCAACCCCAACCACTTTGCCATTCCCGGAACCACCGGGGGGCCCGTATCCATCATCAACAACAAGATGCTGGCTAACAGCGACTTTTTCACCGGTGCCATGCCGGCCGAATACGGCAATTCATTGGCCGGTGCCTTTGACTTGCGCATGCGCAATGGCAACAATCAAAAAGCCGAATTCAGTTCGCAACTGGGCTTTTTGGGCTGGGATTTGAATGCAGAGGCTCCATTGGGAAAGAAAGGAGCCTCATTCGTAGCAGGTTATCGATACTCTACCTTGAGTCTGTTTTCCAAACTCAACATTGCCGTAGGTACCGACGCTGTTCCCGCTTATCAAGATGCTTTCTTCAAAGTACACGTACCCTTGAAAGACAATTCCACCTTTGACTTGTTTGGCATTGGGGGCAAAAGTCAGATCAACATTCTCATTTCTGACCAATTGGAAAGTGCTCCCAACATTTACGGAGACAACGACCGCGACCAACTTTTTGGATCCAACATGGGAGTTATGGGGGCCTCTTACATGAAGCCCTTGAGCAATCAAAGCTATTTCAAGGCCATCGTTTCGGCCACTTCGCAGGCTGTACGCGCCGACCACCAACTGGTATTTCGTCACATTACCGATACCCTTGAGCGCGACGGCGAAACGCTGTACCGCTATGCCATTGACTCTTTGGTTCCCAACTTGGACTATGATTTTGTCGTAAGCTCTGTGCAAGGGCACTTTTTCATCAATCGCAAAATTTCAGCACGCAGCGTACTCAAATATGGCGTGCAGTTGAACCAATATTTCTACCACTTCCACGACAGCGGTTTGAACTACAACCCCGCTGATCCTCAAACCTATTGGAAGTGGTCAACCCGCTGGGCCTCAGACGCCCAAAGCCTCACGGCCATTCCCTATGTCAATTGGAAATACCGCTTGTACAAGCGTCTGACCTTAACCGCTGGTGTTCAGGCCCAGCTCACGACCTTGTACGACCCCCAAGGTGAAGCCTTGAGCGGGATTGCCGGCTGGACCTATAAACCGGTTCGCTACACGCACGTCGCTGGTTTGAAGCGAGAGAAAGGCACCCCTACTCCCCTTTTGCCCCGAGCCAGTTTGCGCTATCAGCACGACAATAAGAATGCATTCAATTTGGGGTACGGCTTGCATGCCCAGACCCAGTCACCCTACGTGTATTTCTACCGCATGCCCGGCAACATGGCCCCCCACAACTTGAGCATGGGCCTGAGCTACAGCCGTCATTTGGTGCTGGGTTGGGATCACACACTCAAACCCGGTAGCCGCATCAAGATAGAGGCTTACCAACAGTCGCTGAATGGAATACCGGTAGAGACCCGTGCTTCTTCCTTCAGCTTGGCCAACTCTGGTTCTGGATTTAGCCGATTCTTTCCCGATACCCTCCAAAATACGGGCGTAGCTAAAAATATAGGGGCCGAGTTTACCCTGGAACGCTTCTTCAACGCCGGGTACTATTACTTGCTTTCCGCTTCGGTTTTCAACGCTCAGTACCAAGGCAGCGACGGGGTATGGCGCAGCACCGACTTCAACACCGATTACGCGGCCAATGCCTTGTTTGCCAAAGAATGGAACCTGTCGAATGGAAACAGCTTGAACATCGGCGGAAAACTGACCCTGGCCGGGGCTCGACGCTACTCTCCTATGGATACGGTAGCTTCTCAAAATGCCCGCGAATTCATCGAGGTGGATGCCTTGAAAAACACCGAGCGATTCGGCAATCCCTACCGACGTTTCGACCTGCGCATTGCCTACCGCATAGAGGCCCAAAACGTGTCTCATGAAATCGCCATAGACATTGTCAATGCGAGCAATCGACAGAACATTCTCAAATATTCCTACGTGAATGAACCCCCTTACATCAAGACCGATTACCAGCTGGGCCTGTTGCCCCTATTTTATTACAAAATCAACTGGTAGATTGAAAGTGTCCACTCTCGGGCACATGTGAAGAGATTGACGGCGCGCCCTAGCGGGCGCGCCTTAGTTTCGTGCTTGATGAAATGGCTTTGGATTGGCGCAGCCGTTGCCCTGTTGGGCAGTTCCTGCGTGAGCAAAAAAGAGTACCAAAAAGTGTTGGACGAAAAGGCTGCTTTGGAAAAAGCACAGGTCGCCAAACTCCAAGACTGCAATGACCAAAACCAAGCCCTGAGCGGTGTCTTGGAAGATTTGCAGTTCCAAAAAACAGCCTTGGAACTCAAAGTTTCAGCCTTGAACGACAGCATTCTTATCTGCGAAAACAAGCTCGAAGAAAACAACGCTTACATTCAAAACTTGGGCAGCAGTTTGGACCAACAGCGCCGCAATCTGGCGAGCGAACTCGAGGCGAAAAACAAAACCCTACAAGCCAAAGAACTTGAACTGAACGATGCCTTGGCCAAGGCCGAGGCCGAGCGCTTGCGCTTGGAAACCCTGCGCAAAGAATTGGAAGCCGTATCGGCCCGGGTGAAGGAATTGGAAGCCGAACTGCGCCGCAAAGAAGAAGCCGTGGCCCGCTTGAAAGAAGCCATTACCCAGGCCCTAGCAGGGTTCTCTGATTTGGGCATTGCCGTCGAATTCAAAAACGGCAAAGTCTATGTGATTTTGCCCGAAAAACTCCTATTCAAAAGCGGTAGCATCGACGTCGACCCCAAAGGTCAAGAAGCCATTCTGCAAATTGCACAAGCTTTGAAGAGCCAAACCGATGTGCGCATGGCCGTTGAAGGACATACCGACAATGTTCCCATGAAAAGCGCCACCATCAAAGACAATTTGGATTTGAGCGTACTGCGAGCCACCAGCATTGCCCGCATCATGATTAGCGGGGGCATGAATCCGGCGCATATTGCGGCTGTGGGCCGAGGCGACACCCAGCCCGTAGCTGAAAACAGCACGCCTGAAGGCCGAGCTAAAAACCGACGCACCGAGATTGTACTGACCCCCCAGTTGGATAAGATCTTGGAAATCCTCAACGAGAATTAAGTGGCTATTGTTCTCGCGGCCATCGAAAACCACCGCAATCGCGAGATTGAAGCCCTCTGCCAGGTGTACTTGCAACGCTTAAGCGGCAAATACAAATGTGAGTTGGTATTGCTTCCTGCCGCCAAAGTTCAAGACCCCAAGGTTCAGCAGGAAAAAGAAACCGCTAGCTTGGAAAAAGTCATAAAGCCCGGAGATAAATTGTACTTGCTCGACGAGCGGGGCAAACGCAGCGACAGCTTGCAATTCTCTCAGCAGCTGGAAGGCGATCTAAACAGCGTTCGCGGCAGGGTCATTTTTGCCATTGGGGGCGCCTACGGATTCACCGAAGAGGCCCGCCGCAAATATGAAGCCCTGCGCATGAGCGATTGGGTATTCCCCCACCAATTGGCTCGATTGGTATTGATCGAACAACTCTACCGGGCTGCCCAAATTGCCAAAGGCAGCGCCTATCACCACGAATGAGGATCGGGGATCGTGCCCCAGGCGCAAGCGCATTCGACCAGCGCCGTACATTCTGCAAAAATTCCAAGCCGGGATTGAGCGCTATGGCCCTGAAAAAACAGCGGGAACCCTACCTTTGCACCCATGAACATCGAAAGCGCGTTGGCCGCTGATATTCAAGCCGTATTGAAGGATTTGTACGGGTTGGACCAGGGGCCCAAATTGGACCAGACCCGGCCTGAATTTGAAGGTGATTTCACCTTGGTGGTATTTCCATACCTGCGCGCTTCCCAACGAGGACCCGAAGAAACCGCTCAGCAGATTGGGGAGGCCCTTTTGGAGCGCAGCTCCCTCATCGCCTCGTTCAACGTGATCAAAGGCTTTCTCAACTTGGTCATACAATCGGGCAACTGGGGCGCATTCCTCGAACAACACTGGGACCAGGATCGCTTTGGTTTTGGAACCCCAAAAACGGAGAAAGTGATGGTCGAATACGCTTCGCCCAACACCAACAAACCCCTGCATCTGGGGCATATGCGCAACAATTTCCTCGGCTATTCCTTGGCTCAACTCTTCAAAGCCGGCGGCTACGACGTAGTCATGGCCAATTTGATCAACGATCGGGGCATACACATTTGCAAAAGCATGCTGGCCTGGCAGCGTTTTGGAAATGGTGAAACGCCCGAAAGCAGCGGCTTGAAGGGCGACCACTTAGTAGGCAAATACTATGTAGTCTTTGAAAACGCATTGAGGGAGCAAAGTGGCCCTGCTATTGAAGCTGCCTTGCAAGGCCAGTTTCAGCACGAGAACCAAGTCGTTCAAACGCGATACAACCAAGCCTGGACCAAGCTGCAGGAAGCCAAAGAAGAGAAGCAAATCGCCAAAATCAAAGACGACATCAAGGAATTGGTGCGCAACCAATCTGAATTGATGCTGGCCTGTCAAAGCATGTTGCGCGATTGGGAAGCTGGCGATGCTGAGACCTTAGCCCTTTGGAAAACCATGAATGGCTGGGTCTACGAGGGTTTTGACAGCACCTGGAAGCGCATGGGCGTTTCATTCGACAAGTTTTATTACGAAAGCGATACCTATACCTTGGGCAAAGACCTGATTCAGGAAGGATTGGACAAGGGTGTATTCTACCTCAAAGAAGATGGCAGTGTTTGGATCGATTTGCGCGATGATGGTTTGGACGAAAAATTGGTTCAACGCGGGGATGGAACTTCGGTTTACATCACCCAAGACATTGGAACGGCCCAACTCAAATACGAGGAATTTGCCGTTGATCGAAGCATATATGTGGTCGGCAATGAACAAGACTACCACTTCAAGGTCTTGTTCCTGATCATGGAACGTTTAGGCCGCTCCTACGCCAAAGGCATGTACCACGCCTCATATGGCATGGTTGATTTGCCATCTGGCAAAATGAAGAGCCGAGAAGGAACCGTAGTTGACGCCGATGATTTGCTGCAAGAAATGGTCGATGCCGCAAGGGAAACCACCGAAGCCTTGGGCAAAACGGATGGTCTTCCGCAAGAAGAACTGAACGCGCTGTACGAATCCCTGGCTTTGTCTGCCCTGAAATTCTTCATTCTCAAAGTGGACCCCAAAAAGCGCATGTTGTTCAACCCTGCAGAAAGCATTGATTTCCAAGGTGACACAGGGCCTTTTGTGCAATACAGCCATGCCCGCATTCGCAGCATTTTGCGCTCGGCTCCCGCCGATTGGACCCAGGCACCTGAGGCTGAAGAAGCCATGAGTGAGACTGAAATTAACCTTCTCAAAACCCTGGCGCAGTTCCCCGATACGGTGAATCAAGCATGCCTGCAATACTCTCCTGCCCTAGTAGCGCAGTTCCTGTTGGATTTGGCCAAAGCCTTCAATCGGGTCTACAACGAACACAGCTTCTTGAAAGAGACCAACGCCTCTCTCATGAAGCGCCGCTTGAAGATGGCGAGCATGACAGCGCATGCTTTACGCAATGCATTAAACCTTTTGGGCATTCAGGCCGTCGAACGCATGTAATGAAACGCTTTTTACTTGCCCTTGCCTTGCTGGGCTTTACCCCCATTGCAAAGAGCCAAAACCTGTATTTCCCTCCCCTGTTGGGCAGCACTTGGGAACAAACCTCGGCCAGTAGCTTGGGCTATTCCCAACAGCGAATTGACAGCCTTTACGCCTTCTTGGAAACCAACAACAGCAAGGGCTTCTTGCTGTTACAAGACGGGAAAATTGTGCTCGAGAAGTACTTTGGCGCCTTCACCCAAGATAGCTCTTGGTACTGGGCCTCAGCGGGTAAAACCCTCACGGCTTTTGCCGCGGGCATTGCCGCGCAAAAAGGCTTATTGGATATACAAGCACCCAGCCATTCCTATCTCGGGAGCGGCTGGAGTTCCATGAGCAGCCAACAAGAAGACAGTGTGCGGGTCTGGCACCACCTCACCATGACCACCGGTTTGGATTACGGAGTCGCCAATGCCGACTGTACCGCTCCGAGCTGTTTGTTTTACAAAGCACCCGCTGGGCAACAATGGTATTACCACAATGCGCCTTACACCCTCATGGATGGCATCATTGAAAATGCGACCGGCCAAACCCTCAACGGTTTTGTCTCCCAACAGATTTCATACAAGACGGGTATCAGCGGTTTGTTCGTACCGATCGGAGACAACAACGTATTCTTCTCCAAAATGAGAAGCATGGGGCGATTCGGCTTGCTTCTACTAGCCAAAGGTTGGTGGAACGGCAGCCCTGTTTTGACCGATACCCAATACCTATACAACATGACCCATTCCAGCCAAAACCTCAACCCCAGTTACGGGTACTTGACTTGGTTGAACGGTCAATCGGCCTATATGCTGCCGGGCAGCAGCCTTCGCATTCCGGGCTCACTATTGCCATCTGCACCCAAAGACGCCTACGCAGCCATGGGCAAAAATGGCCAAATCATCTGCGTCATTCCATCCCAAAACCGCGTGTGGGTGCGCATCGGTGATCGCTGGAACGGAACGGGAATTGACCAAGTGCCCAACCTGTTTTGCGACCGAATCTGGACCTACCTCAACGCACTCGAAAACAGTGCTAACCTGGCAACTTCGGCGAGCATGGGTTCTCTGTACCCGCAGCCTGCGGCTGCGGGCGCCTGGCTCTATGGGTCATTCCATCAGGGAGAGAAACTGTCCTTTTGGGATGCTCAAGGGCGTTTGGTGGTACGGGTTGAAGCGGCCGAAGGCCGCGTTCGCACGCCTGAAATAAGCGGCTGGTATGTCCTGGTGAACGGGCAGGGCCAAAAGGCCAAAATCTGGATCGACTAACCCCATTTATCGGGGTTGTTTTTCACGAATTGTGCACAGGCTGAGGCCAATATCTAGGTCAACTAACCCAATTTATCCGGGTTGTTTTTCACGAATTGTGCCCAGGCTGAGGCTTTGGATTTGCCACGGGCACTGCCTGTAGCTTGGCCCGTTTTGTTTTCTCCAAACTTACGAGGACTGAATTGGTACAAATGGCAGAGCGCCGCGGCCAATCCGTCTGAGGCATCGAGGGTCTCGGGGCGCTGTTCGAAATGAAATTCAGCCGTCAACATGGCCAATACTTGCTCTTTTGAGGCATTTCCATTGCCCGCAATGGACTGTTTGATCTTTCGAGGCACGTATTCGTAAACCGGGAGCTGCCGCGAAATGGCCGCCGCTATGGCCACCCCCTGGGCCCGGCCCAATTTCAACATGGACTGCACGTTTTTGCCGTAAAACGGAGCCTCAATGGCCACTTCGGTTACTTCGAAGCCCTCTACCAATTGCACGATTCGCTCAAAGATGTGAAAGAGTTTCTGACCGTGATCTTCGATTTTTCCCAGGCGAAGCACCCCCAAACTCAATAGCTCAGCCTTCTTCCCTTCGGCACGAATGATGCCGTAACCCAGCAGGTTCGTTCCCGGGTCAATGCCTAAAATCACGCGGCTTTCGCTCATGACACAAAGATGCAGAACGGGCCACAGAATGCGGGAAAAAAAACCGAAATTTGCGGCAGCAAATTGGAAAAACTGAGACATGGCCTTTGATTTAGACTTGATTCAAAACGTATACGCCCGCATGCCGGAGCGCGTAAAAGCTGCCCGCGAGTTGTTGGGCCGCCCCCTTACCTTGACCGAGAAGATCCTGTACAATCACTTGTGGGAAAACCCCGTTCAGGCTGGATACCAGCGCGGTGCTGATTATGTCGATTTTGCTCCTGACCGCGTGGCCATGCAAGACGCCACCGCTCAAATGGCATTGCTTCAGTTCATGCAAGCCGGCCGTCCCAAAGTGGCGGTTCCCTCAACGGTGCATTGCGACCACTTGATTACGGCTCAAGTAGGCGCCGATAAGGACTTAGCTGTGGCCAATGACGAGAGCAAGGAAGTATACGATTTCCTCGCCTCCGTTTCCAACAAATACGGCATCGGTTTCTGGAAGCCCGGAGCCGGCATCATTCACCAGGTGGTATTGGAAAACTACGCTTTCCCTGGAGGCATGATGATCGGTACCGATAGCCACACGGTAAACGCCGGTGGTTTGGGCATGATTGCCATTGGCGTAGGCGGTGCTGATGCCTGCGACGTCATGGCCGGTTTGCCCTGGGAGCTCAAATGGCCCAAGTTGATCGGCGTGAAACTCACAGGTAAACTCAGCGGATGGGCGGCTCCCAAAGACATCATTTTGAAAGTAGCCGGTATTTTGACTGTAAAAGGTGGAACCGGTTGCATCGTAGAATATTTCGGCGAAGGTGCCTCAGCTTTGAGCTGCACCGGCAAAGGCACCATTTGCAACATGGGAGCTGAAATCGGAGCTACCACTTCTACCTTCGGTTACGATGATAGCATGGAGCGCTACTTGCGCTCAACGGGCCGTGCCGATGTGGCCAATTTGGCCAACGGCATTCGCGAACACCTGAATGGCGATGCCGAGGTTTATGCCAATCCTGAACAGTACTTCGACCAGGTCATCGAAATCAACTTGGACGAATTGGAACCCTATGTAAACGGTCCTTTCTCACCCGATTTGGCCACCCCCATTTCCAAAATGAAGGAAGTGGCTGCCACCAACGGATGGCCCACCAAAATTGAGGTAGGTTTGATTGGCTCCTGCACCAACTCTTCTTACGAAGACATCGCCCGTGCCGAAAGTTTGGCCAAGCAAGTGGCTGAGAAAAACCTCAAAACCAAAGCTGAATTCACCATTACCCCTGGGTCTGAACAGGTTCGTTACACCATCGAGCGCGACGGGTTCTTGGAAACCTTTGACCAAATTGGAGCCAAGGTATTTGCCAACGCTTGTGGTCCTTGCATCGGCATGTGGAACCGCGCGGGAGCTGAAAAGCAAGAAAAGAACACCATCGTTCATTCTTTCAACCGCAACTTCGCCAAACGCGCCGATGGCAACCCCAATACTTACGCCTTTGTAGCCTCGCCCGAAATGGTAACCGCATTGGCCATTGCCGGCGATTTGACCTTCAACCCTCTGACCGACAGCTTGATCAACGAAAATGGCGAAGCCGTGAAGTTGGACGCTCCTAAAGGCGACGAATTGCCCAGCAAGGGTTTTGCCGTTGAAGATGCAGGTTTCATTGCTCCTGCTGCCGATGGATCGGCTGTGCAAGTGCAAGTAGCCCCCAATTCGAAGCGTTTGCAGTTGCTCGACCCCTTCCAAGCTTGGGAAGGCAGCAATTTGAGCGGCCTGAAACTCTTGATCAAAGCCAAAGGCAAGTGTACCACCGACCACATTTCCATGGCTGGACCTTGGTTGAAGTTTCGCGGTCACTTGGACAACATCAGCGATAACTTGTTGATTGGTGCCATCAACTTCTTCAACGAAAAAGCCAACGAGGTTAAAAATCAGTTGACCGGTCAATACGGCCCCGTTCCTCATACGCAACGCGCTTACAAAGCAGCCGGAATGGGCTCTATCGTGGTGGGTGACGAAAACTACGGGGAAGGTTCTAGCCGCGAGCACGCTGCCATGGAGCCTCGCCACTTGGGTGTGCGCGCCGTTTTGGTGAAGAGCTTTGCCCGCATTCACGAAACCAACTTGAAAAAGCAGGGCATGCTCGCTTTGACCTTTGCCGACAAGGCTGATTATGACAAGATTCTGGAAGACGATAGCATCGACATCTTGGGTCTGACCGAATTTGCCCCTGACAAAGCCTTGCAATTGGTCTTGAACCACAGCGACGGAAGCAGCGATACCATCACGGTCAACCACAGCTACAACCAGCAGCAAATCGAGTGGTTCAAAGCCGGTGGAGCCTTGAACATCATTCGCAAAAGCGTAGCCTAAGGCCATGCGCCAGGAATTGACAAAACCCTTTTCCTGGATAAAAGCCTCCATGAGCGCCCAGCCTTACGGCTGGGCGCTTGGCATTTTTATAGCCTTTCGCCTGTTTGCATTCGCCTACTTCAATGGCAATTACATCGATTCTGATCAATGCGTTTTGGCCCGGCAAGCGTGGGATTTTGCTCGGGGCCAATGGCACTCTCCGTATTTCTACGGGCAAGGTTACAACCTGTCTATTGAGGCCTTATTGTCGGCGCCCTTAATTGCCTTTGGCACACCCCCATTATGGGCTTTGCCCTTGGTTACAGCCGTACTTTCGGCATTGCCCTGGGTCTTGTTTTCACAGTTGCCTCAGAACCCCAATCAAAGAGCCTTTGTTTTGCTCAGCAGCTTTTTATGGCCCGTCTCCTACACCCAAATCAGCTTGCTTCCCAGGGGGTTTGTGCAAGGACTAGCCCTGGCCGCCATCGGCCTGTATGCTTTTTATAAAAACGTGCCCGCACGTTGGAGCTTACTGACTTTATGCTCAGCACTGGCCATGATGGCCAATCCCAATGCGCTGTTGTTGCTTGCGCTGGCCATACCCAGTTTGCTTCGGGAATGCTCGAGCAAAGCGCTACTCTCCAGTTTGCCCGGTTGGGCCCTAGCAGGAGCCTTTTATGCGGCCCTGAAAAACTGGAGCCAGGTGCTCAGTCCCCAGTGGGTTCATGGCATGCCCAATCTCAGCTGGGAATGGAAAGCACTCGGCCAACACTTGACTGTTTTGCCCGATTTGATGGCCCATTTGAATTGGCTACCCGGCTGGGCAGGTCTGGCATTGGGCCTGGTATTCTGCATCGCCCTTCTTCATCGTTTTCAGCAAGTCTGGGCCGGCATAGCGCTGCTTTTGGCCATCTTACTTTCACTGGGCCTGCCCAAATTGGGCGATGGAACAGGCCATATTTTCTACTCATACGGTCGCTTCTTTTTGGGTCTTCCACTGGCCATAGCCTTGGCTTCTGCCTTGGGCACCTGGCCTTCTTTTCGATTGCGTATACCCCTTTGGTTGCTGGTTTTCCTGACCTACTCTTATGCATTGTGGGAGTTCAGCAGCATTCGTCATTTTGGACTCGTATACAGCCCCGTCATGGTCTATCACCGAGCTACTTTTCAGCAACATGCCCATGAGGTGCTTCGGGCCAGCGAATCTTCTGATTGCGTCATAGTGGGAAATCACTGGGTCATCGAAGCGGGCAGCCAAGGCTACGGTTTGGTGGTCGATCTACCCCCTTCCTACCGCCCCGTTTATGAACGCCGATTGTTTGCCTTGAATTCCGATTTGGACAAGGCGGTTGATGAACTGCTGCTGCTCGATGTCGAATTGGAGGAAAAATCTGACATACTGGGTCACCCCGATTTGATTTGGAATCGCATCCCCAGCGGATTGGGCACTCTATACCAAATTCGCAGTAAACGCGAAAAATCCCTGCGTGAATTTCTGCAGATTTTGCAACTGGATAGCCCCAGTTGGGCAGATCCTAAGCCAACGCCTTAGCGCGCAAATCGGCGAATAGCCTCCCGGGTGTACAATTGAGCACAGGCATGCATGTTCCCCGGATCGCGTTCAAATCCGTTTCCGTTGCGCACCACCACCATGTCCAGTTCGGGAACACAAATGATGAACTGGCCCAAGTGGCCTTGAAAACAAGACAATTTGTAGGTTTTGCCCCCTTCTTCCAGATCGAACAACCAGAAAGAATGGCCGTATTTGTGGGTCATTTCCCCGCCTATTCCGGGCAGTTTGATTTGATCCAATGGAACTTGAGCCATGGCCAAAAAGGCTGAATCCACCAGACCTTCACCGTGGTGCAAGACCAAGCGGCCCAGTTTGGCAAAATCGCGGGAACGGGCATCGAAGCAGCAGTAGTTCAATTCCTTTCCGTTTTCTCGATCCAACTGCCAGCGGGCAGGCGCTTCAGCCCCAATTCGGGTCCACAATTTCTCAGAGGCAAATTCAGCCAAAGGCTTACCCACGGCTTGACTCAAAGCCAACCCGAGCAGCTGGGTCGCTCCACTTTGGTACTCGTATACGGTACCGGGCTGACGAAATACAGCAATTTGGCGCATGGTCGCCTCGACATCTGACCCGTAATAGGCCTTGGCCGTAATGCCAAAAGCAGCGGTATAACTCTCGTCCCAATCCAGTCCAGCGGTCATGGTGATGAGGTGGCGAAGGGTCAAGGACTCGGCGAATTTTTCATAGGCCTGATTTTTTTCACCAGCTAGCTGCCCTACCCAAGGCAAATAGCGGCGAACAGGCTCATCCCAAGAGGCAATTGTACCCTCTTGTATGGCTATTTGCGTCAGCAAAGCGGTGATGGTTTTGGCCATGGAAAAGGAATTGGCCAACTCCCCTTCGTTAAAAGGCTCGAAGTAACGTTCCATCACCAAAGTGTCGCGCAACACCACCAAATAGGAGCCGCTGTGGGTTCTTTCCAACATGGCTTGCAGTTCTTCGCTAAGGGGTTGATCGAAGCGATCAGGTGCCAAAGCAAAAGGCTTCACCTGCTCGGGATCGTGGGCCACTTCACGGGTGTCAAAATCCTTCCAATCCAAGTAATGGGAAGTGGTTTGCCCGCGCAAGTAGGTGAGTTGAATGCCTTTGATCAGGTACCGATAAGGCGACAACCACATGAGTAAAATCAAGAGTCCCACTATGCCCGCTGAGTAAAGGGCGATTCGCAACGCTTTCTTCATGCGTCAATGTTACATCATGAATTCGCAAATACCCCTATAAACGGGTAAATTTGAGCGATGCATGTTTTGAAGAAATCGGCCCCCTTTACACTCCTAATCAGCTTGCTAGCAGTAGGAGCGTTCAGCCCCCTGTTCCTTTCGAATCAAAAACCCTATAGCCGCGGCGAACACCCCGGTTATTTTGAGCAATGGCTCGAAGAGAAAAAAAGTGCAGATGGCACTTGGCCCGAATACATTCGAAGCCAATGGGCCCAGGCCGATCGTCGATTGAGCGTGCGCAACCGCTCGGGTTTCTTTGATACGGTATTGGAATTGGGACCACGCGACATTGGCGGGCGCACCCGTTCTCTTTGGGTAGATCCCAACAACAGCCAAATCATCTTGGCAGCTGCGATTTCTGGCGGCATGTGGCGAAGCGAAGATGCAGGCAGCAGTTGGAAACCCCTGAATGACCACGAGGTAAACCTCATGGCCAGCTGCATCACCTACAACCCGTTCAATCCTTCTGAAATTTATTACGGCACCGGTGAAAGCCGCGCGAACAGCGCTGATGTCGACGGCGACGGGGTATTCAAAAGCACAGACGGGGGCCAATCATTCCAGCAACTGAGCAGCACCGTTTCAACGGCTGGCTTCAGCGACATCTGGGACATTGCACACTCTTACACAGACAGCCAAACTCTGTTTGTGGGTAGCCATACCAAAGGCCTCTTTCGAAGCACCGATGGTGGCAATAGCTGGGAAGTGGCCTTCAGTGGTGGCAATAAACAAGTCAACAATGTGATTTGCATGCCCAGCGGCCGAGTGATTTTGAGCATGCAGGCCAATCAAGTTTATTATAGCGATGACAACGGGGCTCCAGGCACCTTCGTGCTCGCTCAATTCGCCAATGCTCCTGTGGCTGGAACCTACCGTCGAATTCAAATGGGCTATTGCGCGCAATTTCCCAACGTAGCCTATGCCGTGTTTGAGGGATTTGGCTTTTCCGATCCGCCGGCGGCCTTTTACAAAAGCAGCGACGGGGGCGCTACTTGGACCCCACAGCGAACCCCCACCGACATGGGAGCTGGCTACCAGGCTTATTGCGTGATGCTGGGTGTACATCCCACCGATAGCAATTCAGTGGTGGTGGGCGGTGTAGGCATCACCGAAACCCGCGACGGCGGTCAGACCTGGATCAAAAAACAAACCGGCCATTCCGATCACCATTCGTATGCAGCCCTGCCCAATGGTCAATACCTGATTGGCACGGACGGGGGTGTTTACCGCTACAAATGGGGCAATTCCCAAGTTCAGGCCAACTTGAATGCAGGCTATCAGGTTACACAATTTTACGCCGGGGGTATGGGTTACTCGGGATACACGGCCATTGCCGGTGCCCAAGACAACGGCACTCACGTTTCAACGGGTCGCTTGGTTTCCAGCAAATTTTATGGGGCCGACGGCGCCTACTGTGCCATTGGCCAGCAAGACGGTTCAGTCGCCTACCTTTCTACCCAAAACGAGGGCATACGCCGCGTACCCAATTTCAACCCCAAGGTGGCTCCTAGCTGGCAACAAACCGTAGGCATCAATGACTCTCGCTTTGCCAGCGATGGAGTTGATTTCATCAACTTGTACGAGGTGAGCGATTACGACCAAGGGCAATTGTACTACCGCACCAATCGCTACTTGTATCAGAGCACCGATATGGGAACCTCCTGGAACCCCATTTCCAAAATTCGCACGGGAATCAAGGCCATTGCCATCTCCTACGAGCAGAATCCAGTGGTTTACTTTGGTGGCACAGCGGCCCAATTGTACCGCATCGACAGCGCCCTTTCGGCTGCTTCAGGCAGTGAGGTGTCGCTGAACAACTCCATCCCTTCTTCGGTCACCAATGACGTCATCAAAGGCATTTGGTTGTACCCCCATGACCCCAATACCTGCTACATCGCTTTCTCCAATTACAGCACCCAACCCCGCATTTGGAGAGGAACGAATTTGAACACCAATCCCACGTGGGTAGAAGTGTCGAGCGGCTTGCCCAGCGGCCTGCCAGTCAACATGGTCTGTGCCGACCCCAATGATCCCGAGAACCGCATTTTCGCGGCTACCGATTACGGATTTTATTACACCCTCGATGGCGGTAAAACCTGGGAAAAGAATTACGACATCCCCTCAGTGGCGGTGCACCAAATTAAAATTCGCGCCTCAGACCGCACCCTGTTCTTGTTCACCCACGGTCGTGGCATGTGGGCCATTCAGCTCAAACCAGAAGTTAATCGCAGCGCCAACCTCGAGGCTCGACTTTCCTTGAAATTGTTTCCCAACCCTGCCACCCAAGCCATTCAAGTGGAATTTCCCTTGAACATGGAATACCGCATCTACAACCATCAAGGTCAGTGCCTGAAGCGCGGCCAAGCTGCAGCCGGTTTGCAGCGCATTTCCATGGAAGGGCTTCCCGCTGGGAATTACTTCATTCAGGGCCAAAGTATACATGGCACCTACACGCAATCGTTCGTCAAACAACCATGAATCCAGAGGTAGAAAAAAACCTCAAAGCCCTAGAAGCTCAAATCAATGAGCTGAACGATTTGATTCGAGAGGTCAGCGACGATGTGCGCAAAGCCGGCTTCAGCCAATACCCCATTTTTGTAGCTCACCAAGAGGTCTCCTCGGTGGGAGATTGCATCTTGGACCGCACCGAATTCGACTTCCCCTATTCCTTAAACGCCACTACTTTGGAGCGATTCATCGAACTGGGTTTGCTGAGCGAAGACCGCAAAGTCGCCTTCCTACAAACTTGGGGCGACCCTGCTCAGCAATTGTGTCTGTTTTGGGTCAACGGCGAGTTTACCCGTTTCATATTCAAACCATTCCGATCATGAGCAATCAGGCCCGCATAGCTGTTGTTGTTTTGAATTTCAACACACGCGCCTTGCTGGCCCAATGCTTGCCTGTGGTGTTGCGCGAATCGCGGGACCCAGGGGTCGAAGTCATTGTGGTTGACAATTGCAGCCACGACGGCAGCGCCGAATTTGTGAGGGATAGCTTTCCCGAAATACGGGTTATGGAGTTGACCGAGAACCTGGGCTATGCCGGCGGCTATAACCAAGCCCTGCAAGTACTCGATCACGATTACTTTGTGCTGCTCAATAGCGATGCTGAACCCGCCGAAAACTGGCTCAGCCCCCTGCTTGAACTGGCCGAAAACAACCCTCAATTTGGCTGTGCCCAGCCCCATATTTTGGACTATCAGCATCGCCAGCGGTTCGAGTACGCCGGCGCAGCCGGCGGGTACATGGATCGTTATGGCTATCCCTTTTGCCGTGGCCGAATTTTTGGGCAAGTGGAAGAGAACCAAGGCCAGTACAGCGATTCTCGCCGCGTGTTCTGGGCGACCGGTGCGGCCTTGTTCATCAAACGAGATGCTTGGATGGCTGCCGGTGGATTGGACACCGCCTTTTTTGCCCATTTTGAAGAAATCGATCTCTGCTGGCGTTTGCAATTGAAAGGATACCAGGTTTGGAGTTGTGCCCAGAGTCAGGTTTATCACATGGGCGGCGGCACCCTAGCCAATCAGAGCCCCCGCAAAACCTATCTGAACTTTCGAAACAACCTGTTGATGCTCTATAAAAACCTCCCTACTGAGGTCATGAACAAACGCATTTTGCAGCGAAAATTGTTGGATAGTCTAGCCGCCGTTTTGTTCTTGTTGCAAGGCAAACCCCGGTTGATTTGGGAAATTGCAAAAGCGCACCGCGATTTTGAGCGCATTAAATCGCAATTCACGCGCAGCGAGGCCCCATTGCCCTTGACCCAATTGTCGGGGTCGCTCAATGCCAGCTTGGTATTTGGATACTTCTTGCGAGGTAGAAAAACCTGGAAGTCCTGGGATCTTCTATAACCGGTTTAGGCACCCGAGCGGGGGTGAAATTTCAACAAGGTATCTGATAAGTACTGTCGATCCAGGTGGGTGTATATCTCGGTGGTGGTAATGGATTCGTGCCCCAGCATTTCTTGAACCGCGCGCAAATCTGCACCTGCCTCTACCAAGTGAGTAGCAAAACTGTGGCGAAAGGTGTGAGGCGAAATGGTCTTGGAAATTCCTGAGAGTTGGGCGCAGCGTTTGATCAGCAGGAAAACCGATTGACGGGTCAAGGCCGAACCGCGCCGATTCAGAAACAATATATCCCGCGATTCAGATTGTATGGGCCCGTGTTTGCGAACCTGTTGATAGTACAATTCGATGTGCTTCAGAGCCCTTTGTCCAATGGGTACCAAGCGCTCTTTGTTTCCCTTACCCAGCACTTGAACATAACCCTCTTCAGCATGCACATGAGTACTGCGCAGTTGCACCAATTCTGAGACCCGAAGCCCACAAGAGTACAAGGTTTCCAACATGGCTACATCGCGCTCCCCTTCGGGCTTGCTGCGATCGATGCTTCCAATCATGGCATCGATTTCTTCAGGAGACAATACCACCGGTAGCTTACGCCCCAATTTGGGTGGCTCTAAAAAATCAGCGGGACTTTCAGCCAAGGCTTCCTCCAAAACCAAAAAGCGATAAAAAGCACGAAGGCCCGATACCATGCGCGCTTGAGAACTGGCTTCAAATCCGGCTTCGGCCAATTGTGCCGCAAAGGATTCCAAATCCTGCTGCTTCAATTGCAAGGGACCCAACGATCGCGCTTCGGCCCAATTTTGCAATTTCTGAATGTCGCGTTTGTAGGCCTCAATGGAATGGACCGAAAGGGAGCGCTCGAGCATCAAATGCTGTACAAATTGCTGCAAGGCCTGCCCCCATTTCATAGGCGGCAGGGATTAGAAGTCAGCGTGAGCCACTTGCACCACCTGACCGTTGCTATTGTCGATGATCCAGACCATCGCGCTCAGGTTTTCGGCTTTCCAGTTGTAACGCCGAGGCACATACAGGTGCTTTTCAACGGTCAAACCTGCCACTGGATTCAAACCCGCTGGAATCACCATGGCATCTCCCAATGCCGAACCCATGGTTTTACGCAAAACATGGTTGTGCTCATATTCATCGGTATAACCACCGGCCGCATCTACATCTGATTGTTTGCCAATGATTTTGCTTTCCACAATGCCAATGACCCAGCTGTAAGAACCGCTGAAATCCTGGTTGGCAATGGCCTTGATTTCCAAACGACCGCGATCCTCATCGGCCTGCCATTCGGTGCGAAGTTCCAAGTTCCAAATTGACTTCAATTTGAGTCGATCTTGAACCATCAAAGGCCAAGAGGTAGCGGCGACCAATCGGTTCCCGGTTCCATCAGGTGCATAATCCACACTGCCTATGGGCAAAGAAATCACAGACCCAAGCGAGGAAATGATTTGGGTCGCATCGGCATTGGACAAAGTATCAAAGTCTGGCCAAGGGCGAGTCAAAGAGGCTGGGGAGCTGGCATATAGGGCCAAGGCTTCCACTCGACCTGGATTTTGCTTAACCAAATCTTCAGCCACTTTGGTAGCGCGCGGGCAGTTGTTGCAACGCACACCGGTTACATCCATGACCAATACCCGTTTATCTTGAGCCGCAGGAGCCGTAGACAAATAGGCCGTATCCAACAAGGGTTTCTCTGTGAATTTGATGTAGGGGGGCTCTTCTTCGCAAGACCAAAAAACGAAGACTGTAAGCAAACAAAAAAGGCCAGCTTTTCGCATGGAAACGAAGGTACAAAACCCAATGCACTTAATTTTGTTTCCTCATTATGCAATCTTCCATCCTTGCTTTGAGCCTGAGCCTTGCTTTGAGCTCCTGTTTTTTTGGAAAACCCAAAACCGCTAACCCCACCATGGCACAAACTCCCTCTCAATCGATTTACGACATTCCCTTGAAGGCCCTCGACGGCACTCCATTGGATTTGAGTCAATTCAAAGGCAAGAAATTGCTCGTAGTCAATACCGCCAGCGAGTGCGGTTACACGCCCCAATACGAAGGCCTTCAATCGCTGTATGAAGCCGAAAAGGAACGCCTGGTCATTTTGGGTTGCCCCTGCAATCAGTTTGGAGGTCAAGAGCCTGGCAGTTCTGAGCAAATCGCCCAGTTTTGCAGCAGTCGCTTCCAAGTGAGCTTCCCCATGAGCGAAAAACTGGATGTCAAAGGCGAAAACCAGCACCCCTTGTACCGCTGGTTGTGCAACCAATCAGAGAATGGTGCTTTGGATGCAAGCGTTAGCTGGAATTTCAATAAATTCTTGATCGACGAGAATGGACATATGATGGCGTATTACCCTTCGAACATCAGTCCGAACGACCCCCAATTGCTGGAAGCCATCAATCGATAATTGAGCCAAGGCATTTTGGAGCTCAAGCCGTATTTTTGCGGCTCTTAATTCGCATGAGTATTCTCGTTAATAAAGATTCGAAAATCGTCGTGCAGGGTTTCACCGGTAACGAAGGAACCTTTCACGCCACCCAAATGATTGAATACGGCACCAACGTAGTCGGTGGTGTTACGCCTGGAAAAGGCGGCAGTTTGCACTTGGATCGCCCCGTGTTCAACACGGTTCAGGAAGCCGTAAAAGGCACCGGCGCCAATGTGAGCATCATTTTTGTACCCCCTGCATTTGCCGCTGACGCCATCATGGAAGCTGCTGATGCGGGTATACAGGTGATTGTTTGCATCACCGAAGGAATCCCCACCAAAGACATGGTTTCGGTAAAGGCTTACCTCAAAGACAAGTCTTGCACTTTGATCGGCCCCAACTGCCCCGGTATCATCACCCCAGGTGAGGCCAAAATCGGCATCATGCCCGGCTTTATTTTCAAAAAAGGCCATATTGGTGTCGTTTCCAAATCAGGCACCTTGACCTATGAAGCCGTGGATCAATTGACGAAATTGGGCTTAGGCCAGAGTACAGCCATTGGAATTGGCGGTGACCCCATCATTGGCACCACCACCAAAGAAGCGGTTGAAATGTTCATGAATGACCCCGACACTCACGGCATCGTGATGATCGGTGAAATTGGCGGAGGCATGGAAGCCGAAGCCGCCCGCTGGATCAAAGAACACGGCACCAAGCCTGTTGTAGGATTCATTGCAGGACAAACAGCCCCTCCAGGCCGCCGCATGGGCCACGCCGGTGCCATCGTAGGTGGAAAAGACGATACCGCTGCTGCTAAAATGGCCATCATGGCTGAATGCAGCATTCACGTGGTAGAGTCACCTGCTGAGATCGGCCAGAAAATGTTTGATGTTTTGAACGGGTAATTCCCGATTATACCTATAAAAAAAGCCCCGAGCGATCGGGGCTTTTTTTATGCGGCCTTTGGCCAAGCCTTAATGCGTCAAATCGACCAAGTCCACATCGCTGTGGGCAGCTTGGTTCCATTTAAAGAAGGCGTCGCTCAAGGTTTGATTGGTCACAAATGACGTCACCTCAATGGTTACTTCTGTGCCGTTCTTAAAGCGCTGAATCAAACGCTGCACCTTATTGGTTGACTTGTCTACCTCGATCTTCACCCAAGAGTAATTGGTGGCTTTTTTGGGCACCATCAGCACCACATCGTAATTCTTGCCATTGCGAACCAGTGGGCCGTCGTAGGTCGAACGAAAATCGCGGTTGTAAATGGTGAAAATCTCGTTGGGGGTGATGTTGTTGCTGCGGTAAACGAAGTTTTCTTGGGTCACCTCTGCATCGAGCTCGTTGTAGGTCCAGATATAAGTACCGTTGCAATAGATCTGCTGATCGGCGTAATCGAGTTTGTACATCTTGCCCTTCATCCAAATCTTGCCGGTTGAAACGGTGGTGCCACCATTGCTGTTTTTCGTGGTCAGCGAAAAGGTGCTGGTAATGGTGCTATAGGTTTGATAAACGCGGGATACACGGTTTAAGATGGCTTGGGCTTGAGCGTCGTTTTGGGCCTGAGCCTGAGCGATGAAGGTAAAAGAGAACAGCAGGCTAGCGGCTGAGAAAAAACGGGTAACATTCAGCATGGGTGACAAAATTAGTCCATGTTAGACAAAAAGTGTTCCAAGCTCATCTCATCGGGAATTAATACTTCCCGAGCCTTGCTTCCTTGGTTGGCACCTACCACCCCTGCATCTTCGAGTTGATCCATCAGTCGACCGGCCCGGTTGTAGCCAATTTTAAGTTTGCGCTGAATCATGCTGGTTGAGCCCACTTGGTTCTGAACCACGACCCTCGCGGCATCGGCAAACAAAGAATCACGCTCGTCAGGATCGAAATTCCCACCACCGCTTAAGCTGCCTCCTTCTTCTTTCACCTCGGGCAGTACATAGGCCGTCGAATAGGCCCGTTGTTCGCCAATGAATTCGCAAACCCGTTCAACTTCAGGGGTATCCACAAAGGGACACTGAAGGCGAATCATGTCGCTGCCGCCCGAATAGAGCATATCGCCCTTGCCTATGAGCTGGTCGGCCCCATTCGCGTCCAAAATGGTGCGCGAGTCGATTTTTGACGTTACGCGAAACGCAATGCGCGCGGGGAAGTTGGCCTTGATCATACCCGTGATCACATTCACCGAAGGCCGCTGAGTGGCCAAAATCAAGTGAATGCCAATGGCTCGCGCCAATTGAGCCAATCGGGCAATGGGAGTCTCTACTTCCTTGCCGGCCGTCATGATCAGGTCAGCCACCTCATCAATCACCACAACGATATAGGGCAGGTAGCGGTGGCCATTTTCGGGATTCAACTTGCGTTCCTTGAATTTGGCGTTGTACTCGATGATGTTGCGCACCATGGCGTCTTGCAAGAGTTTGTATCGATCATCCATCTCGACACAAAGCGAATTCAAGGTATTGATAACCTTGGAATTGTCGGTGATAATCGCGTCGCCATCGCCGGGTAGTTTGGCAAGGAAATGGCGCTCAATTTTATTGAAAAGGGTCAATTCAACCTTTTTCGGGTCAACCAGCACGAACTTCACATAGGCCGGGTGTTTCTTGTACAAAAGCGAAACCAGGATGGCGTTCAAGCCCACTGATTTACCCTGTCCCGTGGCCCCTGCCATCAAAAGGTGGGGCATTTTGGCCAAATCGACTATGAAGATTTCGTTCGAAATGGTTTTACCCAATACCACGGGCAGAGCAGCATCGCTATCTTGGAATTTCTTTGAAGCCAGCACTGTGCGCATGGGCACCATCTCCGGATTGCGATTAGGCACTTCAATGCCAATGGTTCCCCGACCGGGAATGGGGGCAATGATGCGAATGCCCAAAGCCGCTAAACTCAAGGCTATGTCATCTTCCAAGTTCTTGATCTTGGATATTTTGACCCCTGGAGCCGGCACGATTTCATACAAGGTCACCGTAGGACCTACGCTGGCTTTGATGCTGGATATGCCGATTTTGTAGTTCTCAAGGGTCGTGGTGATCAAGTCCTTGCTCTTGGCAATTTCGGCCATGTCAATCTCCTGCTTGCCCTGGTCATAATCTTTGAGCAATTCCAAGCTTGGGAATCGATAGTTGCTCAACTCCAAGGTCGGATCAAACAAGGTATCCAAGCCAAAACGCTTTTTCTCAGCGAAAGGATCGCCCTGGTTTTCATCAACCGTCTCTTCCTCGTTTTGGGTTAGGTCTTGCACCTGAAAACCTGGATCTAAAGTCAGCTCTTGGGATGCTCCAGACTCAACAGCAGGCTGCGCAGGCTCGGGCTGTACCGGTTCCAAGAAAAACTCCTCAGGCTCTTTGTAGCCATCGGGAACCGCATCGGTCGAAACCGCGACAGGCAGCTCCTCCTCTTTTCGCTTGAGGGTGATTTGATTCAAGTCACTGGACTCTTCTTCTTCCTCTTCAGGAGCCAATTGGTACTCGCCCTCTTCGGGATCATCGATGATGATGCTGGCTTCGTGTTCAGGTTCTTCTGGGGTTTCCCATTCGGGTTGGGAATCAGATTCATCGGCCAAATCTTCTTCAACCATCAGGCCATCCAAGGCTGTTTCAGCGGCCGCTCTGAGCTGCATGCGCCGAAACGGATTCATGTTTAGAAACAGCATGGAATACACCACGGCATAAGCTGCAACGAAGAGAAAGGTCCCGATTCCCCCAATGGCATCTTGCAGTTTTTGAACGGAATAATATCCGAATCCGCCGCCGAGAACAGGCTGCCAAGTTTGAAAAACAAAACCCAAGAAAAGGCTGAACCACACCGCAAACAGAACGCTGTGAATGCCAATGCGCAGCAGCGAAAAAGGCCGATAATCGAACAACAATTGCAAGCCCGCGAAGGCTGTAAGAGGCAACAAGGCAAAAGCCCCGAGGCCAAAACCGTTGTGGACCAGCGAGAATGCCAAACGCGCACCCAAATAACCCATGGCATTGGCAATTTTACCCTGGTGCTCGCGAAAAGCCTCCCAGTCACCGTCGGCTAAAAAACTTTGGTCTTGCGTCCAAGAAAAAAAGAAGCTGATGAAGCTGATGAATAGCACAGCCGTGAGAATCAACAAAACAAAGCCCACCGCTTTCCGCGTGGGTTCGTGCTGCAGCGTTGCCGCATTCCAAAGATCTTCACTGCTGATGCGCTCTTGGGCATCGCCGGGTTTTTCTTTGAGAAAATCAGTTTTTTTGGAGGCGGTTTTCTTTTTGGGAGCTGCCATGAACCAACGAATTTACCCGACAGCTCGCGCGCGAGCGCGAAAGGTTTTGCACGCTCGGCGATAGTGTATGTTGAGGCAAACAAACACGAATGCTAGGGCTTTACCCAAGAACAATCATTCACTGGGGAATTGGAAAGACTAGAGGCTTATCTCCAAGCCCTCGATGGCCAATTCGGTCCCGGGAAACACCGTTCTGGCCTCTTCCAACAAGGGTTGCAAATCGCTATAACGGGCCGAGAAGTGACCCACCAACAATCGCTTACAGCCTACCAGATTCGCCATTTCTGCCGCCTGAACGGAGGTGCTGTGAAAGGTCTGAATGGCCCGCTCCAAAAGGTCGTGCATGAAGGTGGCCTCGTGATACATCAAATCAGCCCCTTGCAGCAGCGGGGCCAAATCGGGCGTAAAGGCGGTGTCAGACACATAGGCGTAGCGTCGATTTTTATGACCGGGCAAGGTCAATTCGGCATTGGGAATGAGCGTTCCGTCTAATTTGCGGTAATCTTCTCCCATTTTGACCGCTTGATAGGCCTCAACAGGAACACCCTTGGAGTGGCAAGCATCGACGTTCAATCGAAGTTCTGGGCCGGTTTCTTCGAATGAAAATCCTGTACAGGCGATGCGGTGCCGAAGCGGAAAACTGCTCACCCTAAATCCTTCTTCCTCCAATACAGTGGCAGCCTTTTCGGTTTGAGTCGGCACAAAATGCAAGGGGAAAGTCAAACGTGAATCGCTGGCTTCCAAGGTATGGTTCAACCAGGCCTCGAGATCAGGAGGGCCCACCAAGGTCAGCGGATCCAATCGCCCAAACAGGCTCATGGAAGTCAGCAATCCTGGCAGCCCAAAAAAGTGATCGCCGTGAAGATGGGAAATCAAGATGTAGCGAATCTTCTGCATGCGCAGGTTGTATTGAACCAAGCGCATTTGCGTGCCCTCCCCGCAGTCGATCAAGAAATAAGCGCCGTCCATGCGCAGGTACTGAGCCGAGGGATAACGGTGCCGAGTCGGCGTAGCCGACGAGGTTCCCAAAATGGTCAGTTCAAAGGGTTTTTGCACGCATCTCAAAGATAAACCGAAAATCACGGCTGCGTAAACCGGCGGTAAAGAAAGCCGGGGCTTTGTAAAAAATCAGGGCTCTAGATTAGCCATAGGCATGACGCTGCTTAGAGCTGAGTGGCCGAAATTTTAGTTGGCGCTTAGGGATAGCAATTCTTGAACTGCGGCCCAAACCTGTGCTTCTGAAATGCGCATCATGCAGGTATCGTCGGGTCGTACGCAGTGTACCTGATCGCAAGGGTTGCAGGGTAAGACTTCGTGGAGGATGCGCGAGCGAAGCGAGCGCGGGTAGAAGACGTCTTTTACGCCCGGGCCGTAAAGGGCCAGGATGCCCAAGGTGGATCCGGCCGCAGACGCACGATCAGCCAGTTGCAAGGGCCCGCTTTCATTGCCCACAAAGAGTCGAGCCTGCAGCAGCAAACTGTACGTATGGAGCAGGGAATTGGATTCCAATTCCAAGGAGGACCTAGGGGTAGAGCTGCAAAGACTTCGAATCGATTCCAGCAATTCTCGCTCCTCTTCGCTGCCCAGCAAAAGCACATTCAAGCCCTGCTCTTGTTGCAGCCAATCGCAAAGCCGAGCGTACCGTACGGCCGGCCATCTGCGAAGCAAACTGCGCCCGCCGGGGTGAACCGCCACGAATGGCCCCCATTCCCGAGCCTTTGCCTCGCCCCATTGCTGGAGATCTTGGGAAATGAACAACTCGGGCTCTTCTACGCTAACCCCAGGCAATCCCTGTAGCAAAGCCGAATTGGTTTCCATTTCATGCCGCTGCTGGCCGCGGTTTTTCCAGCGAACTGAACCCCGTTCGCGGCGCAAAGCGGGCCAATATCGAAACGACTTCCAGAAAGTGGCCCAAGTCCCCCTTAGTTCAAACACCCAGTCGTAGCGGGAATTCCACTCCGAAACAGAGGTTAAAACCCGATCTACATGGGGATCCAATTCCAACATTCCTGCCACAAAGGGTTTGCACAAAACATGAAGTTCGGCTTGGGGCTGCGCCTTTTTCAATGCCGCAAATACATGGGTGCAGACCAGCATGTCGCCAATCTCATCCCATTTTACGCAGAGAATGCGCCGCGGGCTTCGCCTCGCGGCCGCCCCCAACCCTGTACCAACCCCATTCCAAATCGGGTTCATCAGGGCATTGGCCAGGTATAAGCGCTGTTCGGGACTCAAGGCAGCAAAGGGTGCAATAGGGGTTTGCTCGGCACAGCGTCGCTGCACAAATTAGGAGCCTGTATCTGCAACAGGTAAAGGCCATCGGTTACCGTTTCAGGAACGTAAATCAATTCGGTGATGCAGGCCTTCCAACGAACTTGCTTCAGCCAAGCTCCTTCAGGTTCAGCGAGCGTCTGTTCTCGACTGGGCATATTCCACCAAATGCGGTGAGCAGCCAAAGCCCCAGCATCTTCTTCAGGATCGACCGAAGGAAAATCAGTCAAGAGCTGAGTATAGCCCTGATGGGCAATGAGGCGCATGGCATCAACCCCAATAAAAGGAGGCTCCTGGCCGCTCCACACAGCCGATCGCTTGGACTCCGAATTGGGAAGAGAGCGCAAACACAAAGCTTGAGCCGGCTGCAAGCGCCCTTGCAATTCGGGAGCATCTAAATACGAGCGGCCCTCTTTTCCTTGGGTGAGTTGCACACTGAGTACTTGAACCAAAAAAAAGGAACTGTCCAAGGCCTCAGGCAGGGTGTAACGCTGCTTCAAAACATGCCCAACGCACTCGGTATGGGTTCCGTTGCCATGGGCGCACAACGTCAAAATCTCGCAGTTCGCTGAGCCTCCTTCTGAGACCCGACCCACGAAACTTCCCACTCGAATGGGCTCAAATTGGGCGGGAGCAATGCCAAACGCATGAGGATTGTCGCCATTCGGGCCGATGGATAAGGATAAATCTACCGCTCGACTCAAATCGGCTCGGTATGGGGTTTCCTGAAATTGGAAATGAAACTGCACAGAACAAATTTGCCGAAAATTCGCCGATTTCTTGGCCTATTCGATGTTTTCATGAAAGGCAAAGTCCCGCTCAGTCAAAATCAGAAGGGATTCAGACCCAAGATGGATTCAATCCAAGCTTACACGCGTCTCGCGCCGCGGTCTTGAAAAAATTCGGTTCGATCTTCTTCGCGGGCGGGAAGGGGTTCGCTTTTCACCGCACCTATTTCAAATTGGACGTAGCGAATGGTCTTCCCATTGAGCAACCATATCTTTTCGTAAAAGGTCTGAATGGCCAATTTTTCAGGAAGCGGATCCAAGGCATAGACATCGTCAACTTGCTCCAAAATGCGAAGACCATCTTGAGCAATTTGATCCAAGGTGCTTTCCCAAAAGAGCAGGGAATCGCTTTTCAAATGCACCCGACCGAGCGGGGTCATCACCTGCCTATACACATTCAAGAATTTGAAACTGGTCAATCGCTTGCGCATTTTGCGCGGCTGCGGATCAGGGAAGGTGATCCAAATTTGGTCGACCTCTCCCGCGTCAAAAAAATCAGCCAAGCGATCGATTTCGATGCGCAAAAAAGCCACGTTTTTCCACCCTGATTCCAAGGCCTTTTTGGCCCCGGCCCATAGCCGATTCCCCTTGACGTCTACGCCAATGTAGTTGTACTCGGGATGCAGCTGAGAAAGACCCAAGGCATAATCTCCTTTGCCGCAGGCAAGCTCGAGTACTATGGGGTTAGAGTTGCCGAAGACCTCATGCCATTGTCCTTTGAGTTGGTGGCGATAATCGTAGCAATTGCTAAAGGTTTCAAACTCAGCAAACTTGAGCAATTTGTTTTTGGCGTTTCCCACTGATTCTCGGCAATTGTGCCTGCAAAAATGCAAGTACTTGTGCAATTGCTCCAAGTGTTTGCGAATTTTGCGCCGTGTCTTTGCCCCTCTCTCCCGAAGTACTGGTTCAAGCCTATGCCTCTGGTGCATTCCCCATGGCTGATCCTGAAGAAGACGGGGCCATTCATTGGCACATGCCTGAAAAGCGGGGCATCATTCCCTTAGACGAGGGATTCAAAGCCTCGAAAAACCTCATGCGTTTGTACCGCAAAAACCCCTTCGAGATGCGCATCAACCGGGATT
This sequence comes from Bacteroidota bacterium, assembly GCA_030833525.1. Lineage (GTDB taxonomy): Bacteria > Bacteroidota > Bacteroidia > NS11-12g > UBA955 > JALRLA01. Next base: position 2,015 of record JAURGZ010000013.1, on the reverse strand, counting down.
TTGAAGGAGTGATTCGCCAGTGTGCCCAACAGCGCGAAGGCGACACCTGGATTTCTGAAGATATCATTGTGGCCTATTGCGAACTGCATCGATTGGGACTGGCCCATAGTTTCGAGGCCTGGGACGGCGACGAACTGGTGGGTGGTTTGTATGGTGTTTCCTTGCGCCGAGCCTTTTTTGGCGAAAGCATGTTTCACAAGCGCCGAGACGCTTCCAAACTCTGTTTGGTGTTCTTGGTGGAATTTTTGCGCGAACAAGGATTTGAACTGCTGGATTCTCAATACCTCAACGACCACATTGCGCAGTTTGGGGCCTATGAAATCGAACACGAAGCGTTCTTGGAGCGGCTCGAACAGGCTTTAAGTCCCCGTTAACGGTCTCGGTTTTTCCAGCGGGCCCAGTGCATTCTGCAATAACGAACCCACAACAGAACCATCAAGGGCAAGACCACGATTACCAATCGATTGAAGGCCCAAGCTTGCGACCATTCCCCGTGAATGGCATGCATGACAGCCCGAGTCATGCCACAGCCCCAACACTCCAGGTCAAACAAACGACGGGAGAGGCAAACGACTGTGCCGGTATCAAAAAAATCGGCAGGCAATGCACCGAGCACCAATGGCCCGAGGCACAGCCCGCCGATGGCTAGCGCAGACCAACGAGGGTCGCGTTTGTTCATGTTAAATTTCTTCGGTGTACCCGCTTCCGTCTGCAGGACCCAAGTCACCGGTCAATATGCGAACCAGGTCGATGATCCACCAAATTCCGCATCCGCCGGCGGTCAAGATAAACAAGACACCTTCCAAATAATAACCCAAATAGAAGCGGTGAATGCTGGGCAGCAACAGAACCAAAGCCAGGGCTATCCATTGACTTTTGCCACTGGAGCTGCTCTGTTCAGCTTTTTTCTTTTCAGCAGGAGCCTGTTTTTGAGCTTGGGCTTTAGCCACAGCTTTGCTGGCGACTGCAGCCTTGTGAGCAGCAACGGCCACTTTAGCGGCAGGGTTTTCTGGCGTTGAAGGGCTAGCCACAACCGCTGCGCTAGGAGCGGGTGATTCGACAGCCTCGAGGCTGGAGCTTGAAACCTCGATAACTTCGGGGCTTACTTCGGCCTTGGCCACGGCCTCAGGGCTTACACGCTCCAAACGCGTAGGACGCTCAAATTGGCCGTTTTTACCACCACCCAGGGAGATGTTCCAGCCCTTGTTGTACTGGCGCTTAACAACGCTCACATTGCTTGAACAGGCACTGATCACCAGGGCCACGGCAATAAACAAACTAAATGCAGTAATGAATCTTTTCATAGGATTTGAATGAACTCAAATCTAAGCGAAAGCCTACATCGATGCAATGCCTTTATGCATTCTTAACACGCAAGGGATAAGACGCTGCCGCCGCTTTTTCAAATCGAAGGGTATCGGATCTGCGAACAGCCACTCGGTAGGCCACTCCTGAATCGTATTGGCGATCGACAATGCGAACAGAGAAGGGCCGCAACAACAAATGAATGGCTTGTTCCTGCTCATATTCCCCGCGAATCCAAAAATCATCTTCGATCAGTCGCTCTTGCTTATTTCCTGCCTCCAAAGCCATCTGGGCAGCCCCGCCATACGAGGCAATAAGCCCAGGAATGCCCAACAAGGTCCCTCCAAAATAGCGCACTACCACCACCAAGGTATTGGTAAGACCCGCCGATAGAATGGCTCTCAAAATGGGCCTAGCCGATGAGCCGCTGGGTTCCCCGTCATCATTGGCGCGTTGCGCCTCTCCGCTCGGCCCCAAGGAATACGCATAGACATGGTGGGTCGCATCGGGATATTTCAGCCTCAATGCAGCCAAATGTTCTTTGATTTCTGCTTCCGAGTGAACCGGGTAAGCATAGGCAAAAAATCGACTTCCCTTTTCGCGCAATTGGGCCTCTGTGGGCCCTTCTAATTCCCAATATGAATCGTCAAACAGCAAAACCTCAGCCCATTCCTTTTACGATGACCAGCGATTTCAACCACTCTTGCAAT
>JAURGZ010000024.1 GCA_030833525.1 Bacteroidota bacterium | reverse complement strand
TCTGCCGAACTCAAACGGCGCTCTCCCACAAAATGCTGGTAATCAGGGTCTGCAGGCCATGGTGGCATGATTCCCGCTTGAGTCACCTCCACGATGGTTTTGGCTTTCCGGCTTACCTGCTCAAATGTGGTCAACGCAAAGGGAGCGGCTCCCCCGTCGCGGTGGCAAACCACGCAGTTACGCTCCAACACATCGGCCACTTGAGGGTAAAACGACACTTCCCCATCGAAACTATCGGGGGATGGCTGGCCGCAGGAACCTATGCCCCAAGCCAACCCAGCTAAAAAAGGTATGCTCAATCTTCGAGGTAACATCCTGAAACCGTTCGCATCTCAAAGGTAGGCGATTGACCCGTTCGCAACCGCGTGAGGTAATGGCGTACAAAGGCAGAGTCAGGGGCCAATCGACTGCGACCCGTTTGCACGGAACGATTGTCAAGCGGACCCCGGTAAAGGGGCTTCCAAGACGAAATGCCTAGCTCCCAAATTTGCACCATGGGGTAATGGGTAAACCCCAGTTGCCGGGCCGTATCCAAATCCTTGACAATGCGATCAACCGAAGCGGTCAAAGGCGCAGAGATGCTGCCTCCAGGGGTTGATAGAAACAGAATGCGCTCGAAGGAATCAAGCGGTAGATCGCTCATCAACTGCATCCAATCACCCGACACCGATACAGACAAAGGGCAGTCTGCTGAATAACTCAGGCCAATGGCATAGGGTTTATTCGCCGCGCTATTGGCAAGAGAGAGGTCTTGCTGGAGCTCCCTGACTGGGGATTGGCAGGCCAACATCAGGCTTGCAATCAGCGCTATACCAAGCCCCCACTTACCCATGACTCAAGCGTTGGCGGGCAAATTCCCAAAGTGCCATGCCCCCTGAAACAGATACGTTTAGCGAATGCTTGGTACCGAATTGCGGTATCTCTAAGGCAGCGTCACAGCATTCCATGACCTCTTGCGAAACACCGTCTATCTCGTGTCCCAACACAAACGCCGTAGGACCTTGACCAAAACGAACCTCGTGCAAGGGGACGCTGTTATGGGCCTGTTCCAAAGCCCAGATGGTAAAACCTCGAGATTTCAATTCCTGAATCGCTTCAGCTGTTTGGCTTCGGTATTGCCAGTGCACCGATTTCTCGGCTCCAATGGCCGTTTTGGTAATGTCTCGATGTGGCGGCGTAGCTGTGATTCCGCACAAGTAGATGCCTTCGCATAGAAATGCATCGGCGCTGCGCATCAATGAACCTACGTTGCTCATGCTGCGCACGTTGTCCAATACCAACACCAAGGGCCACTTCTCCGCTTGCTGGAATTCTTCGGTACTGAGTCGCCCCAAATCGGGCATGCTTCGCTTTTGCACCCTCAAATATACCGCCCTTTCGGGGGGATAAATGTGGACTACTTGCCAATTGACCGCCCTATTTTTGTTTTCTATGGCTGGAAAAGAAACCCCATTGATGAAGCAATACCATGGAATTAAGGCCCAATACCCTGGGGCTATTCTGTTGTTTCGAGTGGGGGACTTTTACGAAACCTTTGATGAAGATGCCGTTAAAGCCAGTCAGGTACTGGGCATTGTATTGACCAAACGCTCCAATGGGGCTGCCTCAGAAATGAATTTGGCTGGGTTCCCCCATCATTCATTGGACACTTACCTCCCCAAATTGGTCAAAGCCGGCTACCGTGTGGCCATTTGCGACCAGTTGGAAGACCCCAAGAAAACCAAAACCATTGTCAAGCGCGGCGTTACTGAACTGGTAACACCGGGAGTGACTTACAACGACAAGGTACTGGAACGCCAGCAGAGCAATTACCTGGCAGCCGTTGTTAAAAAAGATCATGCTTACGGCATTTCATTCCTGGACATTTCAACGGGTGAATTTTTGGCCGCCCAGGGGAATGCGGTGTTTGTCAAAAAACTACTCGGTGGGTTTCAACCCGCTGAACTCCTAGTCCCCAAATCAGAAGCCGCCGCCTTGCTGGAGGACTTTGGAACGCCTCGCTCTTACCAAACTTTGGAACCTTGGGTAACCCAAGGCGATTATGCTTTGGAAAAAGTATTGCGACAGCTGCAAGTAGCCAACCTCAAGGGTTTTGGCCTAGACGGAATGCACTTGGCTGCTATGGCCGCGGGTTCTGTATTGCATTACTTGGAAATCACCCACCACCACCACACGAGCCACATCAATCGAATTTCCCGTTTGGAAGAAGATCGCTTCGTTTGGCTGGACTCCTTTACCATTCGAAACTTAGAGCTGCTGCAATCGGTTTATCCCGGCGGAACCGGCCTGCTAGAATGCATAGACCGAAGCAAAACCCCTATGGGGAGTCGGTTATTGCGCAAATGGCTTGTTTTGCCGCTTCGGGAGTTGGGTGCCATACAAAGACGCTTGGATGCCGTTGAAGACCTTTTGGAGCAATCCGAATTGGAATCGTGGCGAAATGCATTTGAGGGCTTGGGCGACATGGAACGACTGGCTTCGAAAATTGCACTGCGCCGCATCAATCCCAAAGAACTGCTGCACATTTCATCGGCCCTCAAACAAATTGCTCAATTGAAGCGCGATTGGCAGCAGCTGAGCCACAGTCGATTATCTGAAGCGGCTCAGGCCTTCCCCGATACCCGGGCTCTGGAAACCTTGATTGACAGCCAAATTTCGACCGATGCCCCTGCTGTTTTCAGCAAAGGCGGGGTTTTTCAATCAGAATGCCACCCTGAGCTGCTGGAGCTGCGCGACTTGGCCACCCATGGAAAAGAACGCTTGCTGGACATTCAAAAACGCGAATCGGATCGCACGGGAATACCCTCGCTGAAAATTGGCTTCAACAATGTGTTCGGCTATTATCTCGAAGTAACCCACGCCCACAAAGACAAGGTACCCGAAGATTGGATTCGCAAGCAAACCCTTACCAACGCTGAACGCTACATTACGGCTGAACTCAAAGAGTACGAAGAAAAAATTCTATCGGCCCAAGACCGTATGGATGCTTTGGAGTCAGAACTTTGGGAATTGCTGCTCAATGACCTCTTGGCCCATGTGGAGCCCGTTCGTGCCCTTTCCCAGCGCCTAGCCGAATGGGATTGCTTCATGGGATTTGCCCACATAGCCAAGGCACATCGATACTGCAAACCCCAGGTACATGAAGGCCTGGAATTGGACTTGAAAGGCGCTCGCCACCCCGTCATCGAATTGCAGCTCAAGGCTGACCAGCACTACGTTCCCAATGACATAGCCATGGGGCCCAATCAACGTCAAATCATGATTTTAACAGGGCCGAACATGAGCGGAAAATCAGCCATCTTGAGGCAAACCGCCTTGTGCGTGATTTTGGCCCAAATGGGTTCTTTCGTTCCTTGCGATTCAGCCAGGATTGGATTGGTCGACAAGATTTATACCCGAGTGGGGGCCAGCGACAACGTCTCGGTGGGTGAATCAACCTTCATGGTCGAAATGAGCGAAACCGCTTCCATTTTGAACAATTTATCGGAGCGATCATTGGTCTTGTTAGACGAAATTGGTCGCGGGACCAGCACCTACGATGGAGTCTCCTTGGCCTGGGCCATAGCCGAATTCTTGCAAAGCCACCCCAGCAAACCCAAAACCTTATTCGCTACCCATTACCACGAACTCAACGAATTGGAATCCAAACTCGAGGGAGTACAGAATTTCCACATAGAAGTGCTGGAAAAAGGGCAACAGATCATTTTCTTGCGCACCTTAAAGCCCGGTGGTAGCGAACACAGCTTCGGCATACATGTGGCCCAATTGGCGGGCATTCCCAACCAAGTCTTGCTGAGAGCCAGTGAGTTGTTGAGCGAATTGGAAAAGACTCGTTCTGCCGTTGACCGTCGAAAATCGCTCTCAAAAGCTGAATCCAAACCCGTTTACCAACTCAACATGTTCCAAGCTCCTGACCCGCGCATGGAACAACTCAAAAAAGAACTGCAGCAACTCGACATCAATACACTCAGCCCGATCGAAGCCCTACTGAAATTGCAGGCCATTAAAAAGATCAGCGAAGACGCTTAAAATTCGTATTGAAAGCCCACAGCGGGCAAAATGGGCAACTGATCGACTCGCTTTTGTTGAATGCGGTCGTAGTAGAAAATATTGGCGCGGTTATACACGTTGGTCAAACTGAAATTGGCCGTGACTTTGCGTTGGGCATCCAACTTCCAGCTGTGCTTAGCCGAAAAGTCTAAGCGATGGTAATACGGCAGTCGGCCCTGATTCAATGAAGCATAAACCACCCCCAACTCCCCATTGCTGTTGACATAGTCTGACCCAATGCCATTTGAAAAATCGTACTTTTCGTAATAGCCTTGGGTTTGGGTAAAGGGGAAACCACTGCCGAAGTTCCAGCGAAGCGAGAAATCAACGGGACTGCGTTTTCCAGCCGTGTAGGAAATCATGGCATTGGCATTGTGGCGGCGATCAAAAATGGGTTGGTATTTCAGGTACCCGTCGTTTCGATTGACCCATGTCAGCGAATACACCAACCAGACATACAGGCGTTTGTCTTCGAATTTGTAGGAAATATCGCCGCCATAGGCTTCGCCCCTTTCAATGATGTAATCCTGCCTCAGGCGAGCGTCCTTGTCTTGGTTGAACTCATCATCTTCGAACAATTTGGAGCGATTGATATTGGTGATTTGGCTGAAATCCTTGTAGAAACTCTCCAAATTGATGCTGCTTTTTCGGGTCAAGCGGTAATCCATCCCCGCTACCAAATGACCGGCTTTTTGAAGGCGGTGGGTCACGGGATCCCCCAAGAAGGTTTTGGGCAAATTATCGGGACCTGACAGGAATCCATAGAACAAGTTCACTACATCGCGATCGGAAATGGCCGACAACAGGTTTTGGGAGTACAAGCCCGCCGCGAATTTGAAACCTACCCCTTTGAAGGGCATGTATCGCAGTTGCAAACGAGGCTCCAAGCTGCCGTTGGACAAAGATGCGTAATACTGCCAACGAAGGCCCAAGTCTGCAAGCAGTTTCTTTCTGATGATTTTGTAATTGCCAAACAGGTTGATTTCGGTGGTGCTTTCTTGCTGCTCAATGCGGCGGTTGTTCGAATTGTAAAGCTGAAAATTGGTTTGAAAACCGTTCATCTCCAAGCCCCACTTGAATTCATCTTTCTTGAAATTGTACAAGAATTTCATGCCCATGTTGAAGCCCCCAATGGAACTTTCCCGGGGCCGGGCATCGCTTTCCATTTGTTGAATGCGGTAGTTGGAATACAGAAAGAAACCGTCTACGCGGGTTTTGGCCTGTTCAGGAACCACCATGAATTTGCCTCCAAACCCAGTGCTCGCCCAGTTGTAATGCGTAGAACCTGGAAAGTTCACATCGTCAGTAAAATGAAAGGCATACAAACGGCTGTAACCACCGTTGGCTGAATTGGCGTTCAACTTGACAAACAAATCGCCAAAGTTGTAAGGCAATCGATCGGGATTGGCGTAGTTATATAGCAATTTGGAGGACTGCTTCAAATAGGAATTTCGGTAACTCACGGCGAAGGAACTGTTTCCATCGTAGCGTTGAAATTTCTTCAATGGACCTTCCAACAGGAGTTTGCTGGTGAATGTATTGACCGAGGTTTTGCCGCGAAAACGATTGCGGTCCCCGTCTCGCGACTTGATGTCCACTACGGCCGAAATGCGACCGCCGTATTCAGCGCCAAAACCGGCTGAATACACATCGGCACTTTGAATTAGATCGGTATCGAATACCGAAAACAAGCCAATGCTGTGAAAGGGATTGTAGATGGTCATGCCATCGAATAATACTTTATTCATGACTGGCGAGCCACCTCTGATGTACAATTGACCGCCTTGGTCCCCGCTGAACACCACCCCAGGCAGTACTTGGAGGTATTGTACGATATCGGGTTCTCCGCCGACCGAAGGGAGGCGAGCAATGGCTTTGGGATCAATATTCGTGGCTCCCACTAGGGTTTGCTTGCGGTTGGCTCTGGCCGTAATCTCAACCTGTTCGATGAGCTGCCCTCCATGCAGGTAGATGTCTTGCTTGGTATTGGCCCCGGCGCGAACCAAAATCTCGAAGCTCAGGGTATCGAAACCCGGAGCGGTCGCCATCAAGGTATACGAACCGGCTACGATGCCCGTCAAGGCGAAAAAACCATCGGCATCAGCCAAAATGCTGCGACCCCGCACACTGGGAGCCCGGTTGATTTCGGGAATCCACACTTGAGCGCCGGCCAGTCGGTCTCCGTTCTCGCTGTTGTACACGAAACCGCGCACGTCGCCTTTATCGGTCTGCCCTAAAACCGGGAAAGCAAGCAGCAGCAAAGCTGCCATCGACCAAAACCATTTTGTTGCCAAGGGCACAAAAATAGGGGGATTTAGCCGTCTACCTTTCAGGAAGGGAAACAAATACAAAGCCTTGACCTAACTTTGCAGCTCCATGGTTTTTCGTTTTAAAATTTGGTTCGAAAATGACGACGAAGTGATTCGTTGGATAGACATCAAGCCTTCATCCAGTTTTTTGGATTTCCACAACGCCATTCAAGATGCCATAGGTTTCGATAAAAAGGAGTTGGCCTCCTTTTATGTCAGTGATACACAGTGGAAAAAGCACATGGAAATCACCTTGGAAAACATGTTCGACGACGAAGACATGGACAGCGAAACAGCCATGCCCAGTCCTGTCATGAGCCAAACCAAATTGCGCGAATGGATCAACGACCCGCATCAGCGCTTCATTTACGTGAGCGATTATGTGGCCCAATGGACCTTGTTCATTGAATTGCAAAGCATCCAAGACCCCAGAGCCGATGCCAGCTACCCGCTATTGGTAAAAAGCGAAGGCAAAGCACCGCGCCAACGGGAAGACAGCAAGTTCAAAATGCTTGACGACAACGAATTTGACGCCTTGGCTGCCAAAATTCTGGCTGCAAAAGGCATCAAAGATGAGTTGATGATGGAGGCCGAGGAACTGCTGGACGATGACGATGATCAAGACGATGAAGACGGAGATGACTTCTACGGTGACAGCACTGAGGAGTTCGGCATGGACGGCTTTAGCGAAGTAAACGATTGATCATGCCCAAAGCGGGCCGTATTGCCATTCTGGGAGGACCTACAGGTTCTGGCAAAACTTCATTTTCCATACAACTGGCCCAACATTGGGCTTGCCCCATTGTAAATGCCGATTCAAGGCAAGTTTACCGAGAATTGAACATTGGTGTAGCCAAACCCAGCCCGTCTGAATTCAAGCAGGCCGAACACCGCCTGTTTGGCCATGTATCGATCCTGGAAGATTACAACGCTGAACGCTACGCCCAAGAAGCGGCCATGGAGGTGCGAAAGAGCCTAGAATCAACCGGAAGGGCCATCTTGTGTGGAGGAACAGGCTTGTACATTCGGGCCCTGTTAGAAGGCTTGAATGAACTTCCTGAACCCGGCGCAGAAACACTGGCGCGCGTAGACCGTTGCATACGGGAAGAGGGAATTGTTGGTCTACGAAAGGCCATCATGAAGGCCGACCCCTTGGCCCATGAACGATTGGACATGTTCAATCCGCAGCGCATGCAACGCGCTTTGAGCCTATTGTGGGAAAGCGGCCAAAGCCTCAATGATTTGTACTTGCAGAAAACCCTATCTCCCCTGCATGATGTACTTGAGAATTGCCAGGTCGAATACCTTGGCTTGGACTGGGATCGAGAAACGCTTTACCACCGCCTTCACCAGCGATGCGACTCCATGATGAAAGACGGCTTGTTGGAAGAAGTGAAAGGCCTGCAATCGCATCGCCACCTGAATGCCCTGCAAACAGTTGGGTACAGTGAGTGGTTTGAACACCTTGACGGCACAGTATCCTATCCCTATGCCTTGGATAAAATGAAACAAAACACCCGGCGATATGCCAAGCGCCAAGTGACTTGGTTTAAAAACCAATTCCCCACCCGCTGGATTCCCGCCTCAACGTGGAAACAAGACCGCCTTTTCTTACCTTAGTATCGCATGAGCCAAGACGCGCTGATTTCGTTGCTTGCCCTGACCCTGTTGGAAGTGGTATTGGGAATTGACAACATCGTTTTTATATCCATTCTATCCGGGAAGGTCAAGGATGAGCGCCAACAAGCGGCGAGACAGATGGGACTGATCATGGGCATGCTCATTCGCATTCTAATGTTGCTCGGCCTTCAATGGATTCAAACCCAAGATCATCCCCTGTTTTCGGTTTGGGGCTTCTCGTTTTCGGGAAAACAATTGATGCTCCTAGCCGGCGGATTGTTCTTACTATACCAGAGCGTCCATGAAATTCACCTCAAACTTTCTCAACCCGAGGAGCGGGAACAGACGCGAAGCAGGGCCGAAGGTTGGACTGCTGTTTTGCTGCAAATGGCCCTATTGAACATAGTATTCAGCTTGGACTCGGTCATTACAGCCGTAGGCATGGCCAAAGAGTTGTGGGTCATGATCGTGGCGGTGGTCATTTCCATGGGGGTTATGCTTCTGGCTGCAGAGCCCATTGCCCGTTTTGTTCAAGCCAATGTGAGCGTTAAAATTCTGGCCTTGTCTTTTTTAGTGTTGATAGGCGTTTCTCTTCTAGCCGAAGCATTTGAGCAGCATTTGGACAAAGGGTACATCTACTTCGCCATGGCTTTTGCCTTTTCCATCGAACTGATCAACCTGCGATTGGATCGCAAAAAGGCCGATCAATCTTCGTCGAAATAAAAACGATAGACCTCGGGCAGGGGTGTTTGCTTGTCGTATTTGATCAATTCTTTCAGTCGACCGTTGGCGACTTCGTAGACCATTCCGTGCAAGGTCAGGTCCTCTCCACTATGCCAAGCCTTCTGCACCACACTGGTTTTCATCAAATTTCGAATCTGCTGCTTGATGCTGATTTCAACCAAGGCATTTTCTCGCAGTTGAGGGTCTGCAATCGACAATAGCTCAGTCTCATGTGCCACATAGACATCTTTGATGTTGCGAAGCCACTTATTCAACAGTTCGTAGTTATTGCGACTGATGGCGGCTCTCACCCCACCGCAACCGTAGTGACCGCAAACAATGATGTGCTTGACTTTTAAATAAGCGACCGCATATTCCAAGACGCTGAGCATATTCAAATCGGTATGAACCACCAAATTGGCAATGTTGCGATGCACGAAAATTTCGCCAGGCTTGGTACCCGTGATGCGGTCGGCAGGCACCCTGGAATCGCTGCATCCGATCCACAAAAATTCTGGCTTTTGGCCGTGGGCCAAATCGTTGAAAAAATTAGGATTGCGCGCTAATTCCTCTTCAACCCAATTTTGGTTGGCATGCAACAACTTATCGATGGCTTCTTGAGACATGGCGTTAAGATAACAAATGTGTATGGTTTCCGGCTTCGATGGCAAAATGGATTCTACGTTCAGGAGCCGATTCTCGAAAATCTTGAACAATGTCAGCAATATCGGCATCTACAAAATGGCAATCCCGAAAATCCAGCAAGACAGTGGCTGAATCGGGCATACTGGCCAAGGAATTTTTTAGAGCTGATTTGTTGACAAATGATGCCTGTTGCTTAAAGACCAGTTGATATTCATGGCCTTGCTGTGTCATGGCAAAAGACTTTTGATAATTGGTCTTGATGACAAAGAAAAAACCCACCAGCAAACCAATGATGATACCAATCAGCAAATCAGTCAGCAGTATAGCCATAATGGTAATGATGAATGGAGCAAAGGCTGACCACCCTTTTTGGAATTGAGCTTTAACCAAACTAGGGCGGGCCAGTTTATAGCCCACATACACCAACACTGCTGCCAAGGCTGACAAGGGAATTTTATTGATCAAAGCAGGAGCCAATAACACAAACAAGGCGATCCAAATGCCATGCAGAACGGCACTTCTACGTGTTTCTGCTCCGCTGGAAATGTTCGCCGAAGTACGAACGATAACCGCTGTTACGGGCAGAGCTCCTAGGAGCCCCGCAGCGGCATTCCCAAAGCCTTGGGCGATCAACTCCCTATTGGGGGCGCTCACGCGTTTGTGGGGATCCAACTTATCGCCTGCTTCAATGCTCAACAAACTCTCGATGCTTGCAATGACAGCGATCAAAAGGGCCACTGAATAAACTTGGATATTACCCAAGGCTGACCAATTAGGGCGTACCATCAAGGAGGTGCCCGCCCCGTCGGGTCCTAAAATGGAGGGCACATTTACCATGTGCCCGGGAGCAATAGCACCACTTGAATAAAAACGCAAGGCCCATTCGTTGATCAAAACACCCAGTAAAACCACCACCAAGGCCGCAGGAACCGATTTGAAAAAGCCCTTTGATTTGAGGGCGGGGATTTCCCACACAAATTGAAGGCCCAAACCCAGTGAAGAAATGATCAAAGCTAGCGGGGTTATCGAATCCAGCATGTAATACAATTCTGAGAAGGTATTGTGCCCGTCTTTTTGAGCAAACTCCATTTCACCAAATGCATCGGCATCGTAGCCTACCATGTGAGGCAATTGTTTCAAAACCAATGTAATTCCAATGGCGGCCAACATGCCTTTGATGACCGAAACAGGAATAAAATCGGCTAAGAACCCACCTTTGAGAAATCCAAATAGGCATTGTATGAGACCGGCAACGAACAGCGCCGTTACGAAAATCTCCATGCTCCCCAAATCTCGAATGGCCCCATCGACAATGGTAATCAAACCGGCAGCGGGACCGCTGACACTGGTGTGCGAACCGCTGAGAGCTCCCACTACCAGCCCCCCGATTACCCCAGAAAGCAATCCTTGAACTACCGTTCCTCCCGAAGCCAGCGCGATCCCCATGCACAGGGGCAAGGCCACCAGAAAAACAACCAACGAGGCAGAGAAGTCAGATTTGAATTTGTTTGAAATCACCCGTTAAAAATAGGGGATTATCCTTACGCCTCCATGACAAATGTTCGCATGGCAAGGGTTTCGCCATATTCGCCAACCTGTAACGGGAAATCCGAAGAACCCATTTCCAAGGCTAACTCCAAGCAGGTCATGCTTCGCTCGATGGGATTCTTCCACGAAAAACAACGCTCGCGCAGCTCAAAAATCTTATAAGCCGCCTCTTTACCAAATCGGGCCTCCAATCCCTTTGATGATTCCCTTTGCAAGGCCTGACGCCAAGCCTTCTTCAAATTTTGCATGTCCTTTTTAAAAGCCGGCAAGAATGGGTCCTGCGCTCTATACAGCAAGGAAGAAGCCTCTGTTTCCAAGGAATCCATTTGAGTCAATATGTCATTCCACGGGGCTTTGAATGACTGCGCCTCTCGCTCCAACAAGGCCGCAAATGCATCATCTGGCTGGAAGAAATCTTCCATCTGCAAAGACCATTTGTTGATTTTTTTCGAAACTGATTGGGGAATTGCATGCCAAACTTCCCGCAGCATCAAATAAGGAGCAAACAGATTCATCTGCTCAAAGGCCGCCGAGGTTTGCAGCCAATATCGAAACTCAGAAGGCCCTGCCAAATAGGCTACATTGGGCAATATGATTTGTTGGTACAGGGGTCTCAATAGCACATTGGGGCTGATCTGGGCTGTCCGAGCGCTTGCCCAGTCCAAACTTTGCAATTCGGTGATGCGCTCGCGTTTGTCGGGGCTCAACAGAAAAGCATTGACCGGCCTCACCATGGCCGGAGCCGCCTGCCCTTCTGCTACTAACCAATCGCTTTGGGATTGGAATGCTTGGCTGCAGATTCCCGCGGTTATCTCGGCCTCCCAAAGCGGTTGGGCCATGCTTTTCAATTCGGCATCATCGGGATCCAGGATGAGTAGGCCGTGGTCTTTCCCCCATTCGTGCAAGAAAATCCGAAATACCTCTGCCCAATTGGCCGCTGACAGCATGGGCTCCCAAAAACGTTCAATGGCTTTGCTTTGGCGAGGAAAATCACCCATCATGGTCTGAACCATCTCTGCAAGCCCTTGGGTAGACATTCGACCCACTGCCCCTTGGCCTTCGGGTTTTATCTCATACGTCTTGCCCCAGAGGTGGCAGGTTTTGATTTCCTCAAAATCGTGATCTTCGGTGGCCATCCAAAAAACAGGAATGAGGTGCAAATGGCTATGCTCCTGGTTCCATTTTTGTGCCCAATGCAGCACCGAAGCCAATTTAGCACCAACGTACATAGGACCTCCGCCTACATGAATTTGCTGACCGGTGCAAACGGTGTATGCATGGGACTCAGTCAAACGCATTAAGTTGTTCTGCTGAGCCTCGGTCAAAGCCAAGCCCGTCATTTGCCGAGTCAATACTTCTTGCAAACGGCTTCGTTTCTCGGCAGAAAAATCGGGCAACGCCAATGCATCGGCTATGGGAGGCCCGGTACGGGGATAATAAGGACAGGGACTGGATTGGCCCCAGCCCAAAAGGTCATCGGGCCAGTAGCCCTTGGGAAGGGGTCTTAAGACTTCGCTATACGAGGACTCCGACAAGGTCATAGGGATTGGCTTCCGTAATGCGAACATCGGCAAAATCACCCATGCGCACATAGTTCCCATCGATGGAAACTCGAACTTCGTTGTCTACGTCTGGGCTATCGTACTGGGTACGGCCTACAAACTCATCGCCTTCCAAACGATCGAACAGGACACGCTGCACCGATCCCACTAAGCCTTGGTTAAACGCATGGCTAATGCCCACTTGCTTTTCCATGATGGCATCAGCTCTGCGCTTTTTCTCAGTTTCACTCAATGAATCTTCCAAGGTATAAGCATGGGTATTGTCTTCATGGCTGTATGTGAATACCCCCAAACGCTCAAAGCGAATTTGATCAATGGATTCTAGTATTTCTTTGACGTCATCTTCGGATTCTCCAGGATGACCCACCAAAAAAGTGGTACGCAATGCAATGCCTGGAACCGACTGTCGAATTTGATCGAGCAATTCCAAGGTGCGGCGACGGGTAATTCCACGGCGCATGGCTTTCAGCATGCGATCGCTGATGTGTTGCACGGGAATATCCAGGTATTTGCAAATGTTGCTCTTCGAGGCCATGATGGGCAAAGCATCCATTGGGAATTGAGAGGGATAGGCATAATGCAAGCGAATCCATTCCAAGCCCTGCACATCGGAGATGCGATCAAGCAGCTCAGCCAATTTTCGCTCTCCGTATAAATCCAAACCGTAATAGGTAGAATCTTGGGCAATGAGCATGATTTCCTTTACTCCATTGCGCACCAATTGCTGAGCTTCAGCCACGATGGATTCCATGGATTTGCTCACATGCCCGCCGCGCATCAGCGGTATGGCGCAAAATGAACAAGGCCGGTTGCACCCTTCAGAGATCTTCAAATAAGCATAATGCTTGGGGGTTGTACTGACACGCTCTCCCAGCAATTCATGCTTATAATCGGCACCCACCGTGCGCAAAAGCTGAGGCATGTCCAAGGTTCCAAACCAGGCATCAACCTCGCCTATCTCGGCTTGCAGCTCATCTTTATAGCGGTGCGAAAGGCACCCTGTAACGTACAACTTTTCGAGCTCCCCCGCTTTTTTCGCCTCGGCATAGTGCAAAATGGTTTGAATGCTCTCTTCTTTGGCATTTTCAATAAAGCCGCAGGTATTGACAATGACGATGTCTGAAGACCCTTCTGCTTCATGCACTACATCAAATTGAGAGGCCTTGAGTTGACCCATCAACACTTCGCTGTCTACGGTATTCTTGCTACAACCCAATGTCACTACATTGACTCGGGCCTGAACATGGCTTTTGGTTTTCACGATTCGAAAATGGATGAAACGAAACTTTCTTTATCAAACAAGCGAAGATCAGCTGCTCCTTCACCCAGGCCCACATACTTGACGGGCAATTGAAACTCGTGGCTTACCCCCACCAAAACACCGCCTTTGGCCGTACCATCTAGCTTTGTCACCGCCAGGGCGTTCACTTGAGTCGCCGCCGAGAATTGGCGCGCTTGTTCAAAGGCATTTTGACCGGTGGTAGCATCGATGACCAACACGACCTCATGAGGAGCATCAGCCTGGAATTTTTGCATGACTCGCTTGATTTTGCTCAATTCATTCATCAAGCCCACTTTGTTGTGCAAACGACCTGCGGTATCGACAATGACCACATCAGCCTGCTGTTCTACCCCTTGCTTGATGGCCTCAAATGCCACCGATGCGGGGTCAGCCCCCATGCCCATGGATACGATTTCAGCCCCCGTGCGCTCTTTCCAAATTCCCAGTTGATCAACGGCCGCGGCTCGGAAGGTATCTGCGGCACCCAAGACTACTTTCTTCCCTTCTTGGGCATAGCGATAGGCCATTTTACCTATGGTCGTGGTTTTCCCTACACCGTTAACTCCTACCACCAACACTACATAGGGTTTTGTACCACCCGATAAGCTGAAGTCGGGAGCCACCGATTCGGGCAAATCAGGGATCAAATCGCGCATGCGCTGTTGCATCCATAAACGCAATTCATCGGTAGCGAGGTAACCTTGGCTTCGAACTTGTTCTTCCAATTGCTCAATGAGCGAAACCGCCGTATCAACACCCAAATCAGCCCCTACCAAAATGGATTCCAATTCTTCTAGAAAATCGGCGTCGATGGACCGTTTGCCTGTCAAGGCTCGGGTCATTTTGCCCCACAAATTCTCCCGTGTAGCCCCTAAGGCTTGCTGGGTCTTTTCGCGATCCTCGGGCTGAGAATCGCTTTTCTTTTTAAACCAGGAGAAGAGGGCCATATTGTTTTCAAATTAGCAAAAAAAAAGCCCCAAATGGTGGGGCTTTTCGCGTTTGTTGCAAGGATTATTTCTCCAAGGTAGCCTTCACCAACTCAGCAGGAACGATTTCCTCTTTGAAGGTGTAAGCTCCAGACTTGGGAGACTTGACGGTGCGAATTACTTTGACGAATTCTTGACCGCCTTCTTTTTTCAGGGTAGCTACTACTTTCTTAGCCATTATTTGATCTCCTTATGAACGGTTACCTTACGCATGTAAGGGTTGTACTTCTTCAGCTCGATACGCTCGGCTGTATTTTTCTTATTCTTGGTAGTGATGTAGCGGCTCATGCCGGGTACGCCAGAACCTTTTTGCTCGGTGCATTCCAAAATCACCTGAACTCGGTTGCCTTTCTTAGCCATGGCTTAAATCTTTCCTGTCTTAAACAAATTGTTGATGCAAGAAGTGATACCCTTCTTGTCGATGGTCTTGATTGTTGAGGCAGCCACCTTCAAGGTAATCCACTCACCCGTTTCAGGAATGAAGAACTTCTTGGTCTGCAGGTTGGGGTAGAAACGACGCTTCGTTTTGCGGTTAGAGTGCGAAACGTTGTTACCCTTAATTGCCTTTTTTCCGGTTAAATCACAAACGCGAGACATAATTTTTGGGGTTGCAAATATAGCAAAGCAAACTTCATAAATCAAGCAAACCCTATTCTATTCCTAAATTTTCACCGGGCTTTTCTTGATTCGCATCTATCAATAGCCACATCAGGGCCAAAACCCAGGCCAAAACACCGGCTTGTCGTTCAGCCAAGCTCTCAAAGCATGCCGCCAATGCCAAACCCAACATCCACCCAGAATGGGGTGATGCCATCATCCAACGAAAGCCTTGAATCAGCACCAGCAACAGCGCTATAAAACCGCCCTGTATGGCCATTTCCAGCCATTGATTGTGCGGTCCAATCCAATTCAAGCGTTCCAGCCGAGTTCCTCGCTCATAGGCCCAATTCATGGCCTCTGTAGTCGCGCCACTCCCCCAACCCAATGCCGGGCGTTGCCTTACCGCTCGCCAAGCGGCTTTCCAAGCTTCGGTGCGCTGGCCCAGCGACTGACCGTTGACATCGCTCATGCCCGCAATGGCTTGAAGATCAGACCATGTATTGGACAAACGGTTTTGCAAAGGCGCCCGGAACCACATCAGCAGCAGCAGCAAAACCAACACCGCAATTGACTGGCTTCTCAAGCCCAATTGCTTTCGGCTGGGCCAAAAAATCGGAACCACCCCAACCCAAAACAGCAGCATGCCGGTGCGAGCCGACAAACCGTGTAGGCAAAGAAATCCCAATCCCCATACCGAGGCCATGGCCCATTTTTGACCTCCTTTTTCATTCAGCCATACCTGCAACAGCAGCAATAGCATCAGGGCCAACAGAACCGAAAATTCGATGTGATAGACCTGACTGAACAAGGGCATGGGCTTGCTCTCCAACACCATTTGCGAATAAAACTCGCGATGCTGCCAATACTCACCCATTGAGGCCAAGGCGAACCATACTGGGGGCAAAGACCAGGCCCACCACCATTGCACAAAACGCGACTTCCATTCCATTGTAAACCCGGAGCTGAGGGTGCGAAACATAAGGGCGTACACAGGCAAATGCAGGAGCAAATGAGCACGGCCTTGAGCGGGTTGAAAAGCCCCTGCATCGATGAGCAACAAGCCAAAACCGACCGCCAGTCCAACGTAGTCCCAATGGCCGCGAACCGAACCCAAGCACCAGCCCAAAACAGCGACACCCAGACTCAACGATGCCATCGCTGGGCTGATATGAATGAAAAACAAGGCCGCAACCAGGCCCCAAACGGAGATATGTGCCGCTTTATGAGCCAGCATGTTTAAGGAATGGGGCTGGCAAAGGTCACCAATACGGGAGCCCCCGAGGCCACCATTCCCAAGCGATCGGCCACCCACTGAGAAACTTCCAATTGACCCCGAACGGCAGGCTTGCCTTGAACCGTGCAATACAAAACTTGTTGATTGACGGGATTTACCACGGCCACTACCAATGGTGCAGAACCAGACTGTGAGGCCCCGTCAAAATAAACCCATGGACGGGTTGCATCAAGGCTTGAATTGACCGAAGCTCTTCCACTCCATTGCTTGTTTTCCATGCTGCGCGAAGGTGAGGTATTTCTCACCTGGTCGGGCATTCCTCCCGCTCGGTTATCGGCAGGATTTGGGACTGCTCTGATGGCACCTCCAGCACTGGGATTGGCATCGTCAACCGGCACAGGATTTGCTGATACGGGCGCAGGATTCGAAGATCCTGCCACTGGATTCTGAGTGAGCAACTGGCGCGGAATGCGCAGACGCTGTCCAACACTGAGCATATCGCTGGTCAATCCATTCTCTGTTTTGATTTCAGCAACACCTACCCCGTATTTGCGTGACAAGGCATATAAAGTCTCACCCGATTGAACCGTATGGGTCACCGTTCCGTATACCGGCGTTTGCGCGGCAGGGGCTTCTGAAGGTGTTGTGGGCAGAGAAATGGTCTTCAACACATTCAATTTCATGCCCGGCTGCAAGACTCCAATCCCCGGATTCATTTTTTGCAACTGAGGAACGGTCATGCCGTATTGACGACCAATCCCATAGAGCGTCTCTCCTTTTTTCACCTTGTGTGTGGCCGGAATTGTGCTGGTGGGTTGAGCCAAGGCCGAAGCCAAAGATCCGGCTACCAAAAGAAGCATGAAAAGGAGTTTCTTAAGCATAGTTCAAGGTTAAGCAAGAGACAACGCAAGTGCAAGTGATCTTATGCACCGTGAACCCAATTAGACATAGGGTTGAGCATGCCCATTTTCCAGGTATACGATTTGATTCCCTATGCTGCGAGCCACAGCTTGATCGTGTGTAATGAAGATGAAAACCGTGCCGCGGGTTTGTTGTATGTGCTTCAACAAATCGAGCACCGCCGCCTGCACCAGAGGATCAAGAGCCGCCACTGCCTCATCCAAGACCAACACTTCGGGCTCACTGGCCAAGGCCCTTGCCAAACACAATCGTTGGCGCTGCCCCCCGCTCATGCGGCGAGGACGAACGGAAAACAAAGATTCGGGCAACTGCACCTCCCGCAGTTTTGATTCGGCCAATGAACGGTGATCTGCCGGCCTTCCCCCTTGCTGCTGGGCCAAGACTTCGGCCACCGCATACCAGCTTTCTTGCTGTTGATTCAAGGAGGCATAGGGGTCTTGAAAGACCATTTGAATGCCGGTTGGGGGTCTTAGGGGCAAGGGTTTTCCAGAAAGCCAAATCTCCCCAGAATCGGGCTTTTCAAGGCCTGTCAACAATTTGGCCAGGGTGCTTTTCCCAGAGCCGCTTTTCCCCAAAATCACCAAGGTTTCGCCTCGATGCACGGTCGCACTGAACCCGTTCAAGACCGATTGCGCTTGACCGTTGCGCATGTAAGATTTGAAGAGTTGACGAATGTCCAAAACGGGTCGATCAGAAGCCACATTGGATGCTGAACCCTTGGGCAATGCCTCGATCAATTCGGCCACGTAAGGGTGACAAGAGTTGGGATTCAGGACTTCAGCGGCTGGCCCTGCAGCCAAACACTGGCCTTTGCGTAGCACGCTGATTTCTTGCGCCATTTCAGCCACAATGTCCAATTCGTGGGAAACCCAAATCAGTCCCGAACCCTGCTCTTGGCACAAACGCTTCAAATCGCTCATGACCGCCATGCGGGTAAACGAATCCAAGGCGGTGGTAGGCTCATCAGCCAATACCCAAGCGGGATTGTGCATGCAAGCCATGGCAATGACTACACGCTGGCGCTGACCGCCACTCAATTCGTGAGGAAAGGAATCCATGACACGCTCTGCCAGTGACCCCAGACCGGCGCGTTCTAATTTGGCTAAACAGTGTCGGCGTGCCTCATCTTTCGGCGTGTGCGGTTCGTGAATGCTATATGCTTCCATCAATTGATCCCCGCATCGCAGCTGTGGATTCAAGGCGGTCATGGGTTCTTGAAACACCATGCCCATAACCTTGCCCCGGCGTTTTTGCCAGGTGCGAGAATCGGCCATCAACCAATCTTCCCCATTCCAGGTCAACTCATCAGCCTCAACGCTCAATTCAGGAGCAAGCAACCCCATCAGGGTAAGCAACATCAGACTTTTGCCCGAGCCGCTTTCTCCAATGATGGCGTGAACACGCCCTGGCTGAAACTGAAGCTCTTCGATTTGCAACAAGGACTTGCCGCGAACCGATATGCGCAGATGGCGAATGGAGAGCATGAATCAAAGGTAAGGCAACAAAAAAAAGGAGCGACCATGGTCGCTCCTTCTCTTATTCACAGTTTGTTCGAGGTTTAATTCACCGTCAACTTGATGGGCAATTCTCGCCAAGCCGTAGTGAAGTTTCCGTTCACCTGGGCGGGGATCCAACGCTTTGAAGCTTTTAAAACTCGAATGGCTTCTTGCGTGAATTCAGGACAACTTTTGGTCTCATCGAGCACTTGAATGTTGGAAATTCGACCTGTCTTGTCTACAATGAAACGCAGATTCACCGAACCGTTGATTCCCTCGTCTTGACAACGAATGGGATAAACGAATTCGTATTTCACGTACTCGCGAAATGCTGCTTCACCTCCAGGAAATTCAGCCCGAACGTCTACTTTGGTTTTGGGACCATCATCTCCTTGGAAAGGACCTGACCCCCCACCCGTATTCATATCAGGCGCCAAAAAATCGTCAGTTCCCGCTTGGTCTTGCAAACCTGCATTTTGAACCAAATCAGGAGGATTGATTGGAGAGTCCTCTGTAGCATCTTCATTGATTTCGGGAACCGCATAAGCCTGGGTTGCAACCGGCTCTGGCTCCTCGATTGGAGGTGGCTCATCGGGCTTTTCTTCTTCCTCTTCTGGAGCTTCTACGTCATCCAAGTTGGTTACCACTAGTTTGACCGTCTTGGTTTCCTCTTCTTGACCGTTGATGGCGTTCAAAATATAAGGTGTAGAAGCAGCCAACAAGGCAAACAAACAGGCTGAAATGGTGGCTATGACTTGTCCCTTTTTGAACTGCTTACGAATGACATAAGCGCCGTAGCCTTTGAATCGGTCGGCAAATACGAGTTCCAAGCGATCGCTTGAATCTATTTGCTCCCATTGATTGAACATATTTTCTGCCATAGCTTACCCCCTTGATTGATAGTCAGCGATTAATTTCTTCTCCAACTCTGCCATATCATCATCGACTTTGAAATACTTGGCGACCTGCGCGATCAAGAATTCGTCCATGATATCAATGACATTACCATATGTGGCCTTTTTATCGTGCTTGAGCAACACCACGAGTTTGGAATCTTTTTGAGCTTGCGTAACCTGAGCGTTGATCGCATTGGTTTTAGCGGTATCCTTCTCGTCAATTTTGTTCAGCTCTTCCTGAAATCCTTTCAACTGAGTCAACAAATCCAAATTGCTTTCAACCAAGACCTTGCGAATGCCGTCTTTGGTGTAATCTGTTTCTATCAATTCGGTCTCTGGTTTCAAAGAACCCTTATAGTAGTAGATTTTATTGTCTCCCGTGAGCAAAATGGTCAGACCATTTTTTACCTCAGGGGCTTTCATAGCGGGATCGTTTTTATCGATCTTCTCCGGAAAAATCATTCGGAGAACTTTGGGCTTCGAGAAGGTTGAAGTCAATACGAAAAAGGTCAACAACAAGAAGGCCAAGTCAACCATCGGTGTCATGTCGATGGCTGTGCTCGCTTTCTTTGCTCTTTTTTTGCCTTTCCCGCCTTGGGCTCCACCTCCGGTGTCTAATTGTGCCATTGCGTTTTCTCCTTTCGATTAAATTTCTGGAGTATCCTCCAGGTCCGTGATCATTTGAAACTGCTTTACTTGGGCTTGACGGAACACATTGATGACCTTTTCTACCAAGGTGTAGGGAACATCAAAGTCGGCCTTGATGGCAAACTGCATGTATTGAGATTTGTCAAAATCCAAGTTTCTCTTCTTCGCTTCTTCCTCTCGAGCCGTGAAATCATTGTGCGCTTCCAAACGTGCATGGTAAGCCCACAAATACAACTCACTGGCCTTGATTTTGGCTACATCTGAAGTTGTATCGTAGGGAATACCTCGAACGCTTTGGTTGAAAGCTTCGCGTTCAGATGATTCCAAGGCGGCATATTCAGGAAACTGCTTGATGCTCATTCCCAAAGGGCCTGCTCCCACCAGCTTGTTCAGGTCCTGACCTTCCAAACCCAGTTTCTTCGACGCCAACAATTTGGTTAAAACCTGAGTTTTAACGGCGTTGTTGGTGATGTCTACGAATACTCGTCCTGAAGGGTCTATGGCTACAAGAAAAACCTGCTTGGGGATCTCCGCTTCAGTGGTACTGGCGGGGGGATCGACCATAACGGGTTCTGGTGCTTTGAAGCTTGAGGTCAACATGAAGAAGGTCACAAGCAAAAAAGCCAAATCCACCATGGGAGTCATATCCAGGCTCGGAGAGGATTTGGGCATCTTGACTTTTGGCATGTGCGCTTCTGTTTATTGTTAGATGAATGCGTGTATCGCGAAAAAGGTAAATGCCTTATTCGTGATTGGCTTGAAAATTCGAAACGATGGAATAAGAAGCTTCGTCCATGCTATGGGTCATAGCGTCTACGCGGTTGGAGAAGTAATTGTAAGCAATTACAGCCAAGGTAGAAGCCACGATACCAGAAGCGGTGTTTACCAAAGCCTCAGAAATACCGGTAGCCAAAGCGGCGGTATCAGGAGCCCCTGCGTTTGCCAAAGCGGCGAATGCACGAATCATTCCGAAAACGGTTCCAATCAAACCAATCAAGGTACCAATGGAGACGCAGGTTGCAATCACAACCAAGTTGCGCGACAACATGGGCAATTCCAAGGAAGTAGCTTCTTCCAATTCTTTCTCGATGGCGGTTTTCTTTTCGTCACGAGTCAGTTTGTCGTTTCCTTTTACAATTTGGTAGCGAGTCAAGCCGCTGCGAACAACGTTAGCCAAACTTCCCTGATGCTTGTCGCAGATCGCGATAGCGCCATTCAAGTCATTCTTGCCCATAGCGTTGCGCAATTCATGAATGAACGCGGTGGTGCTGCCCTTACCTTGGGCGGCTTTCAAAGAGATGAAACGCTCAATGGTAACCAAGATAACGGTGATGTTAACCGCCAACAACAAGGGAACGATGAAACCACCGCGGTGGAAAATTCCCAAGAAATTGGTGGGATGGCCTTTGACTACATCGCCGCCTTCAAAGTTGGCAGGATTACCCATCAATTGGGTGTAGATCAAAACACCCGTCAATAGAGCCACCACGATGGCTGCACCCGCGAAGTACCCCATCAAGGTATTGCTTCCCGAATTGTTTGATTTATTGCTCATAATAATTGGATAGTTTCAAAATTGCGTTGCAATAATAAGGCCGCACCGCATGAAATACAAGTAAACAAATGGTTAAGAAGCCCTTCTAAACCCTTGAATTTCGACGCGATGGGCAAGCCTTTTTCAACACCTTATCCAACGCCTTTCAGGGTCGAATCGATTCGGCTATGACCAATTCCTGACCCAATCTTCAGCAGACTCCCAAGCAGATTGCAAGCTGGGATATCCGCAATGGGGGCCTGCGGTATAACTCCCATCGTCAAACTGATGGGCCGAACTGCCGTGTTTCAAAGCCGATAGCAAGGGCAGCGAACGAGACACTGTGTACCTACCCAGAAATTCACTGGAGAGTGTTTCGCCCAATAGGGTCTGCACTTCACTCCAAACGGCATGCTCAGCACTACCTGCAGATTCGGGCTTGAGTTGAACTGACCACAAACATTGGCCACTGGGAGCATATGAAGGCTCCACGTTAGATGGAACCGAAAAAGTTTGCACCAAAGAGGACTCCGAGGCATTCAAGGCCAAATACCGGCCCAAGGAAGCATCGCTTTTCGCCGAATAATATAAGGTCTCAGACAATCGGTATGATTTCGATGCTTCACCAGGACTGGCCGACCCACAGGCCCAAACTAGCTTTGAATACGAGCGGCCATTAACCACCCAGTTGCCCTCCTTTTTTTCAACTTGAGCACGTTGCCCAAAATAGCGACCCTGGTTGGAAACGGGGGACGCCAAGTCGCGGGCAAACTGCTGAATGCCTCCTGGAGGCAACGCCGCCCCACCCCTAGCAAACGCTTTGAAAAACAAACAAAAAAGGGCTGCAGAACTCTGCAGATTGCCTTCCAAAAACACCCCAGAAAACCAGGGTTTAAAAAACGATTGTATCGCTGAATCGGTGAACCCAAAACGGTTCAAGAAAGAATCAGTGGGCTGTTGCAGCCGCTGATTGTTCATCAGTTCCTCATCGCTTTGCGACAATACCCAACGCTGAAGCAACAGCATTTTGGCCTTATCACCTACGCTCAGGTGACGATTGAATAGCGTCTTTAGTGTCGCCGAGACTCCCTCTTTGGGATGACTGAGCAGCGAACGCCCCTTGGAATCGAAAATCCAAGCCCCTTGGGCATAGGTCTTATAGCGGTTAAATGGAGGCTGCTTGAACAAAGGCAATAGAACTTCATATCCGGTCTGAATCACCTGAAACCCGTGGTCCAAGGCGAACCCATTGTGCAGATCAGTGGCCAACAAGCCCCCTACATCTGAACTTTCTTCGTACCAGTCGAATGAAATGCCTTGGTCTTGGAGAGAACGGGCCATGATAATCCCCGTAACACCGGCCCCAATGATTGCGATTTTTGCCTCTTGAGACATGCCGCAAATATAGGCCTTAATTGCGCCCTGGAGGCGGCATATCAGGCCCTGGAGGCAAGCCCATGGCTCGGGCTTTTTTAAGCAATTGAGATCGAACTTCTCGCTCGATTTGAGGGAGTAAGACCACGCGCTTGTAACCAATAATGGGAACCAATTTGGGGGTATACATAGCGTGAATGTCCATTTCTTTTTGGCGCAGGGCTACCGCTTCTGCGTAATACATTTTGGCCTCTTCTTCGGTGAGGGAACCCAATTCGCGGCGGCCCCACTTCTTTCTGAACTGAAGACGAGCTTGGCGAATTTCCAGCTGGGATTGATCGTAAATGGGGAAAAATGCCTCAGCTTCAGAATTCGTTAACGCCAATCGTTGAACGAATTCTTGTTTTCTAAACTCTTGAAGTTCTTGCACCATTTCTGCCGGTTCATCGGCATCGGGTTGAGCCCAAGTCGAGGGAGCCCATGCAAAAAGTAGCGCAACGAATAGCAAATGTCTCATGACTAAAATTCAGTTTCTTCAAAAAAGGGATTGGGATCGTCAAACACGGCCAAATTGTATGATTCCAGCGCTTGAGCTGCGCGTTGACCTTTGCTGCTCAAACCTTCAATGCTGATGGCCGTACCTACAGGGGGCACAACTGCTATGGATTCTTCTTCCAAAATGGTTTTAACCAATTCAGCTTGCACATTCACTGCTTGGACCACAGCCCCTGCCTGAATGGGTGCCGCCAAGGGCATAACGCCACGACTGGCCAATGAAGTATCGACGTATTCATCAATGGTAACGGGGCGCTGAATGCCTTGCCAGATGAAATAGGCAGCCATGACGGCCACCAAGGAAGCGACAACCCCTAAGGAGTTCAATATCAGTTGAGAACGGTTAGAGCCCGTGATCGGTGCAAAAGCCGGTTTCAAATCGTGATTGGTAGCAGAAGCAGGCCGCTCATAACGCTCTTGGCGCTCTCGGGCTTCGTTCAAACGGGCCAATTCGACCTCGTTGGGAAGCACTGTAAAAACAGGAGCTTGGGTTGTCGAGGCCGGCTGTTCGTCGTGAATTTGAGTCGTTTCGGCTGCCGCTGCAATTTGGGAAATCGGCTCGTCAATGGAAGCCTCTGCCATTTCCAACATGGGCTCAACCGCTGTAGATGGAGCCTCCTGAAAAGGCTCAACTGGGCTTGCCTCTGCAAGCATATCTTGCTCAACGGGGGTGATGGATGCTGATTCCTCTCCCCTAGTTTCTTCTTGAGACCACTCAGCTGCAAAATTGCGCCAAGACGGAGTCGGATTGGGCTCAACATGCAAGGGAGCAATTTCAATCTTCTCGATGTTCTCCTTACCCATTTGGCGTACAGAATCTTGTGCAGAGGTCGACAACTTAGCTTCTATTTCGACCTTGGGTTCTGGCTTGGATTCGACTGGGCGTTGGGCCTGTCCAAATTCAACCTTCAATTGCGCACTGAATTGCATGCGGCTTGGAGCAGGACTGGCGATCTCTTTCTCGCTGTCTGAAGACTCCAAATTTTGAGGAATCAAACCTACGCGGGATTGTACGCGACGGTAAAATTCGTTGAAGTACCCCTCGTCTGCCTGGTAAGGCGTTTCGATTTTGCGTTGTTCTAGCAATGACATGGTGCTTGAGTGTTAGATGAGACTATGGCAAAAAGGTTTAACGAAGTACTTTTAAATAAATCTCCAATTTCTTGACCGCATGGTGGTAGCTGGATTTCAAAGCCCCAACCGAAGTATTGGTCAACTCGGCAATGGTTTCGTAATCCAAGTCCTCGAAATAGCGCATGACAAACACCAATTTCTGCTTGAAGGGCAAGAAGCACAAAGCTTTTTGCAATTGCTTTTCAATCACCGCCTCGGTCATGTAGGTAGGTTCTGACAAATGGTCAGCCAACTCAGGCTGCGCTTCATCAAAATCAATATTGGGTTTGCGTTTGCGCAGCAAGTTCAAAGCTTCATTGGTCGCAATGCGATAAATCCATGATTTCAGTTGGCTTTCGCCCCGAAAACCATCGAGATTCTCCCAAATGCGCACAAAGGTATTTTGAGCGGCGTCATCAGCATCGTCATGACTCACCAATAAGTGTCGAGCGTGGTAATACACGGTTTGGTGGTATCGCTTGAGAATCTCGCGAAAAGCATGCTCCTTGCTGTTGGCCTCTTGAAAAGCAGCGACGAGCGCTTGGTCTTCCAATTGGCTCAAATTCTGAGGATCCAGGGAGTTGTGTAGGCGTTTGGCTGACATGGTAGCGGTTGGCTTCTCTACGAAAATGCAACTGAATTCAATGTTAAGATGCAACCAGAGCCACAGAGTTAAAAACAGCCTTTGTGAATTGACCCTTTCTCCACCCTCTGCACTACCCCTATCACGCCCTTATTGTGGATTCGATGGCAGCAAAGGATCGACCGTCGAAAACCATTTTTGAGGACGAAACGCCAAATACAACAACTGCACGTAACCACCCGGAAGC
>JAURGZ010000018.1 GCA_030833525.1 Bacteroidota bacterium | reverse complement strand
GGGCAACAAGCCTCCTGAAGCGGGACCGATGTATACATCATCCATAGCCACGTTGAAGCCCGAGGCCTTGCTCGTGTAGAAAAAGCGAACGAAACGCGAACTTGACTTCAGTTTATCAATCACCTGCACAAATGACAATGACATGCTGTTGTCGTAGGCGTGTACAGTGCTCCAGCTATTTCCATCGCTAGACTCTTCGACCATGAATTTTCCTTCCCAGGAATTGCTTCCAGTGCCCCGAATCCAATAGCGCAGGGTATCGGGCTTGGATGAAAATTCAACCATGAGGTATTCACCCGTTCCATCGAACTTGATGGCAAATGGGCCTGACACGTAATAACCAGCACCTGAATAGGTTTCGTTGCCGTTGTTCTTGCTCAGGTCTTTGCTCCAACCCGTTGGTGGCGTGGTAATGGCCGTAAAATCCCATGATGTGGGCAAAGTGGCTTGGGCATTCAGGCCCGTGGCTGCGGCAAGAGCCGCTATCAATAGCAAATTTCTCATGTTAAAAGCTCAATCGTATTCCTGTGGTGTACCGCAATCCCTGCGACACATAAACCTCCAAGTTTTCGGGCTTGAAGGTAGCCCCGGGATCCCCATTCACGGTGCGGTGTTGGGCATCGCTGATGTACAAGTTGTTGGTGATGTTGTTGGCAGACCCGTAGATCGAAACGCGCAAACCGTTGCTCATGGTAAAGCGATAACCTGCGGTGAGGTTGAGGTACCAATAATCGGGCAGGCGTATGGATTCAGTGCGGGCGTAAGCGCCTTGCAACGCAGTGGGATCGAAGTCTGCGAATTGCTTGGCAAAACGAACGTATTGGGCACTGACGTAGGCTCCTTTCAACTGGGTAGGCTCCCATCGAATCAAAAAGGCTTGTTGGTTTTGAGCCGCATCCCCCACGTGCACCCCTGTGGCATCGAAATCAACCACACCAATGGAATCACCTTGGTCGTTCTGCACGATGGCTCGGCTTCCGCTTGACCAAATCCAATCACCAATGGATTGACTAAATTCAATGCTCATGCCATCTCCAGCCTTGAATGAGGCCTGGAGCTCTTGACCCATGTGCCTGGCTGAAATGTTGTTGATGTTGTAAGAGAAGGTATTCCCATCGGGATCGGTGAAAACGGGCAAGTAATCAGCGGGCTTGTTCACCCAATTGGTGTAGTACGCGTTCCAATTCAAGGCCAAGCGGCGGCTGTGGTATCCCAAACCGGCTTCGGCCGAGTATACCAACTCATTTTTAGCCGACTGAACGACGCGGTTGCGGGTGTCAAAAACGTTGTTGAATCGAGTGGGGCGATTCAAATATCCGAGGTTGGTAAACACGTTGAGCTTGCGGCTGATGTTTTGATTGAAACCGGCCTTGGCGGTCAATCCTTGGCGAAACACCCAGTCGGTCGCAGTGGCAACTCCCCGAACTGGACCGTTGAAATAATCGATGCGCTGATACCAGCTACCCGAGCTGCTCAGGTTCAAGAAAGCACTGCTGCGCGCCCTTGAATATTCCAACTCGCCAAACAATCCTGCCCAACGAACCAAGCCATCGTTGTGGTAACCGTGAATATCCCCCACGCGGTACATATGCTTGGCATCGTAAGCCGGGTTCAAATCCCTTACGTCGGGAATGAAATAATCACCGCCCAACAAATCATAGGCTTCACGGTAGTGCTGGCCGCGGTAGGTTCTGAGGTCAATGCCCCCGGTGAGGTTCCAGCGATCGTTCAACTTGCGCTGAACCGTACTCAGAGCGCCCAACCAAGTATGGTTGTTTACGCTGCGCTGAATGACGCCCATCGATTTCTTTTCGGTACTGCTGTAAAGGGGGTCGATGGGGTCGACGAAGAAGTTCCCCGATGTGTTCAAGAACCATATATCTTGAAAATTATACTGGCCGTACAAAGAGGGGTATTGCTTGATGCGGCTGCCGTATGCAGAGGTTCCCCCGCCGGTGCCCACCGACAAATAAACGGTCGATGAAATCAGCCACTTATCACTGGGCTTCCAATCGTGTTTCAGGTAAATTTGAGGCTTGTGGAACATGTTTTCGCGCTCGTTCATGCGGCGCAGACTTCCCCAAGTGGTATCGCCCGTATTGGGATCGATGGTGGCCTCGTAGAATTCTCCCCAGTGCTGATTGTAGCGACGACCCATGTCGACAGCCATGTTGGGGTTGTTGGGGTCGTACATGTTCATGTCTTGCGCAAAAGCCGCATCGTACAACTGCAAACGGGCTCTGAAACTGCGCTGACCGTGGCTTTGAGGTGCGCCCATGGCCGTAAAGGACAAGGTGTGCTTCTGGCCCCACTGCTTTTCAACCTTAGCAAAATAGGCATACATGTCATCATACAAGGCATCTACATACCCCGTTGATGAGCGCTTGGTGAAGTTCATGGTGAAGCCCCAATCGCCGGGTAAGCGACCGCTGGCGTAGGTAAAGCCAAACTTCTGGTAGCGCGAATCGCCGGTTTCTACATTGGCCTCCAAGTATTCTTTGTTGCCCAATCCTTTGGTGATGATGTTCATGGTCCCCCCCACGGCGGGATTGGCAATGCGGCTAGAACCCAAACCGCGCTGAACTTGTGTCAATGCTGTTACCGAAGACAATCCAAACCAATTGGACCAATAAACCCAACCGTTCTCCATGTCATTGACGGGGATACCGTCTATCATGACCGCGATGTTGCGCTGGTTAAAACCGCGAATCGTGATGCGGGCATCTCCCGCACCGCCGCCCTGTGAAGTTGCATAAACCCCAGGGGTTTGGTTCAACAACAGGGGCATATCTTGGCTTCCCAAGCGCTCAGCCAAATCGCGGCTGCTCAGGTTGCTGTAGGCAATGGGAGTTTTGCGATCCTTGGCAATCGAGGCTGTGATCTGCACCGCTTGAATGGAAGAACCCAAATCTTCCAGATGAAAAACCAAACCGCTCACCAGGGGACGATCGCCCTGAACGAACAAGGTATCGCTTCGGTAGCCATCCAATTGGGCCACCAAACTGTATTCGCCCATGGGCAAACTGAGTTCAAAGAGCCCTTGGGAATTGGATTCAGTAGCGATGCTTTTGGCCGAAACCCGAACGCCGCTCAGGTACTCGTCGGTCACAGCATCCACCACACGTCCTTTGATCAGAACCTGGGCTTGCGCCACCGACAGCAGGGACAAGAATAGCCCCAACAGCTTGGCTTTCTTCATGTTTATTCTTTAACGAATCGAATCGAACGCGAACCCTCTAAACCGGCCAACTGCAAGGTGTAGATGCCGGCAGACAAAGACTCCACATTCAAAACGGCACCGGCATAGCCTGCCATGGGCGTCAAAGCCACTGCAAAGGACTGACCCGCTGCATTGATGGCTACGGCTGAGCGAACCTCCATGCCCATTACACTCAAAGCAGACTGCGCGGGGTTGGGGAATGCCCAAACAGGAATCTCCTGAGTCCATTCGCTCACGGACAGGGTGTTGCATCCGCATTCGTGCATACCCAATGAATCGAACATGTTTTGGGGATGAACGTTCCACTCAACCGAGGGGTTGAAAGAAGATGGGTTTTTCGTCACACCCGTCATCACCGAAGGCTTGCGAATCAAGGTTTTGTTGATGGTGTACCACAAACCCAAACCGTTGTTGTACGGGAATGAGTCGCTCCAAGCTGGATTGGGACGCTCGCCAATGCGGCCAAAAATATCGACAGGCACATAGTTAGCGCCTGATTTCTTGTCCAAGCTCAAGGCATCGTCGCCATTGAAACTCATGGAATAAGAAGTATTGTAATCTTTGCTCAAAAACAAATCTGCCTTCAAACGCAGGTCCAAAACCACGGGAGTGTCTTGGCCGGTTTGGGTCGTATCGCGGCGATCGAGGACCACTACCAAAACGTCTTTGGGAGCCAAAGTACCCGTAAGGGCGTCTGAATATTGGGGCGTCCAAGAAGCTGAGCCATTCTGCCAACGGGTAATGCGGTATTGGCTCAAATCTACAGGCGATTCAGTGGGGTTGTAGATCTCCAATGCCTTGTTGTTTCGAGAACCCTCAACGTATTCAGAGATAAACAATTCTGAGCATTGGGCTTGAACAGCAAAAGCGCTAAAAGCCGTGATAAATCCTAATAAAGTGCGGCGCATAGTTTCTAATTGATTGATTTTGTATTGCAAATTTGCCTAAAAAATGCCGCTATGCCAAGGGATTCACGGGTATATTGCAATTCCTTAACCAAGGCATGGGTAATTTTGCATTTTCTGCAAAAAATAATACGTGAATCGCATGAAAAAATTCTTCGGTGTTGGGTTGGTTTTGATGGCCGTTTCGGCGTGCCGAACCCCAGTCCAGTTGCGGGATGCCCATAATTACACCATCGACCAAAGCTCCTTTTACGATTCAGCTAGTGCGGCCGTACTGGTCCCCTACCAGGCCTCCTTGACCGACTCCATGAGCACCATCATTGGGCACACCGAAACTCCTTTGATGAACACTCGAAAAACCGGCAATTTAGGTCGGGTTATGGCCGACTACACCTTGGAATACGCCAATCGATATTGCCAAGAGAACAACCAAGCCCCTTGCGACTTTGCGGTTTTGAACAACGGCGGCATACGCAATTCCATCGGGGTTGGACCCATCAGTTTGGGCCATGTTTTCGAGGTCAGCCCATTTGAAAACAAATTGGTGATCGTTCAATTGAACGGGCGCCAAACGGCTGAACTCTTGGAATTCATTGCCGCGCAAGAAGGCACTCCCCTGTCCGGTGCTGAGATTGAATTTCGCTCGCAAGCCCCGTTCTTGGTTAAGGCGCAGGTCCAAGGTCAAGCTTTCGATAGCCGCCGCTCATACCGCGTTGCCACCAACGATTACATGGCTTTGGGTGGCGATCGATTTACGATGTTTTTAAATCCCGAGTCCTTCGAAGAAACCCCCTGGATGATTCGGGATGTTTTGCTCTGGGGTTTGGGATCAGAAACCCAGCGCTTTCAGCATGTTCAAGACCGACCCCAACTGCGTGTTTATCCCTCCCATGAAAGCCAAAACTAGAAGACAATTCTTGCAACAGGGACTCGTTTTGGGCTCTGGATTGTTGTTGCCCAAATGGGCCTTGGCAGCGGCGCCCCGCAAAGCCAAGTTGATCTTGTTGCATACCAATGATTTTCACAGCCGATTAGAAGCTTTTCCGAGCAACCATCGCACCTGGCCCAATCAAGGGGGCATTGCGGGTTTGGGTGGCCGCATCATGCAGGAACGCTACCGGGCCGATTATGCACCCCTTCCCTCTTATCATTTGCTGGTCGACAGCGGCGATGTTTTCCAAGGCACCCCCTATTTCAATCTCTACGGCGGCCAACCCGAACTGGAATGGATGAGCCAAATGGGTTATGCCGCCAGTACATTGGGCAACCACGAGTTTGACAACGGGATTGAACACTTGAAAACAGTACACCGGCAACATGCCCATTTCCCCTTGCTCAGTTGCAACTACCACTACGATGCTGACCCCTTCTTTTTGCCCTATACCGTGGTGGAGCGAGGCCCCATTCGCATAGGATTAACTGGGGTAGGCATACATCCATACGGGCTCATTTCAGAACGATCCATGACAGGATTGCGCTACGAAGACCCCGTTGAGCCCCTTCAAAAAGCGGTCAATCACTTGCGTCAAAACGAACGATGCCATTTGGTGATCGTGCTCTCCCATTTGGGCTATCAATACGATTCTGATAAGATCGACGACCACAAATTAGCCGCACGCACCTACGGCATTGATGCCATCTTAGGCGGGCACACCCATACCTTTCTCGAGGAGCCGGTTCGGGTAAAAAATGCGAAGCGGGAAACCGTCATCATCAACCAAGCCGGCTGGGCCGGCTTGCGCCTTGGCAAATTGGAATTCGAGGTGCGCTTATGAGTACGGCCGATAACTTGGAGGAAATCCAAGAAGAAGAATTATACGAACACCATTCGTTCAAGGCCGATCCCGGCCAGGAATTCATGCGCATTGACAAGTGGCTTGGCGACCGAATTGCCAATGCTTCTCGCACCAAAATTCAAGCTGCCATTGAAGCTGAATGCGTGGTGGTCAACGACCGCAAAGTCAAAAGCAACTATAAAATCAAACCGGGAGACGTGGTGCGGGTGTTGCTCCCCGACCCCCCACGTGACACCGAAATTCACGGGGAAGACCTGCCTTTGGACATTGTCTACGAAGACGAAGAATTGCTCGTACTCAACAAGCAGGCAGGCATGGTGGTGCACCCCGGTTGCAACAATTACGACGGCACCCTTGTGAACGCTCTGGTGTTTCACTTTGGCCAACTGCCCCAGAAAGATGCATCGCATCGACCCGGTTTGGTTCACCGAATCGACAAAGACACCTCGGGCTTATTGGTGGTGGGTAAAACCGATTTCAGCCTGAGCCACTTGGGCAAACAGTTTTTCGATCACAGCATACACCGCCGCTATTGGGCCTTGGTATGGGGAGATTTGACCGAAGACACGGGCACCATTCGCGGCCAAATGGCCCGAGACCCCAAAGACCGCCGCCGAAGCAAGCATTTCGATGACCCCGAAATAGGCAAACTTGCCATTACCCACTATACCGTATTGGAACGATTTCACTTCTGCACCTTGGTTGAGTGTCGATTGGAAACTGGCCGCACCCACCAAATTCGAGCTCACATGACCCACTTGGGTCACCCCTTGTTCAGCGACGATATGTACGGGGGTCGTGAGATTCGAAAAGGCTCAGCATTACCTAGGTACAAGCAATTCATGGCCAATGCCTTTGAAATCATGCCGCGCCAAGCCTTGCATGCCAAAGAGTTGGGCTTTATACACCCCAAAACAGGAGAATACCGGCATTTTGAATGCCCAATTCCCAGCGACTTCCAACAAGTGCTAGATAAGATGCGCGCCTATGCGCAGTTCGATCATTCGTAAGAAAGATTGATTTCAGCTGAGCGGGGAACCGATTGGCAGGTCAAGACATAACCCTGCTTGATTTCGTCATCGCTCAACCCTTCGCGCTCGAGCATGTGCAGCTCACCGCTGTGCACTTTGGCACGGCAAGTTGTGCAAACGCCCACCGTGCAGCTGTAAGGAGGGTCAATCCCCTGCTTCATGGCCGCATTGAGTATGGTAGTTTGCGAATCGCAAGTAATGGTATGGGTTTTACCATACACCTTCAAGGTCACATTCGATTGACCGTTGAATGCCCCTGATGCCGCTGATTCAGCCGGCTTTTCAGTCGAAGTAGGCGCTGTGAAATATTCGGTGTGAACCTGGGCAGGTGAAATGCCGCAAGCAGACAGACCCTTTTTCACAACATCCATCATGGGCGCAGGGCCGCAGATGAAATATGAATACGTATCAAAAGCTCCACCCACCTTGGATTTGATGATCTGTGAAACCTTGTCTTCGGTCATCAATCCCTTCAAACCAAACCAGGTAAATGGCGCTTGATCATAACTGTGAATGACTTTGAAGCGTTCTCCAAATTGCTTTTCCATAGCCGCCAAGGCCTCTTTGAAAATGACCGATTCGGGATTGCGGTTGGCATATACCAAGGTGATTTTGCTTTGGGGCTCATCGTTCAAGATCGCTTTGCTAATGCCCATCATGGGGGTAATGCCACTGCCTCCGGCAAACAATACGTAATGCGTGGACCGGGCGGCGTCAGGCGTCATGGTGAATTTACCCATGGGAGCCATGACTGCAATGCTGGATCCTTCGGTCAGGGTGTCGTTCATGAAATTACTCATTCGACCTCCCTCAACCCGTTTCACGGTAACCGCCATATGGGCATCAACTCCCGCATAAGTGCACAAGGAGTAAGAACGGCGAACCTTTTCCCCTCCTACCTGAGCTTCGAAAGCCAAATACTGACCTGGCGTGTAGGCAAAGGCCGATTTTTCAGCCTCGGGAACTTCGAAATAAAAGGTTTTGGCATCGGCAGTTTCGGCCACCACGCGCTGAACGCGCAAAGAATAAAATCCGTCACTCATGGTTTCTGCAAAGGTAGGTTAGGCGTAAGAACGATTAACGCCTAAAACGAAAATTGGTTCACATCAAACGCTGATAGGCACGCCACCAACGGTCGGGCATTTCATCGTCGCAGACGCGCTGATAATCGGCATAACTGCAGCCAATGTAAAAGTGTAAGTTTTCATACGGATGCGGAATTTCCATCCACCAACGTTCACTCTTGCGACTTTTGTAAAAGACAATTTCATGCTGGGTGCTGGTCAAGCGGTTTCGGTAAATCAAAAAATCGCTGTGTCCTTCAGAGGGATGATCGTAGTAGCGAGCAAAATAACCATCGGCAAAATACCACAGCATCTGGGCCAGCAACGTGTTGCTCATGGGGTGATCAGCGGCCCCATACAGTTGGGCAGCGCTGAGCTTGTTGCTGATGCCGGCATATCGGGCGATTCGAACGGCTTCTTCGGCTTGAAATCCGTT
Source organism: Bacteroidota bacterium (assembly GCA_030833525.1). Taxonomy (GTDB): domain Bacteria; phylum Bacteroidota; class Bacteroidia; order NS11-12g; family UBA955; genus JALRLA01. The sequence continues at coordinate 20,916 of JAURGZ010000018.1, read as the reverse complement.
TGGATTTTGCAAGCGACCCTCTGGAGCATCGGCTCCGCGAACCGCAGCCAAATCAAAAAACAAGGCATGGGCGCTTCTCAAAATGGGCTCGACCAACTCGGGATTGCCTTTGACCTCGCCCAAGCGGTGGTTCTCAAAATACATTTTATCGAGAATGCCCGCTGTGGTATCAGAAACGTAATATGCTTGAGTACCTATGAAATCCAAGTTGAATAATTTGGAGGGCTGATCGACCAATATTTGGCGCAAGGCAGAACCTTCTTCCCAATCTATATCAGGGCTCACTTGCACCAATTCAACCGCTTCGGGTGCGCTGCGAAATCCTTTGTAGATGGGGAAAGCAGACGCAGAGCTCCCACCCAACACCAGCACCGTTAAACCCATTTCTTGCAGCTCCCCCATGGCTTCACTCAAGGCAAATTGATTTTGACGAGCATCATCGGTCTCGACCAAATTGCCCAAATCGACCCAAGACAAAGAGCCAAAGCGCCATTGCAAGGCATACAAGATTTTGCGAACCTCATGCGCCTGAGAACCGATGCCCAGCAAAGCCAACTTGGCTTTTTTCAACTTTGGGAAAGCCTTGCGGTGTATTTGCAAGTGGCTCCCTACGCAGTGTTCACGCTCTGCAAAAGGAGCCCACACGGATTCAGGAACAGGGGTAAAAAAAGCGTCGAGCATGCCTGTGCAAATTCGCCCTTTTCCCGAGCCCAGGCCCTGAATTTCATCCACATGTCAACTTAATTAGATTTGCAGGGTGGTTTCTGTCTTGCTCCCCTTTTACAATGCCGAAGCATGGCTCGACGAATGCCTGATCAGCATACAGAATCAAAGTTGGACAGACTGGGAATGCATTTTATACAACGATGCAAGCCAAGATTCAGGACCCCGCTTGGCTCAGCAATGGGCCGAATCAGACCCTCGCTTTCGCCTGTTTCACAATGAAAGCGGTCTGCCCGATTTGATTCGAGCTCAACAGGCTTGCATTCGCGAAGCCCGGGGTGCATACGTCACCCGCATGGACGCCGATGACCGCATGCACGTTCAAAAATTGGAGAAACTTCGGCTAGGGCAAGAACTGCAAAATGGACCAGCACTGAGCGTAGGAAAGGTAGCCTTCTTTGGCCCTGAGCTGGGAGTGGGAACCCTCGAGTACCAGCGCTGGCTCAACGAGCGGGTCGATCGAGGTGATTTTGCCGAACACCGATACCGTGAATGCCCCGTTGCCAACCCCTGTTGGATGTTGGAACGGCCGCTGGCTGCTCAATTGTTCGAGCAGCTGCAATACCCCGAAGATTACGATTTCGTGCTTCGTCTTTATGCCTTGGGCATCCCTTTTCGAGCTTGCCCCGAGGCCTTACACCACTGGCGAGAACACCCTCTGCGCTTGAGCAAAACCGAGCTTTACCAAACCGAGCGCTTTACGCAACTCAAATGGAAACACTTTCAGCATCAGGAAAAAGCCCCGCGAATGTGGCTGCTCGGCCACGGCAAAAAGGCCAAATACGCTCGTACGCTCATGGGAAATTCACTTTGCGGTTGGTTGAGTGAGCGAGCACATGCCGAAGGCAATCGATTGGGAGCGGATCGCCTGCTGCATTGGAAAAATGCCCCCATTCTCGAGGGAGATGCCGTGCTGTCATTTTTGTCCAGTCTGGAAGATTGGTCGACACTATACCAGGCCCTGGAGGCAAATGGGGCGCGGGTTTATCGTTGGGCTTAGACCGCTACCGGCGCTTTGATCCCCGGGTGAGGATCGTATCCAATGAGTTCAAAATCGCCGTAGTCGAATGCGAACAAATCGGTGATTTCGGGGTTCAATTTCATCTGCGGATATGGCCTCGGCTCTCGGCTCAACTGCTTCTCTACCTGCTCAAAGTGATTGCTGTAAATGTGAGCATCGCCAAAAGTATGCACAAATTCACCGGGTTTCAAACCGCAAACCTGGGCCATCATCAAGGTCAACAAAGCATAAGAAGCGATGTTGAAGGGTACACCCAAAAACAGATCCGCGCTTCGCTGGTACAACTGGCAACTCAGTTTGCCATCAGCCACATAAAACTGAAACAGGCAATGACAGGGCATCAAAGCCATTTGGTCTAGCTCGCCTACGTTCCAGGCATTGACCAAAATGCGTCGAGAGTCGGGGTTGGTTCGAATCAAATCCAGAGCTTGACTGATTTGATCGATGCTTCGACCATCTCGGGTTTCCCAACTGCGCCATTGTTTGCCATAGACCGGGCCCAAATCCCCATCTTCTCGAGCCCACTCATCCCAAATGCTCACGCCATTTTCTTTGAGGTATTGAATGTTGGTTTCCCCCTTTAAAAACCACAAGAGTTCATAGATGATGCTCTTCAGGTGCACTTTTTTGGTGGTGACTAAGGGGAAACTATCAGCCAAATCAAAACGCAGCTGACCTCCCAACATGGAACGAGTTCCCGTGCCGGTGCGATCGGTTTTCTGAGTCCCGTTTTCGTAAACGAATCGCAAAAATTCTTCGTATTGGTTGGACGCTGACATGCAAACAAAGGTCATTCCCTTTGTAGGAATATTCATGCACAAAAGATACACAGTCCAGAAGAGGCCCTCAATTAGCGGAAAACCCCTAATTTTGCCGAGATTTTTATGGCTGAACTGATTACTTTGCCCAAGATGAGCGACACCATGACCGAAGGTGTCATCGTTAAATGGACCGTGAAAGTTGGCGATACCGTCAAAAGCGGTGATGTACTTGCCGAGGTTGAAACCGACAAGGCCACCATGGATATGGAGGGGTATGCCAAAGGCACCGTTTTGTATCTGGCTCCTGAAGGTCAAGCCATCCCTGTAGACGCACCCATCGCCGTGGTTGGTGCAGCCGGTGAGGCATTCGAAAATCTGTTGAACGGTTCAGCCGCTCCAGCAGCCGCTCCAGCAGCCGCTCCCGAAGTTGCAGCACCAGCCGCAGAAACTCCAGCCGGCTCAGCGCCTGCTAGCAGTCCAGCTCCTGCTCCAGTCGCCAGCTCTGAAGAGCGCGTCAAAGCCAGCCCCTTGGCCAAGAAAATCGCCGCCGAAAAAGGCATTGCCTTGAACGGCATTCAAGGCAGCGGTGAAGGTGGAAGAATCATCAAAAAAGACATCGAGTCAGCCCAAAGCGCCCCTGCTCCTGCGGCTGTCGTTTCAGCTTCCCCTGCTGGCCAAGAAAGCTATACCGAAGTTCCCGTTTCTCAAATGCGCAAAACCATTGCTGCCCGTTTGAGTGAGTCTAAGTTTACGGCTCCCCATTTCTATCTCACCGTAGAAATGAACATGGACAAGGCCGTTGAAGCCCGCGAAGCAATGAACCAAATCAGCGATGTTAAGATTTCCATGAATGATTTGGTGGTCAAAGCTTGCAGCATGGCCTTGATCAAGCACCCCAAAATCAACTCCAGTTGGTTGGGCGATAAAATTCGCATCAACCACCATGTTCACATTGGTGTGGCCATGGCTGTTGACGAAGGTTTGTTGGTTCCCGTTGTGCGTTTTGCCAACCAAAAGAGCTTGAGCCAAATCAGCACCGAAGTCAAAGCCTACGGAGCCAAAGCCAAAGAAAAGAAGTTGCAACCCAGCGACTGGCAGGGCAATACCTTTACCATTTCCAATTTGGGCATGTTCGGCATTGATGAATTTACGGCCATCGTAAATCCTCCCGATGCCTGCATTTTGGCCGTTGGAACCGTCAAGGATCAAGTTGGGGTTGTGAACGGAGAAATCAAACCTGTCAAAACCATGAAGGTTACCCTGAGCTGCGACCACCGAGTGGTCGACGGAACCCTAGGCGCTCAGTTCCTGAAAACGCTGAAGGAATACCTGGAGGAGCCTGTTAAATTGTTGGTATAAATTGCAAGGCTGCCTCCAACGGCAGCCTTTTTTTTGTGAAGATCAAATTCAATCATATCCAAGATTTGGCTGACGCTCGCTACGCAGCGAGTTGCATGGCTGATTACATGGGCTTTGCCATCAGCGGTGAGCATGCCCTGCCATTGGCCCAGATACAGGAAATCATAGGTTGGTGCAGCGGGCCCAAATTGTGTTTGGAAACCGCTCCTGAAACTACGCTTGAAAGCATTCAAGCCTATTGCGACGTGCTGCCCATTGAGGCCATTGCATGTAGCCTCGAGCAAGCCCAGCGCTGGAGCCAATTGCTAGCAGACGACTTGGAATATTTGATCAGCGATAGCCAAAGCGTTGAAGCCCCTTTTTGGGCAGGTCCTATCAAAATCACCCAGTTTGACGCCGAATTCGCCCTGTCATTAGACCCCCATTCTTTCATTTCTTTGGACTGCGTGGCTCAAGCCCAAGTCGGTCTGAAAAACTTCGATGAATGGAATTCCTTTTTTGAAGCATTAGACATTTTATAATGAGAAAAATCACTTTCATCCTGTTCGCGTTGGGAGCCTTCACCTTGAGCAGCTGTGGGTCTGGCACAGACCAAGCCGCCTTCTCTGAGGAGGAAACCTCTCAACAAGATTCCATCGACGAAAGCGCCATGGACTTTGAAGCTCTTGAAGCCATGGACGACAGCGGCGATGCCCCCGAGCAAGAACCCCGTGCCGAACAGCGCGAACCCATGACCCCTGCCGAACCCGGCTCAGCCCTGCCCCAACCCTAATGCGAGTTGCTGTTGTTGGAGCCACAGGCCTAGTAGGCACCAAACTCATCCAAGTGTTGGAGGAGCGCGAGTTCCCCATTAGCGAATTCATTCCCGTGGCGAGTGCTCGCAGTGCGGGCAAGACCATTCGGTATAAAGACCGCGATTACACGGTCATCACCCCTGAACAAGCCCTGGAAAAAAAGCCGCAGATCGCCCTGTTTTCTGCCGGTGGCAATACCTCGCTTGAATGGGCCCCTCAGTTCGCCGAAAGGGGTTGTTATGTCATCGACAACAGCAGCGCTTGGCGCATGCAAGCCCACATTCCCTTGGTGGTGCCCGAAATCAATGCCCATAGCTTGAGCCCTGAGGCGCGCATCATCGCCAACCCCAATTGTTCCACCATTCAAATGGTATTGGTACTGCAGCCCATGCAACAGGCCTACGGCTTAAAACGGGTTGTTGTCAGCACCTACCAAAGCGTAACAGGAACGGGCCAACAAGCCGTAGAACAGCTCTTTGAAGAGCGCACGGGAAAACCGGCAACCAAGCCTGTATATCCACATGCGATTGATTTGAACGTACTCCCTCACATCGATGTTTTCACCCCCAATGGGTACACCAAAGAGGAGATGAAAATGATCTTGGAAACGCGCAAAATCATGGGCTTATCCGACTTGAAAATCACCGCCACAACGGTGCGCATTCCTACCATGGGAGGCCATAGTGAGAGCTTGAACGTGGAATTGGAAACCGCCTTTGACTTGGAAGATGTGCGTCAGTTGCTGAGCCAAGCTCCGGGTGTTATTCTGCAAGACGAACCCGCAGAAAACCTATACCCCATGCCGTTGACCGCCCATGAAAAAGACGAGGTATTCGTAGGCCGCATTCGCCGCGATGAGAGCGTACAGCATGGGTTGAACATGTGGGTTGTCGCCGACAATTTGCGCAAAGGAGCCGCCACCAACGCTGTTCAAATTGCCCAAACCTTGATCGCCCAAGATTGGTTTGAAGCAAACAATTAAGCCCTGTCCTTGTTCTAAATGGCATGAACGAAGACCTCAACTCAGCCGCTGAAACTTCAGACCAAGAGCCTGATTTGAGGCCCAAATTCTTGAAAGATGCCGTATACCAAGGGGTGTTGGCACAAGCGCCCTATGCCCTGAGTGTCTCTTCTCCCAAAATTGAACCCGTCGACAAACGCCTGATCAAGGCCAATGCCCACGAGGCTATGCAGCACCAAGCTGAACAGCAAATTCTCATGCTGCGCAAACAAGCCGAATTGCTGCTCAAGCAGGCCAAAGACATCGAGAAACGCCTGGAAATCTCGCACAGCATTTACCGGGCTGAATTGGCCTTCGAACCCATCATTGGGGGCATTTATCACCTCTACCAAAAAGAAGACGGCTCTCAGCTGCTGAGCATGGTCGCTCCCTACGAATGGGGCTCCAAAATGCCCTACGCCGATTTTCTGCACACGGTGCGTTTGCTCGCCGATCGAACCTGGGAAATATTGGCCTAATGCTCCTTTGACTTGGGCCGTGAGCTTTTAGAATGGCTCAACAGGTGCTCTGAAGTAACTTGAGAGACAGGCTCAGTTGAATCGCTTTTATTTTGAACGGCGAAACGCGTCTACCGCTTTGCGAACCGATCCTTCGGCTAGCAACAGAACCTTGGCCTCTTGGTCTGATAAGCCGGTCTCTTCTTGCACCATGCGTGTGCCCCGCTCAATCAACTTGTGGTTGGTGAGCTGCATGTCTACCATTTTGTTGTCTTGCACATGCCCCAATTTGATCATGACTGATGTCGTAAGCATATTCAAAACCATTTTGGTAGCCGTACCCGCCTTCATTCGGGTGCTTCCCGTAACAAATTCAGGCCCCGTAACCACAGCAACTGGGAAATTCGAAACTTGGGCAATGGCTGAATCGGGGTTGCATACGATGCATCCGGTTTGGATTCCTTGAGCTTTACAGGCTTGCAAAGCAGCCAATACGTATGGCGTTCTACCCGAAGCACTGATACCCACAACCAAGTCCTGCGCACTGATATTCCAAGCTTCCAAGTCCTTCCATCCTTGCTCGGTATCGTCTTCGGCAAATTCTACGGCTTTTCGAATGGCCCCATCGCCACCCGCCATAATGCCAATGACTTTGTCAAATGGAACCCCGAAGGTGGGTGGACATTCAGAGGCGTCAACCACCCCCAATCGACCGCTGGTGCCGGCTCCCATATAAAACAGGCGTCCCCCAATCAACAGACGTTCAAAAATGGCTTCAGCCAATCGCGATACGGCGGGTAATTCAGCCTGAACAATGGCGGCCAAACGGGCATCTTCTTGGTTGATTCCATCGACCAATTCCAAGAAATTCATGGACTCCAAGTGGCGGTGCTGGGAACGACTTTCGGTTTGCATGGTATTTAGGGCTTTCTGAGCGCCACAAAATTCGACCATTCTTGGTGAAGGGCATCGGTCATGACCCGGGGAAATTTGGATTGCCCTCCAATTTTGCCTCGGTAATCCATGAAATCCAAGAACAAAGATTCGGGCAAAACCTGAACTTCCATCTCGGTCAGCACATGCTTGCGCTCGACGGCATAATCGTCGTTCACCCGGCTCAAGGCGGCATCCAATCGGGTTTTTATTTCATTGACGTTGGCCTCTTGGTTGCAGGCCAAATGCCAAATGTGACCGAATTGGCCGTTGCGCGAAAAGCCTTTGACGGTAAACTCGGGAAAACGCAGCCCCATTTCCTGGGCCACTTGCCCCAAGGCCTGATTCATGTTGTCGACGCTCAAATGCTCGCCGCAAATGCTCAGATGGTGCTTGATGCGGCCGGTGATTTTGATTTCACAAGCGTCTACATTGACAAATCGAACCGTATCTCCAATGGCATAGCGCCAAGCCCCAGCGCAGGTCGTGATCAAAATGGCATACTCTACACCTTCTTGAACCTTCGCTATTGTGAGCACCTCGGCCCCTGGCCGCAAGTCTCCATTCTCATCAAAGTTGTCAGAATGGAAGGGTACAAATTCAAAGAACATTTGGTTGCGAAATGCCAAGGTCATGCCCTGAGATTCCTCTCGGTTCTGATAGGCAATGAAACCCTCGCTCGCCAAATAGGTTTCAAAGTACTTGATGGGACGACCCAACAAGGCATCGATGTCAGCTTTGTACGGATCTAAGGCAACTGCACCCCAGCTGTACACGCTAAAATGCGGCCAGAGTGCATGAATGTTATCCAGCTTGTAGTGCTCCACGATGCGGGTCAAGAGCATTTTCACCCAAGCCGGCCCCCCGGCAATCATGGCCACATCCCAATTGGGCGCTTCTTTGACCATGATATCCATTTTCTGGGCCCAATCTTTTTGCCGTTTGATTTCAGGAGTGGGCCTGGCCAATCGGTCAAACCAAAACGGAGCATTTCGCGTGGTAATGCCACTCAAATCACCCGAATAGGCCACCCCGTTGTACTCCAAATCGGTACTGCCACCAATGGTCAAATAATTCTTGGTGAAAAAGTCCTTGGGCACATCGGTTCTCGCGATCGACAGGAGCTGGCGAGTTCCCGCCCGGTAAATGGCTTTGAGCTGCGCCTGCGTGACCGGTATGTACTTGGAACTGCCTGTGGTAGTGCCTGAACTCAACGCAAAATACTGGGCTCGGCCAGGCCATGTTACATTCGGTTCGCCTTGAAATTCGCGCATCCACCAAGGGTGCATGCGGTTGTAATCGGAAAGTGGAACCTGCTTCTGAAAAGCCGCCACCACATCAGGCTGAATGAGAATGCGCTCGAACCCGTGTTGCTTGCCAAACTCGGTTTGACGGGCCTTGAAAATCATTTTTCGCAAGGTCGAGACTTGCCAAAGTGCCGCCCGTTGTCGTTTGATGGTCAATACATCAGAGACATTTTTGGCCCGTTGCATCAAGGGGTGAACCGGGTTGCGTCTATCGTACAGTGGCATGCCAAACAAAAGTACAGAGAATGCGGCTTCGAATGCAGAACTTTGAAGCGTGAACGCCACCGCCCCCTTTGATTCCAACGACTTCAGCACCTTGCAGGAGGAAATCAAGCATAAATGGCTTAAAATCATGGATTTCGTGGAAAGCAATTTCCAGCGTAGACCCGATTTGAATGCCGTATTATTCCTGGTAGGCATTCGAGAATTGGGCCTCATTCCTGACAAATCCTTCACCAAGGAGCAGAAAACGCGGCTCATGAGCATCGCCAGTTGCAAAGCCCTGAGCTACTCGGGTTACTATACCCTCGATGGCTTGGATCCCGACGGATGGCCCCAGTGGTCCAATGCCAAACGACTTCCCAACTTGAGCGTCATCGAGCAAGAAAATTTGCTACGCCAACATTTGGTTGAATACTTTGAACGCGAGTCTATTCTGGAATTTTAGCATGCGCCTACTTCTTATTCCCGTCTTATTCTTGGCGGCCTGTACCGCTGAAAAAACCTCTGATTTGGTAGCCGATGCCCAATCATCTCAGTCTCAAGACAGCCTGGTATCTCCCTGGGCGAGCCCCCCTGAAAACTGGCCCAAAGTAGAACTCAGAACCGAGCTTGGATCCCTGTTTGTAGCCCTCAACCCCTCGGTTTCTGGCCATACCCAAAATTTCCTCAAACTCGTATCAGAAGGTTTTTACGATGGCCTGTTGTTTCACCGCATCGTTCGGGATTTCATGGTTCAAGCCGGCGATCCCAACTCCAAGCAAGCCACTCCCGACCAAAGCTTGGGCAACGGAGACCCAGGCTATACCCTGAAGGCCGAAATCAGCGACAGCTTGTTTCACTGGCGCGGAGCCCTGGCTATGGCCCGGCAGCCCGACGCCGTCAATCCCAAACGGGAAAGTTCAGGAAGCCAATTCTACATTGTAACGGGTCAGCGTTACACCGATGAACAAATGCGCGTGATGCAGCAACAGCGTTATTACAACGACTTTTTCAGAGACCCCGCTAACATCGACTACTACCAACGCTGGCAGCAGGCCATCAATCAAGGCGATCAAAAGGGCCTAAACGCCCTGTTCGAAGAGGTCAATGCATATTCAGGTTCGTCGATAGACTCCATGCATCTTCGCACTCCCGAGCGCGCTCGAAAGGTTTACAGCCAGTGGGGCGGCGCCCCCTCTTTAGACGGCGCTTACACCATTTTTGGATACCTCTATGACGGATACGCCACCCTCGATGCCTTGAACAAGACCCAAACCGGCAACGCCGACCGACCTCTTGGCGATTTGCACATCTTGCAAGCCCGGTTACTGAGCAACCCATAGTTGCACAGACCGCTGATTTGGCCTATATTTGCAGTACCATTCTGAATCCTTAGAAAGGGGCCGGCGAAAGCAGCCCCTTTTTTGTTGACAGAAATTTTAATATGCAAGAGCTCATCTCCCAATTGCGCCAACTCATTGAACAGGAAGCCTCAGCCTTTGGCTTGTTCTACATCGGGCATGAAATGACCGAAGAGGGAGCCATTGCACTTTTGGTTGACAGCGAAGAAGTCCTCAACATGAAGGTTCTCATTGACTTCACTCGCCACATTTCCACCTTGATTGACGAAGGTAATTTTGGCGAGGAACCCTTCACCTTTGAGATTTCTTCTCCCGGCGCCGATCAGCCATTGACCGACTTGCGTCAATTCAATAAGCATGTGGGTCGAGATTTTCAGATTCAGACCGCAGAGGAATCCTTTCAAGGGGAACTGCTGCGCCGCGAAGGCGACACCTTGCATTTCTTAGCCCAGTTTCCAGATAAAGGAAGAAAGGTGCGCACCGAACCTCGCTTGCTACCCTATTCAACTATACTCAACGCAACTATTGTATTAAAATTTAAATAACATGAAAGCCAAAGCCCAAGATTTAGGCATGAACCTGGTTGACAGCTTCACCGAGTTCAAGGAGTTCAAGAACATTGATCGCGCAACCATGATGCGTGTTTTGGAAGATGTTTTCCGAAACATTCTGCGCAAGAAATTCGGTGTAGATGCCAATTTCGACATCATCATCAACACCGAAACCGGTGACATTGAGATGTACCATCTTCGACTGATCGTGGAAGAAGGCGAAGTGGAAGACCCCAATTTGCAAATCACATTGGCTGAGGCCCAGCATTTTGAGCCTGACTACGCCGTTGGTGAAGATTGCATTCAACAGGTTTTCTTGGAAGACTTTGGTCGCCGTGCCGTTTTGAACGCGCGTCAAGCCTTGATGAGTCGCATCATCGAGCTGGAAAAAGACGAACTGTTTAAAAAATACAAAGATCGCCGCGGTGAAATCATCACCGGCGAAGTGTACAACGTTTGGAAGCGCGAGATCATGGTATTGGACGACGAGGGCAATGAATTGACCTTGCCCAAAGAGCACATGATTCCCCGCGATATCTACAAAAAAGGCGATAGCATTCGCGCCATCGTTCACGACGTAGACATGGAGAAAGCTACTCCCCGCATCATTTTGTCTCGAACCAGCCCTGAGTTTTTGGAGCGCCTATTCGAATTGGAAGTTCCCGAGATTTTGGACGGTTTGATCACCATCAAGAAGGTGGTGCGTGAGCCCGGCGAACGTGCGAAAGTGGCCGTTGAAAGCTACGATGACCGCATCGATCCCGTTGGTGCCTGCGTGGGTGTAAAAGGAGCTCGAATTCACGGCATAGTTCGCGAATTGCGCAACGAAAACATCGATGTCATCAGCTACACCACCAACAACGCCCTGTTCATTCAGCGCGCTTTGCAGCCTGCTGTGATTAGCCGCATGGAAATCAAAGATGAAGAGGGAGTAGTAAACGTATTTTTGGAAGCCGACCAGGTATCTTTGGCCATTGGCCGAGGCGGTCACAACATCAAATTGGCCGGCAAATTGTCAGGCTACCAAATCGAAGTGTACCGTGTCAACGCTGAAATCCAATCCGAAGACGATGTGGACTTGGACGAATTCTTGGACGAAATCGAAACTTGGATCATCGAAGAATTGAAAAAAATCGGTTTGGATACTGCCAAAGACGTTCTGCGCCACAGCGTAGAAGATTTGGCTCGCCGAACCGAACTCGAGATAGAAACCATCGAAGAGGTTCAAAAGATCCTCAAATCGGAATTCGAATAATCGATCCTTTCAAGCTTGGAGTTGGTCTTGAATCCCTAACCAACTCCAGGCTCTGCAAGCGGGAGACCGCGCAAAACTTGGGATTTATCGCAACATAAAGTTAATTTTGAACAAAATATGGCGGAATACCGTTTAGCTAAAGTAGCCAGTGAACTGAACCGAAGTGCACAGGTCTTGGCCGAGTTCCTGAACAACTCTGGTTTTCAGGTTGAGCCTCGACCCACCACCAAAATCTCTGACGAGATGTACCGAGCACTTGTGGAAGAGTTCTCGGCTGACAAAGCCGCTCGCGAGGAGGCAAACCAATTGAAGAGCGCTAAACCCGCTCGCGCGGTTACTCCAGAACCTGCGCCTGCCCCTGCACCCGCTCCTGCTCCCTTAGAGCCAGAAGCTCCCAAAGCCGAAGAGGCTCCCGCAGTCGAAAAGGCATCGGTTTCCTCTGCTCCTATGCAAGGTCCCAAGGTCTTGGGCAAAATCGAGATTTCTGCCAAAGGGTCTAAGAAAAAAAGCGAAGCTCAGGCTGAACCTGTTGCTGCCAAAGCAGCGCCTCAAAAATCAGAGGCTCCTGCAGAAGCACCCAAAACAGAACCCGTTGCTCCTGCTCCTGAAGTGGCGGCCACCGCCCCTGCTCCTGAAGTAGAAGCCTCAGCCACCCCCGAACCTGGAGAAACCGATGAAAAGGTTGAAACCAAGTTCGAGAAACTGAGCGGACCTAAGGTATTGGGCAAAATCAACCTGCCCACCCAGGACCGTTCAGGCGTAAAATCATTGGCTGACAATGCCCGTGACGAACTGCGCGAAAAGCGCAAACGCAAGCGCAAAACCGTTGAAGGCGAAAAGGTTGCCGTACAAGAACGCATACGCGAGCAACGCCAGCAGGAAACCCAAAAAGCACCTGCCGCGGGCGCTGGCAAAGCTGAAGTTACGCAGCAAGCCGTCAATCGAAACGTTCAAAACACCATGGGCCGCATGGGCTCTGCCGGCAAAACCCGTAGTCAAAAACACAAAATCAAGCAGCGAAACAAGGAAGATCGCAATCAGCAGCGCCGCGAACGCCAAGAACGCGAAGAGGCTGAAAGCAAGATCTTGAAAGTAACCGAATTCGTTACGGCCAACGACTTGGCTCAGTTGATGAATCAACCAGTTACCGCCATCATTTCAGCTTGTTTCACCTTGGGCCTGATGGTGTCCATCAACCAGCGTTTGGATGCCGAAACCATTCAAATTGTGGCCGACGAATACGGCTATGAAATCGAATTTGTCGATGCAGAATCGCAGATCATCGCTGAAGAAGAGGACGAAGACAATCCCCAAGACCTCAAACCCCGCGCGCCCATTGTTACAGTAATGGGTCACGTCGACCACGGTAAAACATCGCTGCTCGACTACGTGCGTAAAGAGAACGTGATCGCTGGTGAGGCCGGTGGTATCACCCAGCACATTGGGGCATACGAGGTAACCCTGCAAGACAAACGCAAAATCACTTTCTTGGATACACCTGGTCACGAAGCCTTTACCGCTATGCGTGCTCGGGGTGCCAAAGTAACAGACTTGGCTATCATTGTAATTGCCGCAGACGACAGCGTCATGCCGCAAACACGAGAGGCCATCGCACACGCTCAAGCCGCCGGTGTACCCATGGTTTTTGCCATCAACAAAATGGACAAAGACGGGGCCAATCCCGATCGCATTCGCGAACAATTGGCAGCCATGAACATCTTGGTCGAGGACTGGGGCGGCAAATTCCAATGCCAGGAAATCTCAGCAAAGAAGGGCTTGAACATCGATAAGCTTCTGGAAAAAGTATTGTTGGAAGCTGAAATGATGGAACTCAAAGCCAATCCCGATCGCAATGCCAAGGGAACGGTGATTGAAGCGACCCAAGAAAGAGGCCGAGGCATTGTGTGTACCATGCTGGTGCAAACAGGAACGCTGCGCGTGGGAGATCACATCGTAGCTGGACCTTACTATGCCAAGGTGCGTGCTTTGTTCAACGAAAGAGGCAGCAACATCAAAGAAGCTCCTCCAAGCACCCCCGTGAAAATGCTTGGATTCAGTGATACTCCTACCGCCGGTGATATCTGGGTTGAATTCAGCGAAGAAAGCACAGCCAAAGACGTAGCCAACAAGCGCCAACAATTGGTTCGCGAACAAGGCATACGCACCCAGCGCCACATTACCCTGGACGAAATTGGACGCCGTTTGAGCGTTGGAAACTTCAAAGAGTTGAAGTTGATTGTAAAGGGTGACGTAGACGGCTCAGTAGAGGCTTTGAGCGACTCGCTGTTGAAATTGAGCACCGAAGAAATCGCCGTGAACGTGATTCACCGCGGTGTAGGACAAATCACCGAAAGCGATGTATTGCTGGCTTCTGCATCAGATGCCATCATCGTTGGCTTCAACGTGAGACCTTCAGCCAAAGCCAAGCATTTGGCCGAGAACGAAGAAATCGACATTCGCGCATACTCCATCATCTACAAAGCCATTGAAGAGATCAAATCTGCTATGGAGGGTCTACTCAGTCCCGAAGTGGTCGAAAAGGTCATTGGAAATGTGGAAATCAGGGAAGTATTCAAGATTTCCAAGGTGGGAAGCATCGCCGGATGCATGGTTACCGATGGCGTCGTAGAACGCGGCTCCATGATTCGCATCATTCGCGATGGAGTGGTCATTCACACGGGAAGCTTGTCCTCATTGAAGCGTTATAAGGACGACGTCAAAGAAGTCAAGAAAGGATACGAATGCGGTCTGCAAATCGAACGCTTCAACGATATTGAAGTGGGTGACTACCTCGAAGTTTACAAAGAAGAAGAAGTTAAACGCAAACTCTAACCAACCAAGAACTGCCTCCCTTTGGCACGGATATTGCCAAAAGAAGCGTAAAATTGAAAATAGAAGACTATGAAAAAACTGTTGACTTTCGCATTGGCTACCGTTGCATTCTTTGCTACGGCTTTGGCCCAACAGGCCACTGAACCCATCAAGTGGACCACCAAATCTCACGACTTTGGAACCATCAAAATGGGACCCAAAGCCGAGACCTCCTTTTCATTCACCAACACCTCTTCAGTTCCCGTGGTGATCACCCAAGCCAAACCTTCTTGCGGTTGCACCACCCCTAGCTACACCAACACCCCTATCATGCCCGGTCAAACTGGCGAGGTAAAGGCTAGCTATGGCACTGAAGGCCGTCCCGGTCAATTCGACAAAACCATCACGGTGACCTTTGATCAGTTCCCTGACAAGCCCGTTGTATTGTCCATTCACGGAAACGTGATTACCGATTCAGGTTCTGCTGGTAGCGATTTGTAAGGAATAACGCATGAAGAAGGTTCTGTTCTTACTCTGCGCTTGGGCTTTCACAGCCAGCAGTTTCGCACAAAATGCACCTGCGAGCAGCAATGCCGTATTGAAATTCGAAACCACTTCCCATGCCTTTGGATCGGTCATTGAAGGCCAAATCGCTACGCACGAGTTCATTTTCAAAAACACAGGCACCGAGCCATTGGTATTGAAAAATGTACAAGCCTCCTGCGGATGCACAACCCCTTCGTGGCCCCGAGAGCCCATTGCACCCGGCCAGAGCTCTAAAATTACGGTTAAGTACGATTCCAACGGTCGTCCTGGAACCTTCAACAAGAGTGTATTCATCTTCTCAAATGGAGGCGACGTCACTCTGAACATTTCAGGCAACGTGATTCGTGAACCCGAGAAACCCAAATCACTGATCATCAACAACTAATTCAAAGGCCCGGAAACGGGCCTTTTTTGTCCTTATGCGCTATGTATTGATCGCCTTGCTGCTCAGCTTGGGCAGCTCTGTAAATGCCCAAACGTTAACCTTAATGGGTTCTGCATCCGTGCACCTCGACGTCAATCAAGGCGATACGGTACAAGCAGTATTTTACATCCAAAACAAAACCGACGAAACTCTTTACATCTCGCAAGTCGCACCAGACTGCCAATGCACGGCTGCAGGCTATCCCACAGAAGGCGTGGCAGCAGGGGCACAAGACTCTGTCGTATTGTACTTCTATTCCAAGAATACCCCTCCCGGCCCATTCAGCAAAACGGCCGTGGTCGATCTACCCACCGGTTCCTTTAGTCTCATCATTGAGGGGAACTGCAGCATCGTGCGACCCCAGGTACGAGCAGGCGAACGTCCCGTGCTGTATAAACCCCGATATTTGCGAATCAGCAATCGTTAATCATGCAAGCACTACAACTATTCGGCATTCTTCTTGTCGCCCTATTTTCCAACAAGCATAAGCGCCAAGGACAAGCCATTCTTGACCAACAAGATGACATGGTGACCTTAGAAGCCATGGTCGATGAATCTCCCGAAGCCGAAACCGAGTGGATTGTGGAAGATTTTGCTGCCGTTGAAGCAAACATTGCGGAGTACGACGCGGTTGAAATTCCTGCCGAGCTGTCCGCTTTTGAAGAAGCCGAATACACCGGTGAGGTCGACGCAGGCTCGCTGGCTCCCACACCTCCTTCACCCATTGACAGCTCAGCCATGAACTACCAAGCCCAATGGGTAACCCGAGTCAAAGAATTTGGGGTATTGCCTACCGGTCCTGCAGCAGAATACGTGTTTCGTTTTACCAATACGGGCACTAGCCCTATCACCATTGCCGAGGCAGCTCCCAGCTGTTCTTGCACCGTTTCTGATTTCACCAAAACCCCTATAGCCCCAGGCCAGGAAGGCTGGGTTAAAGCCGTATACGAAACCCAAGGGCACCCCGGGTTTTTCAAGAAATTCATTCGCGTTGAGTTTGCAGATGGCAGCGGCACACAACTCATTGTAACCGGTTCGGTGCAATAAGCATCACACCCTATCGCGGTAGCGCTCGCTTTGGCCTCCCCATATGCCGCCGGTATGCAGAAACATGCCATTTGCGGTCAATGCCTGCTCCTTCAATCCTTGCTCCAAGGCCCACAGGGCTTTGGCTGTATACACCGGATCCAAAACCAAACCCGTCTTCGCTTCAGCCTCTTTCCAATAGCGAAGCAATTCGGGCGGTGTTTTGGCGTATCCGCCGAAGTGAGCCTGCTCCCAAACTGAAACATGGGTCAAGTTCTGTGCCGCTATCATTTGGCGCTGTTCATTGGCGTTTTTCAGCACCGCAACAGCCAGCACCTGAGTATTCCTGCGCGCTTTCTGCAGGGCCTTTCCCAAGCCAATGGCCGTGGTGGCCGTGGCCGAAGCGTGCAACACCCATTCCAAGTCGCTAGGCCAAGCTTGCACAAGATTCTCGAATCCCTCGTATGCCGGCTGGCCCGCGCCGCCTTCGGGAATGAATAGATCGCCAGGCTCCAACTGAGTGGGACCCGTCAATCGCAGTTGACGGTATTCTTCACGGCTGATGGGCCAAATTTCCATGCCCTGACTGCGGGCGTAATCGAGGTACAAATTGCTGCGCTCTTCTTCGCCTCGCACATAAACGGCAGCGGCAAAACCCGCATCACTCGCGGCCGAAGCCAAGGCTATCATGTGGTTTGAATAGGCCCCACCCATGCTCACCAAGCGTTGTGCACCCTGTTCCCGAGCCAAGCGCAACCAACCGGCTAACTTGCGCGATTTGTTGCCTGACACCACGGCATGAATCAGGTCGTCGCGTTGAATCCTAACTCCCTGAGCAAAACCCTTCAAAGGCTCCCAACTCGCCTCAGCCCAGGTGTTCATAAGGCTTAGTTCTTTTTATCGTCATCGTCACCGGCGGGCGGCACATCGCGCAGGGTTCCCCCGTCGCGGGTGGTTCCATTGCCCGAACCATCGCTGTTGCTGCCTTCAGGACTGCGGGTCTCACGTGGCGCCTCAATCAGGGCAGGAACCGCACCGCTGCTGGGCATATGCAACATCATGGAATGTTCATCGACATGCTCCAATTCAAAGAGCTCATCCAAACTTTGACGGCTTACCGAATGATAGCCAGGTCTAACTCGAACATACATGGCCAATCCTTCTTCCCGGGATTCAGGGCTTTGTGCAGCGAGAGCTTCGTATATGGGCATCAAGAATTTACGACGACCCACTTGGCCCAAGAAACTCTCCATGGCGGCATAGGCCAGTCGATACTGGCAATGCACGGCATGCACGAACCACAGACAGGCAATTTCAGCATTCTCTTTTTGAGTGATGGCGAAGGCCTTGTCCAACTTAGCCATTTGGGCTGAGTCCTTCAGCTCCAAGTTGCGAAGCAAACAAAGCCAATGGTGGGTGGTAAAACCCTCTGTTTGAATGTCTTCCACCCGCAGGGTTCGATTGAAGGTCTGAGCCATCAAAGCCACTCGACTCAACTCTTGAGAGGAGAACAAGGGCCAAGGCTGGGGAACGCCCTCGCCATAGATCCAGGCTTCAATCTCCAGGTCCATATCCCACTCGGGGTTTTGGTCGAGCAAATCACGGTTGAGCACCTCAATGAACTTCTCAGAACTCATGGTCCCAAAAGCATGGGATTCGAAATACCGCTTTAAAAAAGCATCGAAAGGCACTCTGCCCACGCGCTGTTCTACCAGCATCAAAAAGAAACGGCCCTTCTCATAAGCTATGTCGGTCAATCCATCGTCGGGATCGCGGGTGCCCAAATCCAAATGAAGATGGGTATCATCAGGAGCATCGCGCATCTCATTCAAGGTGCTTTGCAAATCGCTCCATCCCAGGACGGTCAGCATGTCTGCATAGCCTTTTCCGTAGACCTTTTCCATGATCCGACCCTCGAAATAGACGGTAAACCCTTCGTTGAGCCAGAAATCATCCCAGGTGTGATTGGTTACCAAATTGCCGCTCCAGCTATGGGCCAATTCGTGAGCCAAAAGGCTGGTGAGGCTGCGGTCACCGGCAATGATGGTCGGGGTAGCAAAGGTTACGCAGGGGTTCTCCATGCCCCCGAACGGGAAACTCGGCGGAAGCACCAAAACATCGTAACGACCCCATGCATAGGGACCGTACAAAGCCTCGGCTGAATCTATCATGGCTGGCAAGTCGGCAAATTCCCAAACGGCTTTCTTGATCAAGCCGGGTTCGGCATATACCCCGCATTTGTCATTGAGGGCTTGGTATTCAAATTCCCCAACTGCCAGCGCAAGCAGGTAGCTAGGAATGGGTCTTTTCTGCTCAAACAATACCCGTCGGTGCAGGGAATCGGCCTGAGATTGACCCACCGGCACCGCACTCATAACCACTTCCATGCTGGATGGAATCGTCACCTCTGCCTGGTAGGCAAAGCGCACCGAGGGACAATCTTGCAAGGGAACCCAACTGCGGGCCAAAATGGCCTGCGATTGCGAAAACAAGAATGGGCTTTGTTTGTCGTGAGTCTGGCTGGGCTCCAACCACTGCAGAGCCGCTGATTGGGGCTCGGTCATCCATTCCAATCGCAAATGCAGATCACCGGTGATGCCTTGGGTTTCTACCACCAGGGCATGAGAATGTACCCCTGAGGGCAATCCTCGTGAACCGTACGGATTTTCAATGATGGCAAAGGCCAATGGGCGCTGGGTCTCCATATCGATGGCCCTGAGCACCTGCATGTCTTGAACGTCCAGAACCAACCAAGGGCTGGACGATACATTTTGGAAACGGTACTCCCCGCTCGCTTTCAAGCGTTGGTGATCAAAATCGACCTGCAAATTCAACTTCAAATCCTTGAGCAGCCACTCCGATACATTGGCGTAGCTCTGGTTGTGCAAGGTCAAGAACGGGCGCAAATCAGAAGGGCGCTTGGCCAAGGCCGAGCGGTAAGCCGGCGCCTCGACCGATTGGGCCGAAACGGCTGCCAGGGCCAACAGCATGGTCAAAAACAAGCCTATTCTTCTACCGATCATGCTAACAAAAGTCGTGTTTTGACTCGGCCTCTTCAACTTGAATTGCCCACGCTATGTAAAAAATCGATTAATATTGCATACACATTCGGGGTGCCTCGATTTCAGAGTGCTGAGAACATACCCGCCAACCTGATCAGGGTAATGCCTGCGCAGGGAAATGGTCAAGCCTTAGGGGTCTTGTGCATCCGAATGAAGCCGATAGACCCATGAAAAAAAACCTTCTTGTATTGACCGCATTGGCCTGTTCATCTCTGCATGCGCAAAGTGCTTCCTCCATGACCCGCCCCAGCGACAGCATCGAAACATTGGAATTGATCATGGTGAAGGCGAGTCGCGGCTTGAGCCAAGCCTTCGCCAAGACTGAAATGCAGCGAACCGAATTGCTCAACAGCAGCTCTGGCCGCGACTTACCGGTGCTTTTGCAGTGGCAGCCGAGTCTGATTGTAACCTCAGACGCAGGCAATGGAGTGGGATATACCGGCATTCGGGTACGCGGCAGCGACGCCACTCGAACCTTGGTCAGCGTCAACGGGGTACCCATCAACGACGCCGAAAGCCAAGGGGTATTTTGGGTCAACATGCCCGACTTGAGCCAGTCTACCTCTTCGATTGAAATTCAGCGCGGGGTTGGATCCTCGTCTGGGGGTACCGGCGCCTTCGGCGCCGGCGTCAACATCCAGACCGAAAGTCCCAACCAAGCCCAAAGCCTCTTGCACCTATCGTACGGTTCGTTTGGCACCCGCAAATTCAGCCTGAGCCACAGCAGCGGCTGGCTAAAAGATCGCTGGAGTTTTGATCTGCGCCTGTCCAACATCAGTTCCAATGGATTTGTGGATCGTGCCAGTAGCGAGCTCCAGAGCTACTGGGCATCGGCTGCATACCGAGCAGGCAAAAACAAAAACATACCCATCAAGTTGCTGCATTTCGGAGGAAGGGAAAAAACCTACCAAGCCTGGTGGGGAGTACCCATCGAAAAATACAGCGGCACCGCGGCTGACCTACAAGCCCACTACGAGCGAAACTTGGGCTATACCTACCGCAACCGGGAAGACTCCCTGAACCTGTTTCAAAGCCAACCCAGCCAATACAATTACTACCTCTACCCCAACGAAACCGACAACTACCTTCAGGTGCACACCCACTTGTATACCCGCCTTCCATTGGGAGAGAAACAATTCCTGAATACCACCCTGTTTCACACCAAAGGGGCCGGCTATTTCGAACAGTTCAAGCCCGAAGGCAACTTGGCTGATTACGGGGTAAACCCCGGCATAGACAGCTCGCTGTGGCAAGCCTCCATCACCCGGCAGCGTTGGTTATCCAATCATTTGCTGGGCGTAAACGCCAACTGGGAAAACCAAG
>JAURGZ010000052.1 GCA_030833525.1 Bacteroidota bacterium | reverse complement strand
GGCCCCGTGGTTATAGCTGTGTTCGCCCCACAACGGCGGATAAGTGTATTCGGTACCGTCTGCATTCAGGGCGCCTTGACCATCGGCTCCATGGCAACTCGCACACTTTACTTCATAGACCGCCTTGCCCCCAACGGGATCGGCAGGTCGATCTAAAAATGCCAAATTGTAAATGCCAGCACCCTTTGCCTTCTCTCCCTTGGGCTGGTTGGAACCGACGAATTGGATGTAGGCCGCCATGGCTTGCATCTCCTTCGATTCCTTAGCAGGGGCGGTGCCGTTCAAACTGCGTTCAAAACAATCGGCGATGCGCTTGTAAATATCTTCAACGGTACCGCTGCGAGCCCGAAACTTGGGGTAAATAGCCGCTACCGAACCGTAGTTGTTCCCCCAGGGTTGGGTTCCTGCATTCAAATGGCAATTTTGGCAATTCAAACCGTTGCTCAAGGCAGCCACAGAACCTTTGGGTCCCAAATATTTGGCCGTGTGAGCCACCAATTCCTTACCGTAAAGCAATTGGTCTTTTTTAGCGCCCTCGGGCAGGGCATCGACGTCCATCGCCGTCCACAAATTCGATGAGGTATCCAACGATGGGTATTGCACGGGCTGGCTCAATTTCCAAGCCAACATGGCCGAATCTGAAAGGGGTTCGCGGTTTTTGTGTGGCTGAAACTTGGATCCCCACAGGGTCCAAACTGCAATCAACACAATGCCTACCACCATCAAACCCAAGGACCACAGCAAGCCCGCCATGGTTTTCACAAGGGTCTCAATGGACTTGGAATTCATGCTCATTTCAACAAGGTTTCTTTGACAATGATATAAACGCCCATGATCAGCACAAACCAACCAAATGCAGGTTTCAATTTATCACCGCTGATGCGTTTGGAAAGTTGAGCGCCGAACAAAATACCGCCCACTGCAATCGCCGAGAAGATCATCAGGAAGGTCCAGTCAATGACTTGGTTCTTTTGACCCAGGTCTCCCAAAAAGCCCAACAGCGATTTTGAGGCTATGATGATCAACGAAGTTCCTACGGCCTGCTTCATGGGAAGCTTGGCCAATAAAACCAAAGCAGGAATGATCAAGAAGCCCCCGCCTGCGCCTACCAAACCGGTCACCAAACCGACCACCAGGCCTTCAACGGTAATCAAGGGATAGTTGTATGCAATCTCAGCCGCTTCTTGCGTTTGGGGCTTGCCTTTGCGAATCATGGAGTAAGCTGCCAAGACCATAATCACGGCGAACAATACCAATAACGCCATGCTCTTGCTTACCTCAAAACCAGCGCTCGAAAAAACAACATCGGGAATGGCGGGAACTACGTAATGACGGGTTAGATACACACTGATGATCGAAGGGATACCAAAAACAATGGCCGTTCGCCAATGAATGTTACCCAATCGCATGTGAGAGAAAGAGCCTACTAGAGACGTCAATCCCACGATGAACAAGGAATAAGCCGTGGCCAACACCGCATCAACTGAGAACAGGTATACCAAAATGGGCACGGTCAAGATTGAACCGCCGCCGCCTATCAATCCAAGCGAAAGCCCCATGGCTATGGCTCCGATGTATCCAATTATTTCCATCATAAGTACAAAATTGAAGCTTTGTGCATTTGTTTTTAGTGACGTGGGTTACACAAACTCGTACTCATATCCATCGAGCTGCGAGAGCACATTCTGGGGAAGATCGGTGCAGGTTACACGGCCTTCTACCTTGGGCTCCACAGGCGAATGTTCCTTGAGGTATTCGCGAATGACATCGTGCAAGTAGTTGGGAAGATCAATGGGATTCTCCACATTATTGATGCGGCACAGCATGTCTTCGGGGTCCCCTTCTCGCTCGCAGGCTACGACCTTGTAACTGCGGTTCATTTCAATGGGTTCACCGCCAATCTTGATCCAGTTGATGCGCTCACCCATGGGCTTGGATGAGGTGAAATTCATTTCCATTCCTTTGAAACGTACGACCCATCCGCCGAAGCGTTTGGCAGGATCGACCGAGAATACGTTCTCCAATTCTTTTTCCAACCACTCTTTCAAGCGAGAGCCTTTGACCTCTCCCGAGCGGGCTTGGCTGTTTACAGGAAGCATAGACCATAGGAAATCGTTGGTGATTTCCTGAGGTTGTTCAGGGTTTTCGACCACCAAAGGAGGGCAGAAACGGAACCCATTTGACAAGGCCACATCGGGCTTGAATTTCCAATGAACGGCATCGGTGATCAAGTTATCCATGGGGTTTTCGATGACGTAGTAACGCACCAAGGTGCTCTTGGTCTTGCCAATGACGGTGTCGAGCTCAGCCTTGTAGGGCTCGCGCATCTTGTCTACCAAGGCCTGCATGTCGGAATTGGGCTTATACTGATCGGGATCAACGTCGAGCAGTTGATAGGTCTGATCTTTGATCTGTCCATCTTCTACCACTACGTCTAGCTTGGCCACAAAAGACCCGAAAGCACCGGGCTCGGTCACCTTGGCGTACTTGGCCTGAATGGGCTTGCGAACGCGCTCGTGGGTATCGGCTCCCAAGATGTAGTCAACCCCTTCGAGTTGAGGCTGATTGCCCAGTGCAATTTGCTGGGTCAAGCCCATATGGGTCACCAAGAACACCATTGAACACTTCTCATATTGACGCAGGTACTTGATGTATTTGGCTACATTCTCCAGTGGGTCAGTGAATCGAATGCCCTCGCTGTAAGCAGGAGACTGGCGCTTGGGCGTCAAGGGATCGTTGTACCCGATAAAGCCTATTTTTACGCCCGCCATTTGCTTGATCCAATAGGGCTGGAAAATCATCTCTCCGTGCAAATCGCCGCCCTCGTGGTACATGTTGGCGCAGATTTTGGCCGAGTTATACCCACCCAAATCTTGCATCATCATCTCTTTACCGTATACCACCTCCCAGTTGCCAGGCAGCATGAGGTCATAACCCACTTGGTTGATCAAAGGCACGATATTTTGGCCTTCGCTCAGAGCGGCAACTCCTCCCCCTTGGAAACAATCGCCCCCGTCAATGACCACCGTGTTTTCAGGGTTCTCGTTGCGCAGGGTATCGATCATGGTCTTCAAGGTGGCAAAACCTCCGCGCTTTTTGTAGACGGGCTTTCCTTCTACCCAAAAGAACTCATCGTGAATGCCCAACTGGGAATGAATGTCAGCGGTATTCAAAATGGTGAAATGTTGCGCTTTCCCATGGCGAACAGCACTGGATTTCCCCATGCTAGCTGCATCAGAACCACAACCTTCAAGGGTTCCAGCCACGGCCCCGCCAAAGGCCAAACCCAGGCCCAAAGAAGAAGCTGACTTTAAAAAATCCCGGCGCCCGCTCTGCGGCGTTTCGGGGGTTTCGGTGCTGCAAGACTGACAGCTGCAGTGAGGTATATGGTAAATTTTCTTCATGTTCAAAAGTGATAGTTGATGACAAGGTTGTGGTGAAACACGTCGACTTTGTTTAGAATATACGATGTTTTTTGGTAGGTCTCACCCGTTGCTTTCTTGTAAACTCCTAGCCAACCGATTTCAAAACCCTTTAAAAAGCCCTCTGGAAACAGGTAGTACAGCGTGAAATTGGTTTGGCAGTAAGAGGGAAATCCGTATTTGTTGCGCAGTGCATCGTTGGCATCAGGCAACTGATATTGGCCCACCCCAAGCGAGCCCGACCAAGGATTCTCTGCATGGGCGTAGCGCAGCACAGCCGAAAAGGCGTGAACGTCTGAATAACCTTCGTTCCGCTCCCGGGAAAGGAAGGTATAAAAAGGATCTCTGCCCCATTCGCGAGGCATGAGATACCGACCCTTGTCGGCCATGCGCGTATAGTTCAATTGAAATTTCCACCCGTTCGGTTTTCCGTACTCCAATCGAGTGCTTCCCACTAAACTCATGCCCAGTTCGGGATCCATGTAGGCTTTGGCTCTGTCTGAGTTCCCTCCATCACCCAGCACTTGCTGAGCGATTCCCATGGCATAGGCTTTCAAGGTCCCCTTTTCTGACTGAGCCAATTGAAACACAAGTTCAAGCAACTCGGTATTGAAAATCTCGGTTACCGTTTGGTTCCAAACAGAAAATTGAATGCGCTCCCCCAGCTTTTGGGTCAACCCCACATAAAAAACCTGGGATTCGGGCATATTGCCCTTGTAATCGGATCGCTTACCCAAGGTGTTTCGGCCTACGCCGTACAAGCCAAATGATTCAGCAATGGGAAACCAACGCACAGTGCTGCGGGGGGAAATTTCACCCACATGGCCGATCTCCAACAGGGTTCTGGAGTTGGGTTGGAAGTTCAATAGTTCACCTTGCACCAAAGTAGGCCTCATGCGGCCGTCTTGGGGATTGATGAAGGGCGTGCGTATGTGTTGCTTGCCCAACTTGAGTTCCCAAGTCGTGCGGGAGTACTTGATGTACAAGTCTTCGAGTCGATCCAAATCAGAATGATTCGTTGGATTCTCTACGTCAAACAATCCCACTTCGTAGCGATTGGGTTGAGAAGAGGCCGTATCGGGAATGGCTAAATTGCTGGAATACAGATTGTAAATAAAAAAGCCACTGATGCCCACCTGCAAGCGTTTGTAAGGGGCTGTCTCATAACCGATGCCCATTCCAAAGCCCGTAGCGTGAAAATCTTGCAATTCACCGCGGTTATAAGTCCCCATGCTCACGGCACGAGAGTGGCCATAAAACTGCCCCGATTGAAAAAAATGCTGCAAGCTCCCGGTGTCCATCAATCGATCACGCTCGGTGTGATGAACATACGGGTTATGCTGCGATAAAAGCGGCGAAACAATGCAAATGGCCAGAGCCCATGAAAACGATTTCAATGACATGAAGGACAAAACTGCCCTATTTCCAAACAATAAAAAGTAACTTGGGTCACAAAGCTCCCAGATGCGGGAACAAGCGATGGGCATTTTGGGTGGTTTGCTCGGCCACTTCTTCGAGCGAAGTACCCCAGTTTGTAGCCATGGCTTCAGCGACTAAGCGCACGTAAGCAGGTTCATTTCGCTTTCCCCGATGGGGCACAGGAGCCAGAAAAGGGCTATCGGTTTCCAAGAGAATTTTGTCTTTGGGGAAATCCTGAATCTGTTCAGCCAACTTGGCATTTTTAAAGGTATAAACCCCTCCTATTCCGATGTAAAATCCCAACTTATTGATTTCTGCGGCCAACTCCCGGCTTTCAGAAAAACAATGAAACACCCCTCTCAATTGAGGGCTGCGGTATTGCTTTAAAATATCGATGGTTGCTTGGGTAGCATTGCGGGTATGCAGGCAAATGGGCAAGTCCCATTCCAAGGCTTTCTCAATTTGGTATTTCAAGGCTGCTTCTTGCCAAGGAAGCGTCGATTTATCCCAGTGCAGATCCAACCCAATTTCCCCCACAGCTGCGCATGCATTTCGATCAGCAGAGGCAAAGAGAGCATCCAATTCTACTTTCCAATTTTCAAAAACATCACAGGGATGCAAGCCCACCATGGCGAAACAAGTCTCAGGGTGACGCTCTACCAAATGCGTCAAAATGGGCCATGAGGCTCGATCAATGTTGGGAAGGAGGATTTTATTCACCCCGGCTTCGAGGGATCGATTCAGCACTTCTTCCAGATCGCCTGCCAATTGTTCATGGTACAAATGGCAATGGGTATCGACCAAGTTTAATCCCATTTGGGCTTTTCCTTGTTGAAGAACGCAGTTACGCCTTTGTTCCAGTCATCAGACATGCGGCTGCGAGCATTGACATCTTCGGCATAATCCAGCGCCTCACCCCGGGGCATGGAATGAGTATCCAACAACAGGGATTTGGTCATGATCACCGACTGCAAGGATACCGATGCTACCAGTTGCTGCGCGTATGCGCGCAGCTCGTCTAGCGCATTGTCAGGAGTCACCACGCGGTTGACCATCCCAAATTCTTGGGCTTCGGTCGCTGACAATATGCGCCCAGTCAAAGCCATCTCCCGAATGACCGACCCCCGAATGCGTTTGCGCAAATAAATTGAAACTAAGGCGGGTACAAAACCAATTTTGACCTCGGTAAAACCGAAAGTGGCCTTATCAGAAGCCCACACCAGATCAGCCAAATTGGCCAAACCACAGCCTCCTGCGAGTGCCGGACCTTCAACCAATGAAATGACAATTTTGGGCAGGAACATCAACTTATCAAAAACTCGGCGCATGGCGTGTGAGTCTTCCAAATTCTGCTCATAATCGTAATTGCGAATTTCTTGAAGATGCTCCAGATCAGCACCTGCACAGAATACAGAGGCCGAAGACCGAAGCAGTATCACTTTGATGGCATCATCAGCGCTTACCTGATCCAGAGCAGCATCCAGTTGGTTCAACATTTCAGGACTCAATGCATTGCGCTTGGCTTCGTGTGCCAGAACAATCTCGGCTACACCCCCATTCATTTCTAACTGAACGAAATTGCTCATGGTATCAAATGTAATTTTAAAATTTATTTTCCTTTTGGGAATAAATAAAAACGCTAATTAAAAATCCAAACAAGCCAAGCCAAGCAAAAGTTTGATAAATGGAAAAATCCCGGTAGACGCTATAAGGCCAAGAAATCTTTTCCAAACCGAGCAAGGCTCGGTGGAAAATTCCCAGAATCAGTTGATCAAGCCCCGGCATGTCGGGCCATAATAACCCTACCCACAGTAAAGGCAACAGCCATAATAGCAAAGGCGCCAGGATCAATGAGCCCAACCAAAAACCCCAAGAGAAGGCCTTAAAATAATGCACCAAAACCGGGAAAGCGGCTAGCGCACAAAGGGTCGTCAACCAAAACCACTGGGCTATTTTGCTGCGTTGAGGAAAGAATGGAACGGCGTAAATCAAGACCGCTGTTACCCAATAGCTCAGTTGAAAGCCCAGATCAAACAAATCCCCTGGCCTCAGCATCAATTGCAACACCAAGACCACTGGCCAGGCCTTTGTTATGGGACAAGATTGACGAAGCACTTGCCTTCCCAAGGTTTGCCAAGTGACAAATAAAGCTGCGCGCAGTACTGAAGCGGGCATCAAGCAAATCCAGGCATAGCACCATACTCCCAACAACAGCAAGAGCGTAACGGCGGCGCGAGCCTTGTTTCTCAAGGGCAGTAGCACCAACACATAAGCAACCCCATGAAAAAGCAGGGACACATGCATCCCTGAAATGGCCAAAACGTGCATGATTCCCGTTGATTGAGAGAGCTGAATGTCGCGAGGACTCAATTGGCTTTTGTCGCCCAACAACAAAGCGCTTACCCAGGGCCTATCTTGAGAACCATAGCGCGCATTCAGCCTGTTTTGAACCCAAGCCCGCAGGCGGTATTGCAACGGCAAGGTTCCCTTAGCCACTGCCTTTGATGGAGCGTCCAGAAAGAGGGTAAAACCCGCACCCTTGTCAAAATTCCAGCGAAGAAAACAAAAGGCCCCAGGGGCATGTGCTCGGCAATAAATGGGCCTAAAACGGCTCGATGACACCTCATAGACATCGCCTTTCGATGCCCCTTTCGGAATGCCCCACATTCGAAACACCGTTGACGAGCTTTCCATGCGCGCCCACCCGCTGTGCTTGGATCGATGGGTATACTCCAAAAACTGCACTCGAGCACAGGAAGCCTGAGGTACCTGTGCCATTTCGGCCGCTCGAGCCTGAAATCGCCAATGGGTCCACAAAAAGCCCAAAACGAACAAGCCCGTAAAAGCCCGATGGGACGAATCGAGAACCATACCAATCACGGCTAATGCAAAGACGTAGGGAGCTAGGGGCCTTAGCCAAGGCCAATCTTCTGGAAAGTAAAAGGAACGCGCGCAGCAAACAGACGCGACCCAGGCGGCGGCATGCGGCAATCGAGAAAACAGTTGACGAATGATCAGCATGAGGGGCTAGCCTGCCCCTGGCAGTGCTGTTAGAGCGAACGCTTCAAAAGGCGATACAATTCAGAAGCTGATTCATCTTTTCGCTTCCAATCGTTTTCTTGAAACCAACGCTCGTATACAGATCGGGACTCTTCAGACCCAGCCATGGCAAACTCTGTAAGGAATAACCGAAAACGACCCATGTCGCCCCCAAAAAGAAAATTGGCAAATTCATAGCGCCTAGACATCGAAAGCGACATCAGCCACGCATCGGCGTCAAAATTCAGTGAGGCATTCTCAGCATTTGCAGAAGGAGGTGGTGTTGACAGCTTATCACCCGTCATTTCTGCAGATTCAGCGCGCACAGCGTGAGTTTCTGCTTCTACCTCCAAGGCTTTTCCCAGCTGAATTTCGCTAAGATCGGCTTCAGGAGTGGGCGCTTCTTCTACCGTTTCAGGAGTAACCGAAGGCGCTGAGGCAATTTCTTCGCTCTCAATGGTACGGGCATTTGAAGCAGCCGGCTGCTCTTCTTTGACAGGCTCAAAAACCTGCTGAGCGCTGGCATGAACCCCTTCTTCAATCGCTTCGGCTGGCGTTTGGATGGCTGGGGCTGGCGCCTCCTGGACATCGGGGACCGAAGCCGGTTCTAGAGAGTGTGGAGCCTCTGGCTCCTGGTGCAGCTGAGAAATAGACTCAGAGGCAGCAGGTTCCATGGGTTCGACCGCCGCAGGTTCCATTTGTTCAACCCAAGCATCCAACTCTTCATCACTGGGTGCTTGAAGCTCCAACAGCGCCAAATCAAGCTCTAGATACAAGCGCGCTGCCAATGATTTTGTTTGTTCCAATTCTTCCAAGGATTGGGGAGAATGCCCGCTCTTTGCTATACTTGCCAACTCGTTCAACAAAGCTTGAATGGGATGCGTAACAGGGTCGTTCATGGACGGCTAAGTTACAACGAAAGGTGCATTGAACATGAGGGACTTTACCTTAATCTATGGCTGTATGTTCGCTGGTAAAACCACCGAACTCATTGGTCAATACAATGCGAGCACGGTCGAGGCCCATGAGCGGTTGGCCGTAAAGCCCCTGATGGACAACCGGTATCAAGCGGCCAGCATCAACACCCATTCGGGATTGCAAATGCCTGGGCATCGCATAGGCAAAGCCGAGGAAATTTACACCTTGATCACCCCTTTCATTCGCGAGTTGTACATCGACGAAGTGCAATTCATGGGGCCCTTTGTCATTGAAATTATTGGCGAGATGATGATGAATGGGGTCAAGGTCATCGCCGCCGGGTTGGACAAAGATTACCTCAACCGAGATTTTGGGCCCATGCGAGCATTGAAAAACCTGGCTACTCAGCGCATCGAAGTATTTGCCAAATGCCATGTATGCTCAGGAAAAGCACAATTCACCTATCGGCAATCTGATTCCCACGATTTGGTTCTGGTGGGACACAGCGACGCTTACCAAGCTCGTTGCCTTGCCCATTGGGAAGAAGGCATGAAGGGACGCATTTAACTAAAGCCAAAGTGGCAATATCAAGGCCAAATCCAAGCCTATTCTGTACCAGCGGCCCGGCTTGAACAAGGATGGCCAGAAAAAGCTCAATCCAAATAGGGCCAAGGTCCACCCCAATGTGATCCAGGGCTCTGAACGATCAGCCCATAAACCCCATACCAAGGTCAGAGCGGCAGCAATGCCAATGACCACATACTTCCATTGGCCTGGGTGAGCCAACCAAGGATTGGGGTCTTGCATTCGAGCATCTTTGTCTTGCTCCAAATAAGCAAAGGCACTTAGGTTGAGCCAAACCAGCAGCATAAAAGCCAGCCAACGCTCCCATGAAAATAAAGGGGTCACCCAAGCGGGCAATGCCATAACCAACCCAATACCCAACAGAATTAAAAAGGAACTTCCCGCATGAGCCCACCGATGTTCCCGGTAACGGAGTATGGTATAGGCAGCCAACACAGCTAACACAAGAACCAAACTTCCCAGAGAGGCGAGCCATTGCTCTTGGCCCATGTGCCAAGCGGACAGCGCGACTAAAATGCCTCCTATGCCGATGTAGGTTCCGGCCAACCAATACCAGGAAAAGGGCAAAGTGGCCCCGCGCATGTCGCGACGCTGAGCATCTCTCCAAAAATCCAATGCGTAAATCGCCAATACTGAACCGAACAGACCTTGGGTCCACAAGCGAATCCAAGCAGGGTCAACACTTGACCAAAGACCGAAACTAAAGAACCACATGGCCAACACCAGGGCTGGAAGTGGAATGCCAAGAAGCTGAAGCAGCGACTCGTTTTTAAGCGTTTTTAAGGGCAGTGATTTTTCCAAGGCCAGGGAAAGAACGACGAAGGCTTTCTTCAATGCCCGCCGTCATGGTCATATCGCTCATGGAGCAGGTACTGCACGCACCCACCAAACGCAGGGTAACATCGTCTTCATCGCTAATGGACACCAGCTCCACATCGCCACCATCGGCCTGCAGATAGGGCCTGATGCCCTCCAAAACTTGCTCGACGTCTTCGTGTGATAAGCTCGCCATAGCACAAAGATAATCAATTCCCCTGCGCCGCAAATTGGCGAATGCTCAATTGACGAGCCAATTCTTGGGCCGCCTTTTGATAAGCCTCGCTTGTGGCACTGTTCAAGAGCAGCGCCCCTTCGTCGGCCTGCTGCATCACCATGGGATCCATGGGGATTTCAGACAACAAGGGCAAACCATATTCTTGGGCTAATTTTTGCCCACCCCCCTGGCCGAAAATGCAATAGCGCTTATCGGGAGCGTCATCGGGAGTGAAGTAGGACATGTTCTCAATGACCCCCAATATGGGCTTTTCCAAGGCCGGCAATCGAAACATATCAATGGCTCGTCTGGCGTCAGCCAATGCCATTTCTTGAGGCGTCGTGACGATGACCACGCCTGAAAGCGGGGCTGTTTGAGCCAGTGACAATTGCACATCGCCCGTACCTGGTGGCAAGTCTACGATCAGATAATCCAGCTCGCCCCAATCTACATCTTGAATGAACTGTTTCAAGGCGCTAGCCACCATGGGGCCTCTCCAAACAACGGCTTGACCGGGTGCGGTCATGAAACCGATGCTCAACAAGGAAATTCCTTGGCGCTGTATGGGAACCATGAGATTCTTGCCATTCACCTCGCGCATTTCAGGTGCTTCGTGCACACCGAACAAGGTAGGAATGGAAGGTCCGTAAATGTCAGCATCCAACAGGCCCACTTTCGCTCCCATTTGAGCCAAACTCAAGGCCAAAGATGCCGAAACCGTACTCTTCCCAACGCCTCCTTTGCCACTACCCACGGCTACCACGTGCTTGACGCCTTTCAGGATGCCATCGTTCCCTTTCTGTTGCTGGACGCGGCTTGTAGCGTGGATACGAACCGGTATGTTGGGATCTACCATGACGCGAATGGCGTTCTTACAGGCCTGAACCAACATGTCTTTCATGGGACAAGCCGGTGTTGTCAAAACCAAATCAAAGGCGACTTCGTTTTCAGAGATTTCCAGTTTCTCAATCATGCCCAAGGTCACCAAATCTTTTTTCAGATCGGGGTCTTCCACGTGGGCCAAAGCGGCTAAAACCGATTCTCTAGTGAGGCTACTCATTTGAACAAAGAAACAAGCCTGCTGAAAAAGCGTTTTTCAAAATCCCAGAAATAGCGACCCTGACCGAATAGAAAACCATAAATCAGCAACACCACATTGTAGATGGGCAGTATGGCGATGTAATAGACCATATCGGCATACCAGGCATCACCCAATAAAGGCATGGCGAATCGCTTCAGGTAAACCACAGTTGAACCGGTCAACGCAAAAACGCACAAAATCAACAACACTTGCCCATGGGATTTGACCTTCCAACGCTCTTGGAGACGGTTAAGAAAACTCACCTTGCAAAGGTAGGGCAAAGCGCAGACCTTTGCCCCATGCTAGGCCCCGGTTC
>JAURGZ010000056.1 GCA_030833525.1 Bacteroidota bacterium | reverse complement strand
GCGGTCATACGATTGAAAGTTGATTTTGAAGCCCATACGGGGTTGTTCAAAAATATTCGACATGCCTACGGCATAATAGAGCCCCAGTTTGAAGTGTTGGCGCCAAATGCGAATGCGCTTATCGATGCCGGCATAGGCCTCGTAGAAGAGCATGTTTTGGCGCTCTGGGGCATACAGCATGTTCAAGCCTACGCTTTCGCTCATGTTCAGGGATTTGACACCCGGAATTTTATTGATCAAGGCCCCTTCAAACTGATGGCGGTAGTGCAATTCGACAAAACGCTTGAAGGTGGTAAAAGTGCTGTCGAGCGTTTGGAAATTGTACATGGGCGGGGTAAAAAATCCCTCGTCGCCTCGCCTCTGGTAGCGATAATCGATCAAATTGATGTTGCGGTGTTGCAGGAAGGATCCCGAATTGATGCGAAACTCAGACAGACCCATCAACCCGAAAGAGATGTTCTGCTCCACACGGTATTCCAAGTAGGTATAGTCTATGCTAGACCCCCATATGCCAGGAACGGCCCGGCGGTAATTGATCGAGAAGGTGGGCCAGCGCGAACCCAATATGATCTTTTGCTTGGGTTCACTCAAGTAGTGCTGAAAGGGAGTATAGCTCAGGTTGATTTCGGCAAATAAGGCTCGGTGCGGGTCAAAACTCACCGGGCGGTTGTTCTCAAAAAGGCTGTCGCCATAGGCATCAAACTGGTAAGAAGCAATGTCTTGACGATCGCTGAATTCACCTTGTACGCGCAAGAACAAGCCGTTTACCAATTCTTGGCGGTGATAAACGGTGATGTGATTGTGCACGTAAAAGTTATCGCGGCGAAAGAAGTCAATGTAGGCAGCATTGGGGTTGATCAATCCAAAATCGCGACCCACGCTGACAAAGTAAGAGGCCCGTTTGTAGGGGTTGTAAAGCCGGCCCAGATAGGCTGAGCCACGCAGGTCTTGGTTGTTGACCCCGTATCCGCCGTTGAGACCCAAGCGAAGATCGGTTTTGTCTTCAAAGGTTTTCTCGACGCTGCCGTACAGTTCAATGCGCGAGCCTCCCGGCCACCACGGTTGGTAGATGAAGGCCAGCGGCGCCAAGGACCAATTCAAACCCTTTCGGCGGTCCTGATGGTCTTGCCCCCACAGAAACAGGGTTTTGAAGGTGACGGCATTGATGGCATCTTCGATGCTGTCGAGATAAGCGTCTGAATTTTGCACCCGTTCCAAGCTGTCTTCTTGGGTGACAAATCGCGACTCCAGCTGACTCAGGGGCTGGCTGCGCTCCTGGGCCCACCAGAGGCTGTCTTTGTCGTAGGCCTCTTGCTCGGTGCGGCTCAGTTCCAAGCCGAAGTGGCGTTTATCGAAGCTCTTGGGGGCCACCACTTTGCGATAATCGACCGAAGTTTGGCCTCGAAATACACCGCCGGCCACTTTGGTGCTATACACAAAACGTTGGGAGTCCAGGAGCAGGTTAGAGTCGGCATCCAGGCGGTAGTACAGCGCAATGTCCATGCTGGAGTAATCGCCCAAGAGGTGAGATGGAATGCTGTAGTGCGCCTCTTTGATCCAGAACGAGGTATCGACAATGTGCAACTCGCCGTTGAAGGTGGAGTTGGCGACCTGCCGCGTGTTCATTTTGATCTTCAAAATGCGCTGCCCTGAGCTGTCGTAATAGGCTCCCGCGAAGCGAAAGCGGTAGGCCAAAAGTGCGTTGTTAGACAGCGGTGACATCAAGGGAAGCGGGCACAAGCGGGGCACTTCCATGAGATTTTGGTAGGGATTGAAATCGGCTTCTGTGGTGCTCAAATAAAAAAGACCGTAGCGGCTGCCTCGCTGCCGGTAACCCGAA
Organism: Bacteroidota bacterium; assembly: GCA_030833525.1. Classification (GTDB taxonomy): domain Bacteria; phylum Bacteroidota; class Bacteroidia; order NS11-12g; family UBA955; genus JALRLA01. The sequence goes on along the minus strand of JAURGZ010000056.1, from coordinate 8,317 downwards.
ACGCTTTCTTTGACCAAATTCCCGGGTGCCCAATCGCGTTGAAGGCGTTTTTCGACCATGCTCCCCGAAATGCGGGAAGCTTGCTGCCCGCTGTCTTGTTGAGAGGCGCTATCTGCTTTTTGGGCGTTCAGGGCTTTTTTCCATTCGGGAAGCGAGGCGGTATCGATATCGGCCCCTTTGCCTGGGCTGCGGCTGTTGTCGAAATATTCAAAAGCTCGTATGTACAATTCGGCCGATTGAGGAGGCATGCGCTGCGCCCATAGCTCGCGTCGAGCAATGGCTTTTTGCATCATGGCCGGGCCTGGATCTTTCCATTTGGTGCTGATGCTAACCGCCTCCATGGCCTCGCTCTTGGGTTCCAATAACACCAGCAGGGTGTCGCTTTGACCAGATGCTACCAAAAGCGGCACTTCGCTTTCGTAAAATTCGCTGTGGCTGAAAACCAGTTTGTAGGCCCCGGGCCTGAGTTGCAAGCGAAAGTATCCGTCTGGCCCGCTGATGCCCAAGGCTTGGCCGCTGCGCTCAAAAAGCTGCACCCCGGCTATGGGGTTTCGGGTGCTGTCCAAAACCATGCCCACAATTTGGGCTTTGGCCGCTAGGGCGCACAGAAAGACCAAGAACAGAAAACCGCGTTTCATGAACCTGTAGGTATAGACGCACTGATACCCCATTTTGTTTCCAAATCTTTCAATAAATCAGATTGCTGATAGCGGCTGGGTTTGCGTTGCGGGCTATGGAAATGACGATCAAAGGGCGGGTTGAATTCCTCGGCTTGGGGTTTTTTCTCAGGGTCCCAAACAAATCCCGGTAGTCTCGATTCACCTTCTGGCAATTCCTCCGGCGGATAAACCGTACCCTTGGGATTGCCGTAGAAATACACCTTGTCGATTTTGCCGGCATTCATGGCAAAGCGCATGTCGGCGCTGCTTACACTGTTGATGCCGTCTACTTGATTGTCTCCTTTCAGGTAGTACAAGGAACGGGAATTCCCGTAGGCATAGACCGATTGCAATCGACGATCAACGAAAAATTGCACCATGCTATCTGCCTTGATTTGGCTGAATAAGGGCAGACCGTTGAAGGGATCCGTTCCATCGTCCATGACAACCAATGCCTCGGGATGTTGGCAAACCCGATCGATGCTTTGACCGCGCATGTATAAATCGATTTGGGTCCCGGATAGGCGGGAACTGCTGTCGTATAAAACCGGATCCCCGCTTAGGCGAAAGGCTGAATCCAGGGAGCTGTAATCCATTTGGGCGCAGCGACCCGAAACGCTTCCGCGCAGCATGCGAACCGAACCCAGGGCTTTGAGCCATCGCTGACCCAGGCTGTCGCTTCGGTAAAAAAAGCTGTCTGAACGCAGATCAAAGGCCTCAACCGAGTCCAGTTGGCGTGCCAAAGGCCTACCCCAGAATATGCTCCCCCCTGAAGGGTTGTATTCCCCACCTTGGGCGTATAAAACCCAATCGTTCTGCTGGTCCAGCAACCAAACCCGGCCCAGGGCGGTACCCTGCTTGCTGTCTCGATGGAAATAGAGGGTATCGCAGACCAAGACGTTTCGAGCGTCAATGAGCTGCACGTCATCAAAAAATTCGCCGTAGTGTTGGCTGTTGTTGTACCAACCTCGCTCAAAAAACAAAAGGGAACTGTCTTGTTCGAGCTGCGTATACGTATAGAAGCGGGCGACTCGGCTATCGGTCTGGTACTCCAGAGTATCGGTGAACAGGGAGTAATCGTCGGTTTCCAGGCTGACCTGTTGGCGAAAAAAAAGGGTTTTGCTGCGGGCGTTGAAGCGGCCGCTGCGGCTTTTGAGCGTCGAACCTTGGTCTATGATCGTGGCCCCGCTGCTGTACCAGCCTTCTTTGCTCAGGGTGTTGTATTTGAGCCAAGGAGCCGTCAAGGTCATGCTCCCATCGCGCAGCTGCACATTGCCTGATACTTTGGCCACGTGCTCGCGGTTGTCGTAGAACAAATTCAGACCCGTCACCGTGGTGCCCTCGCTGTTGACAATGCGCACATTGCCCATGCCCAAGAGGGTTTCGGTGCGGGGATCGTATTCGGCTTGGTCGCAATATACCGTAGAGCCTGACTGGGAAAAGCGCACATTGCCATCGAGCAGTTGCACATTGCCCGTGGGTTTGGACAAGGATTTCATCTTGCGGGCCTGCAATTGAATGGGCTGAGCCCCCAATGTGGCGATTTCCGCGAAAAATGCGAATGCGATTGCCCGGTATATTTGTACTTTTCGCAACAGAAAGCCGATAGAGGCTGCAAGTTACATGTTAAAATCCGTTCAAGAATTGGCGCAACGACAGGCTTGGGATTTATCCCGACAACCGACTCTGTTGGCCATTTCGGGCGGATTGGATTCGCTGGCCTTGGCAGCGGCATTTCGGGCTTTGAATTGGCCTTGCCAATGGGCCCATGTCAACTTTCAATTGCGCGGTGAGGAAAGCGATCAAGACGAAGCTTTTGTTCGGCACTGGGCCGAAAAATGGGGTGTGGAATTGCATGTGGAGCGCTGCCAAACGGCTGTGTTTGCCCGGCAAAATGGCCTGAGCATTCAAGAGGCAGCTCGGCACCTGCGCTACGCATTTTTCGACCGCATACGCCAGCAGCAAAGCCTGGGCCTTTTGGCCACGGCCCACCACAGCGATGACAATTTCGAACATTTTTTCCTGTATGTGTGGCGGGGCAGTGTGGCTACGGCCTTGCGCGGTTTGCCGTTGGAAGGTCCTGGCCTCGTTCGGCCCTTGTGGACCTGCACGCGGGATCAGATTCGGGAATTCGCCCTGCAGCAGGGACTGTCTTGGCGAGAGGACTCCTCCAATGCCCGTGATGCATACAGGCGCAACCGGGTTCGTCATCAACTCATAGAGCCCTGGGCAGCCCGCGATGCTTCGGGCCTGGACCAGCTGCGCAGCGCCTTCAGCGAATTGGCCCTTCGAGCCCAAGAACAAGACCGAAACCAATGGTTGGACTGGGAGTCTGAACTGGGAGAGAACTGGGAAAGGCGCGCCGGCGAAGCCGGCGCGTATCTGGCTGAAATTCCAGCACCGCGCCTGTTGCAGCGCTTGGGTTTTAACGCGGCTCAGATTCAGGAGATGGGGCGCGCGGAGCGAAGCGGAGCGCGCTGGCAGGGGCGTGGAAATTGGCAACTGCTCAAGTTGCAACAGGGTTGGTTGCTGGCGGGTCCTGATAGGCCGGTGCCAGAACCCCTTGATATCAAGCCTGGGGAAACGCGGGACTGGGGTTTGTTTCGGGTAAGCCTGAGTTTGGAGGTATACGGGAAGGCCGAGCGCAGCGAGGCCTGGTACTTTGCTGCGGCAGAGGGCCTGCGCCTTCGCAGCTGGCACGCGGGCGACAAGTTTCAGCCTTGGGGCATGAAAGGGCAGAAAAAAGTTTCTGATCTCATGGCCGAAAAGGCTGTTCCGCTGCGGGATCGCAGTCAGTATGCCCTGGTAGAATGGAAACAGGAATTGGCCGGTGTATTGGACCTGCGGCGGGCTCAAGTGGGCGAAGCCATACCCGGTGAGATTGCCCTGGTGCTGCGATGGGAGCGATTGACTACCTTTGTTTGACTATGAAGGCCATCATCCCCTTGGCGGGAATGGGAAGCCGTTTGAGGCCCCACTCCCAAACCCAGCCCAAATCCTTGATTCCGGTTGCCGGTAAGCCCATTTTGGGACACATCATGGACAGTTTGGTTCAGGCTGGCGTGAAGGAATGCGTATTCATTGTGGGCTATTTGGGAGATCGCATTGAGAGTTACATTTCTGGCCATTATCCGACGGTGAAGAGCCATTATGTCATTCAGACGACCTCCAAAGGAAACGGCCATGCGATTTGGCTTGCTCGCGAACAGTTTGCGCCTGATGAGCCCGCGCTCATAGTCCTAGGCGATACCATTTTTGAAGCCGATTTGGCCGGAGTCATTGCCGAAGGAAAGAATGCCTTGGGTGTAAAAAAAGTCGAAGATCCCCGCTTGTTCGGAGTCGCCGAATTGGATGATAGCGGGCGCATTCGCCGGGTGGTTGAAAAGCCCCAAATTCCCCATTCGAACTTGGCCTTGGTGGGTTTGTATTACATCAAAGACAGCCGCTTGTTGTTTCATTGCTTGGGTCACAACATCGAAAACCAAGTGCGCACGCAGAATGAATTTCACCTCACCGATGGCATTCAGTGCATGTTGGCCCAAGGGTCTGATTTCAATCCCTTCACCGTTAAGACTTGGTTCGACTGCGGAAAGAAAGACATCATATTGCAAACCAATCGCACCCTGCTCAAACAGCGTGCGGCTGAGTCATACGAAGCATTGAAATCCAAGGGAAACATAGTGGTTCCCCCGGTGTATATACATCCGTCGGCGCAAATTGAAAATAGCATCATTGGCCCCGATGTGAGCATTGGAGAAAATGCCAAAATTGCCCGCAGCATTGTGCGCAATAGCATCATTGGTCAGCAGGCTGAATTGACCCATGCCATTCTGGAAAACTCCCTGCTGGGAGCCGATGCCAGTTTGATGGGACCGGTTCAAAGCTTGAACATTGGAGACAGTGCCGAAATCAACCTCAGGGACAGTTAATTGAACCTCAGCCTCTCGCATATGGCCCAGCTCCTGGGAGCCGACAGCCCCGGCTGTGACGGCTCTGTTCGGGACTTGGTATTCGATTCGCGACGGGCAACAGGCAGCGAGGGAGAACTGTTTCTATGCCTGAAAACAAGCCGCCGCGACGGTCACGATTTTGCCCATTTAGCCTACCAGCGCGGGGTGCGCTTTTTTGCCGTTGAACGAGTCTTGGATTTACCATCTGACGCCGTTCAACTGCAGGTAGCCGATTTGTGGGCCGCGCTTCGCGCGGCCGCCCATGCCCTTCGAAAAAGCCGAAGCTACCCCGTGGTAGCCATCACCGGCAGCAGCGGCAAAACCTGGGTCAAGGACTGGCTATCCAAGTTGCTCTCAGGCGATTTTGCCGTTTACCGCAGCCCCTTGAGTTACAACTCTCAACTCGGGGTTGCCCTGTCTTTGCTCGATCTCCCCCAAGCGCAGTCCTCGATCACACCCTTAGCCCTCATCGAGGCCGGTGTTTCTGAAAGCGGGGATATGGCCCCTCTGGCTGACATGATTCAGCCCAACATGGTCATCTTCACCCACCTGGGCCCTGCCCACGATGCTGGATTTACCTCGCGCTTAGCCAAAGCCCAAGAAAAAGCCTTGTTGGCTCAAGGCGCCGACGTAGTGGTTTACCCCGCCGATCAGCCCGAATGGGCCGAAGCCTTAGCCCCCTTGAGAAAGGCCCAACCCCTAACCAAGTTCATCACCTGGGGCGAGCGTGAAGGGGCAACCTTTCGCCTTTCCCAAAGCGAATCGGGGCAATGGCAGGTCTTGCTGCGCAACCAAGCCCTTCCCTGGAACTTGAACAGTTCGGATCCCGCCATTCGGTCAAGCTCGATGGCCTGTTTGGCGGCTCTGTATGCCTTGGAGCGACTCAGTCCTGAACATTTAGCCGTCTTAAGCGCCCTGCGGGCGCCCGAAACCAAACCCATCCTAGAGGGGCAATTGCGCGGCACCTATGTCGAAGTTGATTTAGACGCCATGCGCGGCAATTACCGCTTGTTTCGCCACTGGGTGAAAGAGCCGGTGCGCATCATGGCCATGGTCAAGGCCCTGGGTTACGGCAGCGGCACCTTTGAAACCGCCAAAGTTTTGGCGGCCGAAAACGTCGACGCCTTCGGCGTCGCCTACCCCGAAGAAGGGGTGGCGCTTCGAAAAGCCGGCCTGCGCCAGCCCATTCTGGTCATGAACGCCGACCCCGAAGCCTACGAAACTTGCATCGAATACGGCTTGGAACCCGTGATTCACTCCTGGAGCAGCTTAGAGGCATTGGCCGGCATACTCAAAGGCAGAAGCAGCGGCTTTCACCTGGAAATTGACACCGGCATGCATCGATTGGGTTTTGAACCCGAAAGCGATTGGGGCCGTCTGGCTCGCTACTGCCAGGGTGCGGGTATGCAAGTATTGTCGATCTTTTCCCACCTGGTGGTGAGCGAAGATCCCAGCCGCGATGAGGTGACCCACGCGCAAGCCCGCCTATTCGAGACGGCTTGCCAGGCGCTGGAAAAAGAATTGGGCTATCGCCCGCTGCGCCATTTGGCGAATACCGGCGGCATTTTGCGTTTTCCCCAATACCACTATGAAATGGTGCGTTTGGGCTTGGGTTTGTATGGTTTGGACCCTTCTGGTCAGACGGCTCTGCAGGGCGATGCTTCGGCTTTCAAGTTGGCACAATTGGCTCCCGTTACCCGTTTGGTGACCCGCATATCGGCCATTCGCCGGGTGCCCGCTGGAGAGGGTGTGGGGTATGGAAGCCACGGCGCGAGCGGCAGCGAGCGGCAGATTGCCACCCTGGCCTTGGGCTATGCAGATGGTTTGAGCCGGCACTTGTCGCAAGGCAAAGGTTCGGTTTGGATCCAGGGACAATTGGCCCCCATCGTGGGCAACATTTGCATGGACTTGACCATGGTTGATGTGAGCCATTTGCAAGCCGTGGTGGGCGATGAGGTTGAGATTTTCGGCCCGAACTTGTCCATCAATCGGTTGGCTGAACAAGCGGGAACCATCAGCTACGAACTGCTCACATCCATCTCCCAACGCGTGGCACGCGTTTATACGGGAGAAGCCTAACAGCGCTTTTTCAGCGAGATCAGGGCGATTGGCCGCCCAAAACCCTGAGTCAACGACCCAAAGCCGTAAACCCGTTTTTCAGGTTTTTATACTGCGTCAAGTCGACTTTGAGCGAACCCACTTGAATGTCGGTTTGTATGCGCACAGGAATGCGATTGGCGTCGTCGCTGACCCAAACGGTCATGCCGTTTTTGTTTTTGAAAACCCGGTCTACCACCAGTTCAGGCTTGAGTTTCAAGCAGCGCACCGGCCCCAAATCGGTTTGTATGGTCTCGCGACCGGCATAGGCCACGCTCAGGTTGTACACTTCGTTGTCGAGGTAGACATCGACCGGTTTTTTACTTCCAATGCTCAAGGCGCCCCAGTCAACGGTGCGCAGAAAGTAAATCGCCGAAGCAATGTCGCGGGTTTCTGCGGTAATGGGCAATTGCCCATTACGGTTGCGCAGGTAGCCTTCACTGTGGTTGAACACGGCCAAATCCTGGTCGTAATAGGTGTTTTCCCGAACGGTTTTGGCATAGCGCAAGGGTTTCACCGTCTGCGGATTCACCCATGCCTCAAACTTATCGCGCACCTTGTAGGCCCATTCAAAACTCTTCAGGGTTTGTCCTTCTACGCGCACGTGCATGGTGGGTTGGCTTCCCACGGTGGCAAAGCTCTCATCGGTGTTCATGGTCACAATGCCCGCATTGACCAGGCCATAGTGAATGCGGTACTGCAGCTGCTCAGCATGGCCAAAGGAGCCGGGTGTTGCCTGGGCATTGGCACGCTGGTCGGGGCTTTGGTTGGCTAGCAAGGCTAGGGCCAAAACGGGAGCAATGATAAGGGCGCGGTATTTCATAGGAGGTTGCAATTTTTGCAAGCATTGCCCGAGCAATGGCTTGCAGTTTTTGCAAAATAGACAAGTTGCGTGCCAAAGCTTGGCGATATTTGCAAAACATGGAAGCACCATCCCTCATGTCCTTTTCCAAAGGAAGCGGCTGCGGTTGCAAAATACAACCTGCGGTTTTGCGCGAAATGCTGGGAGATCGCTTGTGCTCAGCTGGAGAATTCGAGGGCCTGGTATTGGGCAATGAAACCTCAGACGATTGTTCGGTTTTTGATTTGGGTTCTGAATACCTGTTGCAAACCGTAGACTTTTTTACGCCTTTGGTGAATGACCCCTTTGTTTTTGGACAGGCAGCTGCGGCCAATGCTTTGAGCGATATTTATGCCATGGGCGGCCAACCCTTGATGGCCAATGCCCTGTTTTCTTGGCCCTTGGATGCCCTTCCTATGGACATAGGCAAACAAGTGTTGGAAGGCGGCCGGCAATTGTGTGCCCAGCAAGGTGTGGCCTTAGCCGGGGGCCACAGCATCGACGGCAAAGAACCCTTGTACGGGTTGTCGGTCACGGGTCGCTGTGAAAAGAACCGTTTGAAAACCAATGCAGGGGCTCAAGCAGGGGATCGTTTGTTTCTCAGCAAACCCTTGGGCATTGGCATGCTCAGCGCGGCTCACAAGCGAGGTTTGGCGACGGCCGATCAAGATCAAGCCTTGTTTGCCGCCTTGACTCAAGTCAACGATTTGGGGCGCAAACTAAGCTCGCTGCCAGGCCTCCACGCGATGACCGACGTAACGGGATTTGGT
>JAURGZ010000011.1 GCA_030833525.1 Bacteroidota bacterium | reverse complement strand
TTGCACTCCACAAAAACGGCGGTTATAGCTCAGTTGGTTAGAGCATCAGCTTGTGGCGCTGAGGGTCGCCGGTTCGAGCCCGGTTAATCGCCCCAAAAAGCAGCAGAAATGCTGCTTTTTTTATGCCTTGATTTTCTACCCTGTCCGAACGAAAAAAGGCGTGAATTCGTCACCGAAAATCACGCCTTTATGGTCTACAATCCCCTATTGGAAGGGCCGCAGGAATAAATGCTTAGTCCAATTTGGAATCCATTTCAATGTATTTCAACAACTCTGTCCGCACCTCGGGGCTATTGAATTGCCCATGAAAACTGGACGTTACGGTTGAAGAATGGGTGTCTTTGATGCCGCGTGAAGCCACACACATGTGCTTGGCGTCCACGATCACGGCCACGTCTTCGGTCTGCAAAATCTCTTTCAAATCGGCCGCAATTTGAACGGTCATGCGCTCTTGCACCTGGGGGCGCTTGGCGTAATACTCTACAATTCGGTTCAACTTCGAAAGACCAATGACTTGTCCAGAAGATATATAAGCCACGTGAGCCTTACCAAAGATGGGAACAAAGTGATGCTCACAAGTGGAATAAAAAGAAATGTCTTTTTCCACCAGCATCTCGCTGTACTTGTAGTGATTATCAAACAAAGTCGCAGCGGGCTTATTCTTGGGATCCAATCCCTTGAATTGTTCGTTCACGTACATTTTAGCCACACGAAGCGGAGTGCCTTTGAGGCTGTCGTCGCTCATATCCAAGCCCAAAACGTGCATAATTTCTTTGAAATGCTTGGCTATCAATTCAATCTTGAGCGCATCATCCATCAAGAACGCATCTTCGCGCAAGGGTGTTTCAGCGCCGCTGCCTACGTGAGCATCTCCGAGCTCATCCCAATGTGGGTCTTGGTTATCCATGGTATTCTACAAAGTTACGGGGTGTTTCATAAAGGCGTACCGACAGGTCCATTTCAGCGGGCAAGCGCTGACGAAGCCTCTTCCATACCACCCAAACAATATTCTCAGCCGTAGGATTTACACTGCGAAAATCTTCGGTGTCCAAATTCAGGTTTTTGTGATCAAAGCGATCGATGACCTCCTCGTCTATGTAATGCTTGAGCAATTTCATATCAATGAGGTAACCTGAGACGGGATCTACTTGGCCCGTCACTTTCACTTCCAAATCATAGTTATGGCCGTGAAAATGTTCATTGTTGCACAACCCAAAGAAGGCACGGTTTTCCTCTGCCGACCATTCGGGCACATGCAAACGATGGGCAGCATTGAAATGGGCAGTGCGAAAAACCGAAACTCTATGGCTCATGGTAAGGGTACGAAGGTAAAACCAATCGGCAGCAAAAAGGTTTTAATCCCAAGGCATGCGATTTACCCTGTGTACGAACTTGAACTTACCTGCTGACCGGGCATGGAACCATTTTGACCGAGACTTGCTCATGGCCTTGAGTCCTCCCGGGGCAACACTCCTGGTGCACCGCTACGAAGGCCAGCAACAGGGAGATTCCATTGAAATCGAGGTTCGATTCTGGGGAGGGCTTGTTCGTCAATACTGGAAAACGGCCATTACACTTAGCCGCTGCCGTTGTTTCGTGGATGAAAGCGAGTATCCGCCGGCGCCCTTGAAAACATGGCGCCACGTGCATGCCATACTTCCAGCGGGCCCTAATTCCTGCAAAATCGTCGACCGAATTGAATTCAAAACCGGCTCAGGCCTTTTGGATGTTTTGTTTTTTTTGCCCATGTACCTGCTTTTTTCCCTGCGCGGGCCTCAATACCGCTCTTATTTTGGAAAAATTGTGAAGAAAGGCTCTCTGAAAGCAAGTTGAGCGCCCCGATTGCGCTGTAACTTTGCGTCATGAAATTTTTCATCGATACGGCCAATTTGGCCCAGATTCAGGAAGCCTATGATTTGGGCATATTGGATGGCGTGACCACCAACCCCAGTTTGATGGCCAAAGAAGGCATCGTGGGCGAGGCCGCTGTCATGCAACACTACAAAACCATTTGCGAAATGGCCGATGGAGATGTAAGCGCTGAAGTCATTAGCACCGATTTTGCCGGCATGGTTGCCGAAGGTGAGAAACTGGCGGCCCTTCACAAGAACATCGTGGTCAAAGTTCCCATGATCAAAGAAGGCATCAAAGCCATTGCCCACTTCACCAAAGCCGGCATTCGCACCAATTGCACATTGGTCTTCAGCGCGGGTCAAGCCATTTTGGCCGCCAAAGCAGGCGCTACCTATTTGTCTCCCTTCATTGGTCGCTTGGACGACATCAACTGGGATGGCATGCAATTGATTGAAGACATTTCTGACATTTACACCATTCAAGGATTCCAAACCCAAATTTTGGCCGCTAGCGTGCGCAGCCCTCTGCACATTGTTCAAGCCGCCAAAGCCGGTGCTGATGTGGTCACATGTCCTTTGAGCGCCATTACGGGCTTGCTCAAGCACCCCTTGACCGACAACGGTTTGGCCCAATTCTTGGCCGATCACGCCAAAGCCAACCAAGGTTAATCCTCAACGCTAGTTCACGAAAAAGCCCCGACTGGTCGGGGCTTTTTTTGTGGGCTGTAATGGATTCGAACCATCGACCCCTACCTTGTCAAGATAGTGCTCTAAACCAACTGAGCTAACAGCCCAATCGCAGTCAATACTGCTCTTGTTCGCTGGGAAAGTCCCGGGATTTCACATCCGCGATGTAACGCTCCACGGCACCTTTCATATCGTCGTACAAATTTAGGTAACGGCGAAGGAATCGCGGTGAAAATTGCTGCGTAATTCCAAATAAATCGTGCGCCACTAAAACCTGACCATCTACCCCTCCACCGGCACCTATGCCAATGACAGGAATGTTCAAGCTGCGGGTTACTCGTTCAGCCAAGGCAGCCGGTATTTTTTCCAGCACCAAAGCGAAGCATCCGGCTTCTTCCAACAACTTGGCGTCGCTGAGCAATTTGGCTGCTTCGGCTTCTTCTTTCGCCCTGACGTTGTATGTCCCAAATTTATAGATGCTCTGAGGCGTCAACCCGAGATGCCCCATCACGGGCACACCGGCAGTCAAAATGCGCTTGATGCTCTCGATGATTTCTTCTCCTCCCTCCATTTTAATGGCATGGGCTCCTGATTCTTTCATGATGCGAACCGTGCTGGTCAATGCCTCTTTGCTATTGCCTTGGTAGGACCCAAACGGCAGATCTACCACCACCAAGGCCCGATCTACCCCGCGTACTACACTGGAAGCATGGTAAATCATTTGATCCAAGGTTATGGGCAAAGTCGTTTCGTGACCGGCCATTACGTTGGAGGCGCTGTCGCCAACTAGAATCACGTCTATGCCCGCGGCATCCACAATTTGAGCCATGGAATAATCGTAGGCTGTCAACATGGAAATGCGCTCCCCCCTTGCCTTCATTTCATGCAACTGGTGGGTGGTCACTTTGCGAATGGAACTGTGTACACTCATGGGTTTTACAATAGCCAAAGCGCCTTCGTCATTTTTTCAACTGCTTGCCAATCGGTGCGTCCGACTGAAGCTAAAAAAACCCATCTTTGCGCTTCCGTGAACAAAATTAGGGCTTTTTCCATCATCGCCGCATTGGGCCTCGCTTTATCAGCCTGCGAAAACACCGTAGACATCAATGCCCCCTGGAAAGAAACCTTGGTCGTTTACGGTTTGTTAGACCCCTATGATTCGGTTCAGCGCATACGCGTGAACAAGGCCTTTTTGGGAGGCGATGGCACGGTCTATCAGACCGCCCAAATCAGCGACTCCCTCTTCGCCGACTCGGTGCTGGTCACTCTTACTCGAACCGCCACGGGCCAACAAATTCCCTGCACACCCGAATGGAGCACCCAAAAAGATTCGGGAATTTTCGCCAGCCAATACACCCGTTTATGGACCACACGCGAGCGCATTTACCCCAATGAGGTCTATGAAATTCGGGTCCAAAACCCCCTTTCAGGCACTTCGATCTACTCGAGTACCCGCAGCGTGGGCGATGCCAAAATTCAAAGCCCCTTCAACAGCGTGACCAACTTGTTCTCGGTAGGCCCTGAGTACATCACCGTCAGCTTCACTCCCGGTGCCAATACCTACGCATATGATGTGAAATTCTACGTGCATTACGAAAGCATCAATGCCTTAGACACCAACCAAAAAAGCAGACATACCGCCGTTTGGAGCATGCTGCGCAATTATTATGTACAGCCCGGCATACGCGCCCTGAACCAAATTCCCCGCTTGTCTTTCTTGCAATTTTTGGCCAATACCATTCCCAGCGACCCCAATACCTTGCACCGCTTGAAAAATGTGGGCATTGTATTCTACGGGGGCAATCAGCAATTGCTCGATTACATTTCGGTCAACGAACCCAGCATAGGCATTGTGCAAAAGCAAGCTGAATACTCCAACATCGACGGGGGTCTGGGTCTATTTGCGAGCCGCAGCCAACAGAAGATCGATCAGGTCCCCATTCATTCGGCTTCGATCCAATATTTGGCCAAGCATCCGACAACATTGCCGCTCAACCTCATTCCCTAAGCGCGATTTCTGCCAAAATCTGCCAATTCGTCAGCCCATTTGAGTCCAATGGGGGCTGGCACTCGGTTTGCAAAAAGAGAGAAAACCGAATACAATGAGTAAGATAATTGGAATTGACTTAGGAACGACGAACAGTTGTGTGGCCGTTTTGGAAGGAAACGAGCCCGTGGTAATTGCCAACAGCGAAGGTCGCCGTACGACTCCTTCTATTGTTGCTTTCCTGGATAATGGAAACGGTGAGCGCAAGGTGGGCGATTCAGCCAAACGCCAAGCCATCACCAACCCCAAGCACACCATTCAATCTATCAAGCGATTCATGGGCGAGAAATACTCCAACATGAGCGTAGAAGTGGGACGCGTTCCCTACGAAGTGGTAAAGGGCGATAACGATACCCCTCGCGTTCAAATTGGCGATCGCCAATACACCGCTCAAGAATTGAGCGCCATGGTTCTTCAGAAAATGAAGAAGACGGCCGAAGATTACTTGGGCCAAGAGGTAACCCGTGCTGTCGTGACGGTTCCCGCATATTTCAATGACGCTCAGCGTCAAGCCACTAAAGAGGCTGGTGAAATTGCAGGCTTGAAAGTAGAGCGCATCATCAACGAACCTACCGCCGCTGCCTTGGCTTACGGTTTGGACAAAATCGACCGCGACATCAAAATTGCCGTATACGACCTGGGTGGAGGAACCTTCGACGTTTCCATCTTGGAATTGGGTGACGGAGTATTTGAAGTAAAAAGCACCAACGGTGATACCCACTTGGGTGGTGACGACTTTGACCAGGTCATCATCGATTGGTTGGCCGAAGAATTCAAAAGCGAACAAAACATTGATTTGCGCAAAGACGCCATGGCTTTGCAGCGTTTGAAAGAAGCCGCTGAAAAAGCCAAAATCGAGCTTTCCAGCAGCACAGAGACTGACATCAACTTGCCATACATCACCGCCATTGACGGTGTTCCCCAGCACTTGGTTCGCAAATTGACCCAAAGCAAGTTTGAACAGTTGGCTGACAGTTTGATCAAGCGCACCTTGGAGCCTTGCAAACAAGCGTTGAAAGACGCCAGCATGAGCGCTAGCGATATCGACGAAGTGATCTTGGTAGGGGGTTCTACCCGCATTCCCGCCATCCAAAAACTGGTTGAAGATTTCTTTGGAAAGAAACCCTCTAAAGGAGTGAATCCCGATGAGGTTGTGGCCATTGGAGCGGCCATTCAGGGCGGTGTTTTGACCGGCGAAGTAAAAGACATCTTGTTGCTGGACGTGACTCCTCTGAGCTTGGGCATCGAGACCATGGGTGGCGTCATGACCAAAATGATCGAGTCCAACACGACCATCCCCACCAAGAAGACCGAAACGTTCTCTACGGCCGCTGACAACCAGCCTCAAGTAGAGATTCACATTTGCCAAGGGGAACGCCCCATGGCCGCCGACAACAAAACCATCGGCAAATTCATTTTGGACGGCATTCCTCCCTCACCCCGCGGTGTTCCCCAAATCGAAGTTACCTTCGACATCGACGCCAACGGCATCTTGAATGTCAGCGCCAAGGACAAGGCCACTGGCAAAGAGCAGAAGATTCGCATTGAAGCTTCTAGCGGCTTGTCTCAAGAAGAGATTGAGCGCATGAAGAAAGATGCCGAAATGAACGCCGAAGCCGACCAAAAGCGCAAAGAAGAGACCGACAAAATCAACGCGGCTGACGGTTTGGTATTCAATACCGAAAAGCAATTGAGCGAGTACGGCGATAAGCTTCCCGAAGAGAAGAAAAAGACCATCGAAGAAGCTGCAGCCAAATTGAAAGAGGCGGTTAGCGCTCGCAATTTCGCAGACATCGAAACCCACTCTGAAGCCTTGAACCAAGCTTGGCAGGCTGCCAGCCAAGACATGTACAATGCAGCCGGTGCCCAAGGGGCTCCTGGCGCAGGTGCTGAAGAAGCAGGCCCTGCAGGTGCCAGCGGTTCAGCAGGCGACGAAGTGCAAGATGTAGACTTCGAAGAAGTCAAGTAATCATTCCTGAATCTCAACGCAGAAGGCCTCCCCAACGGGAGGCCTTCTGCGTTAAGGCGAGGCGCCTTTGGGCGAAATGGCCTAAATTTGAGGCATGGCCTCGATTTGGAGCTCCTTTTCCAAGAAATCACGCAGAGCGATTGCCCTGTCCATCTTGGCCGTTTCTTTGATTGCCTGGGTGATTGGCTATTACAAGAACTCATCTCAGCTCGGGAATGATAGCGACTCCCTTTCGGAATCAGCTTTTCAAAACCCAGAAGAGGAATTGCCTGATTCGCTGCGTTTGACCCCGGTCCCTCCTTTGCCCGATACGAGCCATTTGAGCCTCTACGCCATTGACTCCATCAAGATGCACCGGGCCTTTTGGCAAGCCGCCAACGACATCAGCACCGCGTTCAATCGTCGCCAAGCTGAGGCCTATGCCGCTTTTGCCCCTCCCGGCATGGTTGACCGTTTTGGCGGCCGTTCTGCCTATTTGAATGCCGTGCGCGAACTTCTGGCCAGTCCCAACATACCCAATCGGGTTCAACCCCTGGCTCCGCTGCGCGTGGCGGCCGCTTTAGACGACGAGGGCTATGGACATGGGTGGTATGCCCTGATCCCCGTTAGGCAGCGTTTTGCCGACGAAGTGCAGATTCAATGGCTGGGGGCTCAGACCCTCGACGAAGGCCAACACATTTACATCATCGATATCAGCTCGGCCAGCAAAGAAAAAATTGAGCAGATCATGCCCGACCTGTTGGTGGCTCTCGAAACCTCAGAAATGGAGGACCTAAGGCTTTCTTCGCCCGAAACCTGGCCGAAACCCTAAGCGACCATGTTCGAACAATTCACCCCCGATAGCGAAACCGTCAAAGAACGCCTCGAAGAGCAAACGACCCTGTTTTTTAGCATCGTCAAATGGGTAGCACTGGCCACGGCCATTGGCGCCATAGTAGGCTTATCTACCACCTTCTTTCTCTCATTGTTGGATCGAGGAGTGGTATGGAGCCACCAACCCTATTATTACCTCGCCCTACCCCTGTGTTTTGTGTTTTGCACCTGGCTGGTGAAAACCTTTGCCCCGCAAAGCCAAGGCCATGGAACTGAAAAAGTAATCGAAGCGGTTCACAAACGCAGCGGCCGCATCGACTGGAAAGTCATTCCCATCAAACTCATGGCCACAGTATTGACCATCAGCAGCGGGGGTTCAGTGGGGAAAGAGGGCCCCAGTGGGCAGATTGGAGCGGGACTGGCTTCCTTTTTCTCGGATCTATTGAAACTCAGCGATCGCGATCGAAAAAAATTGGTCATTTGCGGCATCAGCGCTGGTTTTGCTGGCATTTTTGGCACTCCCATTTCGGGTGCCATTTTTGGGCTCGAGGTGCTGTATGTGGGCGCTGTGATGTACGACGTCATGCTGCCCAGCTTCATTTCGGGGATCGTGGCCTACCAGACTTGCTCTTCATTGGGCATAGAATATTTTCACAGCGGCGGCTTTTTCGTCCCCGATTTTAACCGCAGTTTTTATTTGTTGCTGCTCTTGGGGGGCGTATTCTTCGGTTCTTGCAGTTTTCTGTTCATTGAACTGAATCGTTTCATTGAAAAACGCATTGGACTGTTCAAATGGAACCGTTACGCGTTGAATTTCGCCGGCGGATGCCTCTTAGCCGCACTCGCCTACTTGCTCGGTACCCGTTACCTCGGCCTGGGGTTGGAAACCATTGACGGCATATTGATTGGTACAGATTCAGCGCGTTGGCAAGACTTCCTAGTCAAAATGCTGTTCACAGTCATTACGCTGAGTTTCGGCGGAAGCGGCGGTGTGGTCACCCCAACCTTTTTCATTGGTGTCACCGCAGGAGCCGTTTTTGGCCAATACTTCGGTCTGCCCCCTCAAACGTTTGCCGCCATTGGCATGGTCAGCCTGCTCTCTGGAGCCGCCAATACCCCCATTGCCGCCTCGATCATGGGCATGGAATTGTTTGGATCTGAAATCGCGCCTTATGCGGCCATTAGCTGTGTGATTGCCTATTTGATGACCGGCCATCGAAGCCTCTTCCCTTCTCAAATTCTCAGGCAAAAGAAAGATCCCTCTTTTCATGCCGATTTGGATGTCCAAATACAAGACTCCGAGGTTCAACTCAAAAAGAAAGAGCGCTACCTGGTGTACCGCTGGTGGAAGATTTGGCGATACCGCGATCGTTCCTAATGCCTTACCGAACGACACCTGATCTTGGGATTTGACCTCCATCAAACCGGATTTCACACATAGAGACATTCACCAACACGCTTAACGCCTGACCGCATCTTCTCAGCGCGTTCAGCATAAAAAAAGCCCCGATGGATCGGGGCTTTTCTTTTCCATAGGCTTTTGCCTTATTTGGTAGCCGTCAAGCGCATCTTGCGACGCGTAGTCTTGGGCTTGTCTTCTTCGTTTTGGGCCTTGATGCCAGAAATGTGTTCGTCAACCAAAATGCGACCGCAGAATTCGCAATCGATGATTTTGTAGTGAGCGCGAATGTCGCTGTGACGCTGGGGAGGAATTTTACCGAAACAACCGCCGCATGAACCCCGAACAATGGCCGCTACAGCCACGCCGTTCTTCATATTCTCACGAATGCGGTGGTAGGCACGGTGGTAGCGAACGTCCAACTTCTTTTCAGCCGCTTCACGGTCCTTGCCCAATTTGGCCAATTCTTCTTCGTTTTCTTTTTCAATTTCACCCAATTCAGCCTTTTTGAAATCGATGTCTTTGCGCTTGCTATCCAAAGACTCTTCGGTAGCGGTCAACACTTCGGTTTTGGCTTCGATTTGAGCGGTCAAATCCTTGATTTTCTTTTCAGCTGACAAGATCTCCAATCCGGCGATTTCCTTTTCCTTGCTGATGGCATCGTACTCGCGGCTGTTTTTGATGTTGTTCAACTGCTCGTCGTACTTGTCAATCTGAGCTTGGAAATCTTTGATGGCATTTTTCTTGTTGGCAATATCGCTTTTCAATTCAGCCATTTCGCCTTGGATATGAGCCACGCGGGTTTCAAGGCCTGTGATTTCGTCTTCTAAATCGGCTACTTCCATTGGCAACTCGCCCATGACAGCGCGAATGGCATCAATGCGTGAGTCGATTTGCTGAACCTTCCAAAGGTCCTGAAGTTTTTTCTCGATGGTTACGTCCATGGGTTATAAATAATATCGAACCGGGTTGGTATTCGTTTGGGTAAAAAGGGTTGCAAAGTTAGGGAATTTATGCGATAAAATCTCGGCTAAACGCTCTTGCGTAAAGCGCTCGCTTTCAAAGTGCCCAATGTCGCATAGGAGGAGCTGCTTTTCGCTGTCAAAAAACTCGTGGTACTTGACATCAGAAGTGATGTAAGCGTCGGCTACTTGGCGGGCTTTTTTGATCAAAAAACTACCGGCACCACCGCAGACTGCCACCCGGTGAATGGGTCGGTTGTGTTTTCGGGGCGTGAATCGAAAATTATGCAAGTCCATGCTGACCTTGAGGTGCTGCAAAAATGCCTCTTCACTCATGGGCTCGGGCAACTCACCCCACAAACCGGCACCGAATTCAGGATGGGCGTTATCCAAGGCCCAGACGTGGTGAGCCACTTCTTCGTAGGGATGGTGGTCGGTCATGGCTTTGAGTACCGCCGAGCGCAGCGAGGCGGGCAGAATCACCGAAAGCTGAACCTCCTGGACCAACTCCCGCTTACCCTGTTTTCCCAAATAAGGGTCAGAACCCTCTATGGGGGTGAAAGACCCCTGCCCCTCTACGGCGAAACGGCAATCAGCGTAATTGCCTACTTGACCGGCGCCTGCATCAAAGAGCGCTTGCTCCAATTCGGCCGCATTTTCAGCCGGCACGTAGACATCCAAGCGCAGCATTTGACCCGGCATGGGTTGCAAAATGCGCCATCCTTGCAGGCCCAAACGCTCGGCAATTTTACCGTTCACCCCACCCTTGAGCACGTTGTCCAAGTTGGTATGTATGGCATAAATGGACACGCCTGCGCGAATGGCCATTTCCACGGTTCGCTGCACATAATCAGCCCCGTTGAACCGCTTCATTCCCCCAAATACAATGGGATGATGAGCGATGATCAATTCGCAGTGTTTATCGATGGCCTCTTGAACCACTTCTTCGGTGCAATCCAAACAGAGCAAAGCTTGGGAAACTTCCTGTTCCCACCTCCCCACCAACAAGCCACTGTTGTCGTAGGATTCTTGAAGCGAACTTGGAGCCACTGCTTCCAAGGCCCGTACCAAGTCCTGTATTTTATGCCGCATACCTCAAAGTTCTGCCAATTGCTTGAACTTTGCACCTTCGCCCATGACAAATACGCGCATTGTACTCAAACCCGGAAAAGAAATCTCCTTGCTTCGCAGACACCCATGGGTATTCTCAGGGGCCATTGCCAGAGCCGTTGTCTTTGACGACCAAGATTTAGCCGCCGGTCATTGGGTCGATGTGGTCAATCACAAAGAGGAATTTCTGGGTACAGGCCATTACAGCGACGGCAGCATCGCTGTTCGACTCATGAGCTGGGAAGCGCTTAGCCCCGAGCAGATTTACCAAAAAAAACTACGCGAGGCTTGGGAATTGCGCGCTCGTCTCGGGCTCCCCAATGACCAAACCCAGGCTTTTCGATGGGTTCACGGTGAAGGAGATGGATTGCCGGGTCTGATCATCGACACCTATGAGCGGCACGCAGTGGTACAAGCCCATAGCTTGGGCGTCTACGCCGATTTGCCCATCATTGCTCAGGCCATGCAATCGGTTTTCCCAGCCTTGTCTACCATTTACAGCAAAAGCAAAGCTGCGCTGCATGACCCCAATGCCGAAGACCGCTATTTACTGGGCCAGTCCCCATCTTGCATCGCCCGCGAAAATGGCTGGCAATTCGAAGTCAACTGGGAAGAAGGCCAAAAGACTGGGTTCTTTTTGGACCAGCGCGACAACCGCGCTCTCCTTCAACAATACGCGCATGGCAAAACGGTGCTCAACACCTTCTGCTACACCGGCGGGTTCTCCATAGCCGCTCTTCGAGGAGGCGCTCAGCACGTTAAAAGCGTAGATGTTTCAGCCCGCGCCATGGCCCAAACCGACCGCAACATGGCCCTAAACGGCTTTGAATCGCAACACCAATCGATTACGGCAGATGCCCTCAAGTTTTTGGGAGAAGAACGCGAGCAATTTGACATTGTGGTCTTGGACCCTCCTGCTTTTGCCAAAAACTTGCGCAAAAAACACGCCGCGGTCATGGGCTACAAGAGACTCAATGGCTTGGGTTTTCAACGGGTGAAACCCGGCGGATTGTTGTTTACGTTCAGCTGTTCACAGGTTATCGATGATGAGCTTTTCAGCCATACAGTGACTGCCGCTGGCTTGGAATCTGGCCGCGGGGCTCGAATCATTCACCGATTGAACCAGGGGCCCGATCATCCAGAAGGGCTTTACCACCCCGAAGGGCATTACTTGAAAGGCCTGGTCATCGCCGTCGATTAACGCGAAAAGCGCAAGTAGTTTCCCGTGGGCAAGTGACGCCCAGCGCGGTCGGTCAATAGCAATTCCCCCGAAGAGGCCGAATCGTAGGTGGCTTGACCAAAATGGGTGCGAATCAAATTTTCCGTAATCACGGGAGACAAGCCCATGCTATAGGTATTCAGAATGAAAAAGGAATGCTTGGGAGCCAACAATTGCGCGCAAAGGGCTATCAATTCATTGATTTGTCGCTCAAGCACCCACTTCTCACCGCTGGGCCCTCGGCCATAAGCCGGGGGATCCAAAATCAACCCTTCGTAGACTTTACCCCTGCGCACCTCTCGTTGCACAAACTTAAAGGCATCTTCAACCACCCAGCGAATGCCATCCAAGCGGCTATGCTCCATGTTTTCACGGCTCCAACTTACCACCGCTTTGATGCTATCTACGTGCACCACGTCAGCCCCTAATTGGCGTGCTGCCAATGAAGCCGCACCTGTATAAGCGAACAAATTCAGCACCGAAGCGCCTGATTTCCCTTTCAGAGCCTGGGCCATGTATTCCCAATTGGCCGCTTGTTCGGGAAAGATGCCCACGTGCTTGAACGAGGTCAAGGCCAAACGAAATTGCAAGTGGAGAGCCTTGCTTTTGTAGGGCATCATCCAGCGATCGGGCATGTTTTTGGACAAGGTCCAATGCCCGTTTTCTGGATCTTTTTCGCTCTTGCGAGAAAACGAAGCTTGAGCCATTTCAACCCAATTTCGTTCAGGCAAGGCCTTGGGCCATAAGGCCTGTGGCTCTGGGCGGCGCAATACAAAATCACCGAAGCGCTCCAATTTCTCAAAGTCACCCGAATCGATCAATTCATATTCGGGCCAATGGGGCATATTCAAGCGCTGTAAGTTCATAGCTGCAAAAGTAGCCCCCTATTTCTGGGCCTTGCGGTAAAAAATCCAAGCCACAGGAACAAACACCAAATTGGGCAACCACACGGCTATAAGCGGCGGCAAAATGCCGGTTTGACCGTAGCTGATGAAAAACTTACTAAAGAATAAGAAAAAGAGAATGACGAAGATGCCCACTCCCATGGAAAATCCCAGCCCGTTTCGCGATTTGCGACCGGCCACGCAAACGGCAATGAAAATCAACACAAAGGTGCTGAAGGGGGCTGCATATCGCCGCATCAATTCGGTTCTCAAATGAAGCACGTTGGGGCCTCCCCTTTGCAGTTCGTTTTGCAAGTAGCGTCTGAGTTCGTCGTTGTTTAAACTCTGCGCGTCTTCGATGTAAAAGAAAAAATGGTTGGGGTTGAATCCGATCAACGTATCCAAACGCTGCTTGTATTCAACCCGTTGGCTACCGTTTGCCAAAAATTCCCGCTGGGTGACCATTTCCAATCGCCAAGTCTGGGCGTCTTTGTCCCAGCGAATGAAACGACCGAACAGCGAACTCTGAAGCTCCTTTCCTTTGTATTTCTCCAAGGTTACTCCCACGCCAGAAGAGTCGTTGTTGTTGAAATACTCCATGTACAGAATGGTACCTGGAGCAATCTGCCGAAAAATGGTACCCCTGGCCTGCGCCCAATAATCGCGCAAATAGGTATTTTCAAAGCGCACCCGTTTTTTATCGGTAATGGGAATCACCCACGAGTTCAACCAGTACGAACCCAGAGCCAAAATGGCCCCCACCGCCATGTAGGGCATCAAAATGCGCCTGAGGGACATGCCTCCGGCCAGCATGCTGATGATCTCTGTTCTAGCCGCTAGTCTCGCTGTCAAATACAGGCAAGAAATAAAGATGAATATGGGGCTGAAGGTATTGAGCAGCGCGGGAATGAAGTTGACGTAATACACGCCTATGATGTCTTGAATGGGCGCTTGGCGACCTAAAAAATCATCGAGCTTTTCGGCTATGTCAAACACAATGATGATGACCACAAAAAGGGCAATCGTAACCGCGAAAGTCTGAAGAAACTTAAAGGCTATGTAACGATCGAGAAGCCGAATTTTCATGATTAGAGGCGTCGAGTGATGGACGGCAACACACTCGCTTTCCAAAGGTGAAACTGCCCCTCTAGAATTTGCTTGCGCGCTTGCTTTACCAACCACAAATAAAAGCGCAAATTCTGCAAAGAGGCCAACATGGGCCCTAGCATCTCACCCGAAGCAAACAAATGCCTCATGTAGGCTTTGCTGTAGTTGGGCGTTAACTCAGAATCCAGTGGGCTGAAATCTTTCTCCCACTTTTTGTTGCGCAAATTGATGGTCCCCTCTCGCGTAAACACCATTCCATTTCGGCCATTACGCGTAGGCATCACGCAATCAAACATATCGATACCCCGCTCAATGGATTCCAAAATATTTTCAGGCGTACCGACTCCCATGAGGTAGCGCGCTTTATCAGTTGGAAGAATTTGACATACTTCTTGGGTCATGGCATACATATCGGCATGGGGTTCCCCCACGCTAAGCCCCCCAATGGCATAGCCTACGGCGTCATATTGGCAAACTTCTTCGGCGCTTTTGCGGCGCAAATCAGGGTAAACCGACCCTTGAACAATGGGAAACAAAGCCTGCTGGTGACCGTATTTGGGTTGGGTAGCGTGAAAGTGTTCCCAACTTCGCTTCAACCAACGGTGAGTCAAATGCATGCTGCGCTCAGCATAAGCATAATCGCAAGGATATGGCGTGCACTCATCAAAGGCCATGACAATGTCAGCCCCAATGCTGCGCTGAATTTCCATGACCTTCTCGGGTGAGAACAGATGCTTGGAACCATCGATATGGCTGCGAAAGACAGCCCCTTCTTCGGTCATTTTGCGCTGATCGGCCAAGCTGTACACTTGATAACCACCGCTATCGGTGAGCAAAGGCCTGTTCCAACCGGCAAAGCCGTGCAAACCACCCGCCGCTTCTAGGGTTTCCGTACCGGGGCGCAGATACAAGTGATAGGTATTACCCAAAATGATCTGGGCCTGCACATCGTTTTCCAGTTGCTCACGATGCAATCCCTTCACCGTTCCCACCGTACCGACTGGCATGAAAATGGGGGTCTCAATGTTTCCGTGGTCGGTTTGAAGAACACCGGCTCTGGCCTGTGTAAACGGGGCTTTATGCTGTAAAATGAATTGCGGCATGCTCAGTTCTGCGCCATCAAGGATATGGATATCAACCGCGGATAAATAGCACTCAGCGAGCCCGAGTAATAACTCTCAGGGACCCGCACCAAGGCGTTGTTGATCCCCGTAGAAGCCTTTAACTCCAAACTGAGGTCTACATAATCCAAGCGAAACTCCAAACCCGCCCCGACTTCGTAATAAAAGGTATTCGCTTTCAAGGCTATCAACGGTTTAGACGCCCCTATGACGACTGATTCGTTGCTTTGAAAGTCGTGAGACCAACGCCCTCCACCCAACACATACATGCGGGTGTTGCCGGGCATATCGCTGCGGTATTTCACCGTAAAGGGGATATCGAACGAGATGGTTTCAATTTTGACTCGGGGGCCTGGCAGATGCTGCCAAGTATACTGAATATCACGCTGATGCAATTGCAGCATGGTCATCATTTTCAGCTCCCAAAATTTACCCATGCGATAGGCCACTGAACCGCCAAAGCCCCCTCCCGCTTGGGCCAGCGGCACTATGCTTTGAATCGAATCCGTTCGCTGCCAATATTCTGGAGCCAATTCCATGCGCATGCGGGCCGAGGTTCCCGAAAAGGCTATGCCCCAAAAAAAGTGCTTTTGAAGCTCCCTATTGGGATTGCGAGGGGTTCGCAAATACGAACTATACGGCGCATACAATGAACTGCAAAGCCATGCAGATGCACTGTCGCAAGAAGCAGCCTTCAACGGGCGGCTTCCCAGCTGCATGATGCCAATCAACGCTATGACCGCCGCTCTTTTCAACCGTTTGAACACTCGTAAAGGGTACAAATACCCATGGTAAGGGGTGTATATGTAACGTTCGAATAGCCAACTTCTTGGGCAATGGACGCAAATTCTTTTCCCTCAGGGAAAGCTTTTACGCTTGCAGGCAAGTAAGTATAGGCATTGATGCTGCGCGACAGCAAGCGGCCTAAGACCGGCAAAATGTACTTGAAGTAGAACCAATACAAGGCCGAAAACCAACGCGATTTGGGCTGTGAAAATTCCAAAACAAACAACTGACCACCGGGCTTCAATACGCGGCGCATATCGCTCAATCCCTGTTTCAAATCACCGAAATTGCGCACACCAAACGAAACGGTGATGGCATCGAATGCATGATCTTCAAAGGGCAAATGCTCGGCGTCGGCCTGTTGCATGGTGATGCGCTCGGCAAATCCTTTCTGACGAATCTTGACCTTTCCTACCTCCAACATACCGGCAGAAATATCGACCCCGGTCACTTGCAAGCCCTCAATTTTCATGAGTTCCAAGGCCAGATCTCCCGTGCCTGTGGCCACGTCCATGACTTTTTTCGCACCCGTTGCGGCTACGCATTTGCGCACCTTAGTCCTCCAGGAATAGTCAATGCCCAGAGACAACGCGTGATTTAAAAAATCATACCGCGGGGAAATGGCATCGAACATTTCCTCTACTTGTTGTTTTTTTGAAGACTCGGAGCGAGGGTCAGGTTTTACAGTAGCAGCCAAAGTGCCGCAAATATACAACCAAAGGCCCGGCCTTTCTGAGTACGAAGAATACCATGAAAATAGACAAAGCAGATTTTTTAGGGAGCTGGGAACGATGCATGGACATGCCCCATGCCGAGCAACCCGAATTCGCCTTCATTGGGCGAAGCAACGTGGGCAAAAGCTCATTGATCAATATGCTTTGCGACCGAAAGGGCTTAGCCAAAACTTCTTCTACCCCAGGGAAAACCCAAACCTTGAACCTATTTCGCATCAACGGGCAATTGCAGATTTGCGATTTACCCGGCTATGGATATGCGAAGGTTTCGAAAAAAACGCGGGAAAAATTCGGCAAAATGATTGGCTATTACCTGAAAGATCGGCCCAATTTGCATTGCCTTTTTGTTTTGTTGGATCTGCGCTTGCCTCCTCAAGCCATCGACCTGGATTTCATTGCTGATTGCGGGGAAAATCAAATCCCCATGGTTTTGATTGGAACCAAGGCCGACAAACTCAAAGCCTCTGCTCTGGAAGAAAACATAAGGGCCATTCAAAGCAAATTGCAGGAAATGTGGGAAGAATTACCTCCCTTGATCATCAGCTCCTCAGAAGACAAACGGGGGCGCGACGAAGTATGGGAAACGATAAAAAATGCGTTGGCCCATTAAACTTCGGCTCGAAGCTCGCATCTTAGTAGCATGAACATTCGGTCATTCTCCCTGTTGACAGCCGCCATCATTTTATGGACTAGCTGCCAAAAAAAAGACCCCAATGCGGGATTTTCACAGGCCGCCATTGACCGCACGTTCAAGGGGAGCATCGACATGGAAAACCCCGACAATTACGGCCAGCAAGTGGTGCCAACCTATATCACCAAAGACAACGGCATGGCCAACCCCATCAGCGACCGCAAAGCCACTTTGGGGCGGGTTCTATTCTATGACAAAATGCTTTCTGCCGATGGCAAAACCGCTTGCGCTTCTTGCCATCATCAAGAATTTGCCTTCGGCGATACCGCCTCACAAAGCCGGGGTTCCAACGGTCTAACCGGCCGTCACAGCATGCGCCTGGTGAACGCTCGCTTCGCTCGCGAAACCAAGTTCTTCTGGAACGAACGCGCCGCCAGTTTGGAACAACAAACCAGCATGCCCATTCAAGACCATGCCGAAATGGGTTATTCAGGCGAAAATGGCGACCCCTCCATTCAGGTTCTGCTCGACAAAATCAAGGGCACCGATTACTACCAAGAACTGTTTACCTGGGCCTATGGAAGCAACGACCCTGTGCACATTCAAGAGGCTACCTTGCAAGAGTGCCTGGCTCAGTTCATTCGCAGCATTCAGTCTTTCGACAGCAAATACGACAAGGGCCGAGCCCTGGCTCCAGGCGATGGCGCTCCCTTTCAAAACTTTACGGCCAATGAAAATGCGGGGAAGCAGTTATTTTTATCTCCTCCCACTTTCGACGCCAATGGAAACCGAATTGCCGGTGGTTTGGGTTGCGGCGGATGCCACCAGGCACCCGAATTTGACATTGACCCCAATACCCGAAACAACGGCATTGTAGGCAATTTGAGCAATCCGGCGGTGTTGGACCTGGGCAATACGCGCTCACCCACTTTGCGTGAGCTCATGAATCCCGATGGGGTATTGAACGGCCCCTTCATGCACTCGGCCAACTTCGGCACCTTGGCCAGTGTGATCGGCCATTACAACAACATCATCATTCGCCCTGGCAATACCAATATTGACCCGCGCTTGACCCCCAATGGCAACACGGCCAAATTGAACATCAGCACCAGCGAGCGAAGCGAGCTCATTGCTTTTCTGAGTACCCTGAACGGAACCGATGTCTACAGCAATTCCCGCTGGAGCAATCCCTTCCCTTGAGTCCATCGGGGAATCTGTTTAGCCAGTACAATCAACTGCGACTGATGGTCCCTGCGATTTGCACAAATTCTACCTAGCCGGCACCGCCAACCGCAGTTGGAGGCTTCAGGCTCCATCTGGGCCTGCTTGAAAGGGGTGCCTTTGGACTTCTGGTCCCGCGCAGCATCGACGAGCCCAGGAGTTGCGAGATGCTAAGAAAATAAATAATCCATGGAATGCTGAATCAGCGTTTCCATGGGAATGTCTTGATGGGTTCCTGGCAAAGAAGCTTGAAACTCAGACCAGCGCTTCTCCAATTCGGGGTGTGTAGCATCGGCCAGTCCCTGTTCCTTTTGAAAGGCTTTGCGCTGCTCCATGGCCTTGCAGGCCGTCAGCCACTCGATGGCCAGTACGCGCTCAGCATTGTCAACGACCCGCAGCAATTTGGTGGCGGCATTGGCTCCCATGCTCACGTGGTCTTCTTGGCCATTGGAGCTTACGATGGAATCGACTGAGGCGGGGGTGCACAACTGTTTGTTTTGACTCACCAGGGCCGCAGCGCTGTATTGGGCAATCATGAATCCAGAATCCAACCCGGGATCATCAGCCAAGTAAGGCTTCAATCCCCGTTGACCCCCAATGAGCAAGTAGGTTCGACGCTCTGAAATATTGGCGTATTCGGCCACGGCCATGGCCGCATAATCCAAGGTCAAAGCCAAGGGTTGTCCGTGAAAATTCCCACCGCTCAAGACCCGATTTTCTGCCTCGAACACATTGGGGTTATCGGTCACCGAATTCAACTCTGTACTCCATACACTGAAGCAGTGAGCTAGAGCGTCCATGCTCGCTCCGTGAACCTGGGGAATGCAGCGAAAGCTGTAAGGATCTTGAACCTGCTTCTTGGGCAGTGCCGCTATAGCCGACTTTGCCAAAACCTCCCTCATCGAAGCGGCAGCCGCCACTTGTCCTGCATGTGGGCGAATGCGATGCAATTCGGGCTCAAATGGTTCAGGACGGCAATCAAAGGCATCGGCGCTCAAAGCAGAAATCCAAACCAGCTGTGCCTGCATGCGTTCAATGCGTCGGCTAGCCCATACGGCATGGGCCAGCATGAATTGGGTTCCATTGATCAATGCCAAAGCCTCTTTCGGCTTCAGGGCTAGCGGCTCCCATTGATTGCGCTGCAACCATTCGGCACCGCTGATCCATTGCCCGCTGGCTTCTTGCAACGAACCTTCCCCTATCAGGGGCAACACCATCTGGGACAAAGGCGCCAAATCACCTGAAGCTCCCAGCGAACCTTGTTGGGTAACCCGTGGCAAGCAATCTTGATTCAGCATAGCGGCCAAACGCTCGTAAATCACAGGACGCAAGGCTGAATAGCCTTGAGCCATGTTTTGGAGCTTCAACCAGATCATCAATCGGCGCAAGGGTCGATCGATCACCGAACCCGTACCGGCGGCATGGGTGATGAGCAAATTGCGCTGCAATTCCGAAAGTTGATCATCGGGTACGCGTACGTTTTGCAAGGATCCAAAACCTGTATTCACTCCGTAAATAGGGGCAGATGCAGCGTTTAAATAGCCATGCAAAAAAGCAACGCTCTGGTTCATGCGATCGCGGGTCTCGGCATTGAGCTCCACCGCAGCATGGGCCTGGGCCCATGCATCGTTCAAGGTATAAAAATTAGCCATTCGGCAAATGGGTTTTGAGGTGAGTCACTAAATCATCGTACGACACCGTAGACTGAGAGCCTTCGTTGAGATCCTTCAGGGCAACGGTTTGAGACAATCGTTCATTTTCGCCCAATATAGCAGCCAGGCACCAGCCTCTTTGATTGGCATAATCGAGCTGCTTTTTCAATTTAGCCGCCGAGGGATATACTTCGGCTGCGTATCCGCAGTGGCGAACTTCTCTAGCCAAGCGAACCGCATCGGGAAACGAAGCCTCGTCCATGGGACAAAACAAAATACCCTTCCAAGTGCTGGGCATTTGATCGAATAAGCCAGCCGCCTCCATGGTATCGTAAATGCGGTCCAAGCCAAAACTAACACCAACCCCGGGAACATCGGGCAGGCCAAAGGCTCCCGTTAAATTGTCATATCGACCACCGCCACCAATGCTACCCAAGCGAAAATCAAGCGGCAAGCGCTCATCTTTGGGACTTACTTCAAACACAGCTCCTGTGTAATAACTCAATCCACGCGCCAAGGTCAAATCGAGCACCACAGAGGCTTGGGCGGGCAACAAACTGCGAAGCAAGCGCAATTCATCTGCTGCCTTTTTCAATGCTTCTTCAGCCTGCAATATCGACTGGGCATTGGCATCTTCATTTTTGAAAAATGCAAGGGCTTCGAATGCCTTCAATTTGGATTCAAAATCACCCTCTTGCTGAGCTGCGCAGAGGCCTTCCCAAACCCGCACGGCATGCTCCAGATGGCGGTTTCGCAGTTCTTGACTGACCCCTTCTTGGCCAATTTTATCGGCTTTGTCCATGGCCACCATAAACTCTGACCAAGCGCTAGCTGAACCCAGGCTGGGCATGAGCGAATCCAGAAGCCCGCGGTGATTGATGCGAATTTCCACGCCCAATCCGAGCTGCTGAAATGCCTTCAAATACATTTCTACCAACTCAGCCTCGCAGAGAACAGAATCGGCCCCTACTACGTCGATGTCGCATTGCCAAAACTCCCTGTAACGGCCTTTTTGAGGTCGATCAGCCCGCCACACCGGTTGCATTTGATAACGCTTGAAGGGCATGGGCAATTGACCGCGGTTCATCACCACAAACCGAGCCAAGGGCACGGTCAAATCATAGCGCAAACCCCGATCGGCGATCCAAGGGGACAAAGCTTTCGAATCGTGGCGATCAGCTTCAGGAGCCTTGCTCAGGTAATCGCCCGAATTCAAAATGCGAAACAAGAGCTGGTCGCCCTCGTCGCCGTATTTCCCTTGCAGGGTTTTCAGGTTTTCCAAAGCAGGGGTCTCCAAGGGATCAAACCCGTGAGAGACGAATACCCGCTCCAATACCTGCATGATGGCCTTGCGTCGTTTCAATACGACAGGGCCAAAATCCCGGGTTCCAGAAGGCAGTGAAGGCTTTTGCATTGAGCAAAAATAACCCCAAACGGGTTTGTGCGTAATGGATTTTGGCATGACCTTTGACAAACCGAATCCAAATTCGACTCCAACTCATGAAAAAATTCACCTTGTTCCTGCTTGTTTTGGGCGCCTTGTTCACCGAAGTCCTCGCTCAGAAAGCCCCTTCTATTGATGTAGTAGACCTGAACCGCAATACCGTAGCATTCGATTCATTGGTCAAAAAAGGCCAAATCACGGTGGTTTCTTTTTGGGCAACGTGGTGCGGTCCCTGCATCAAAGAATTGCAGGCCATTGACGACAACAAATACGAAGAATGGCAAGACAATTACGGGGTTGAATTGATTGCGGTAAGCGTAGACGACGCGCGCAACAGCACCAAAGTAGGCCCCTTTGTCAACAGCCGTGGCTGGACTTACACGGTGGTTTTGGACCAAAACCAAGATTTGTTTCGCGCCATGGGTGGCACCAACCCTCCATTTACCTTCATTTACGACAGCGAGGGTCAACTGCAATACAAGCACCAAGGCTATGTCCCCGGTGCCGAAGAAAACCTCGAAGAGGAAATCAAACGCATTGCGGGAGCCGCTGGCGCTCATTGATATGATTCAACAAAACAGCAGCAAAAGTCCCGGCCATATCACCGGCATAGGGGGAATATTCTTGCGCAGTTCACAAGTGGATCGCATGAATGACTGGTATAGCCAATCGCTCGGATTGGACATCGGTCCATACGGAGTGGTTTTCCCTTGGAAACAACACGATGACCCCGATCAAGCAGGAGCGACTTGTTGGAACATCATGGACAAAGACGACCGTTATTTTCTGGTCGAAGGCCAAAGCTACATGGTCAATTATCGTGTAGACCATTTGGCTCTGCTGCTCGAAAAGCTAAAGAAACAAGGCATTGAAACTCTCAAGCCAGTCGAAACCCATGAGTTTGGTTCTTTTGCTTGGATCTTAGATCCCGATGGAAACCAAATCGAGCTGTGGGAGCCTGTGGATCAAGCCCTAGGCTTATAAGCCCAGCATTTCTGGCCTCAAAGGGCCTTCGTTGACTGGAATCAAAAGACCTTGTATGCCGGCTTTTTCAGCCGCTTCTACATCGCGGGGCTTATCGCCCATCATCAGGCTCTGAGCCGGATCCAGCCCGTATCGATGCAGGGCCCTTTCAATCAAAAGGGATCCGGGTTTGCGGCACAGGCAGCGACCCGAGCGACCCTCGTGGTGTGGGCAGTACAAGCATTCTTCGATGCGAAACCCCATGGCCACGCAGCGCCCTTGTAAAAACTGGTGAATTTGCTCTACGTCATCTTGGGTATACAGGCCTTTATCGAGGCCCGCCTGATTGGTAATGACCACCAATTTATACCCACGATCGTACCAGGCCTTCATGGTCTCCAAAGCTCCTGGTAGCAGATGAAATTCGTCGAGGCTTTTGGTGTAATCACCGGGATCGTGGTTGATGACACCGTCGCGGTCGAGGAACAGGGCTTTCTGGCGCATAGATTTGCTGCAAAATAACGTAAATTCGCCTTTCGCCCATGAGCCCCTATTTGGTCATCATTCCCACCTACAACGAAATCGAAAACATCGAATCGATGGTGCACCGCGTCATGGGCTTGGAAAAAGGCATCGATTTGCTCATCGTAGACGATGGTTCTCCCGATGGTACGGGCGCAGCGGTAAAAGCCCTACAGACTCAGTATGCTGAGCGACTGCATTTGCTGGAAAGAACAGAGAAAAATGGCTTAGGAACAGCCTACATCGCTGGCTTTCACTGGGCATTGAATCGCTCCTACAGCCACATTTGCGAAATGGATTGCGACTTTTCGCACCCGGTTGACCAACTGCCCAAACTCATTGAACACTGTGAGGGACCCAATGCATCAGACCTATGCGTCGGATCGCGCTACGTAGGCGGGGTTGTTAACGTGGTCAATTGGCCCATGGGACGTGTCTTGATGAGCTACTACGCCTCCAAATACGTACAGTTCATCACCGGCTTAGATGTGGCCGACACCACCGCCGGTTTTGTCTGTTACCAGCGCCAAGTATTGGAAACCATCGGCATTGACGGTATCAAGTTTCGCGGTTACGCCTTTCAAATTGAAATGAAATTTCGCTCAGCCAAAAAGGGTTACCGCATTGCTGAGCATCCCATCATTTTCACAGACCGAACAGCCGGAACCTCGAAAATGAGTACGAAAATCTTCCGCGAAGCATTGTTCGGCGTTATCGAGCTCAAGCTAAAAAGCATTTTTGGACGCTTATAAGGCTGTCAAAACTTGGCTCGGCCGTTTTTCACCCCTAATTTTGCGCCCGTTCCCACTCCCATGGATAGCGAACCTCGAAGTCGAAATACCCTATGCTGCGCGTCTATTACCAGCGAAACAATGCTGTACAAAAAGTACAGACACTGTCTCAACTCGAGACCTTAGAGGGATTGATTTGGATTGACCTTCAGAATCCCACTTCAGACGAAATCAAGGAAGTAGAATCCCATTTTGAATTCAAATTCCAAAGCCGTCAAGAGCAGTTGGAGATTGAAAGTTCATCGCGCTATTTCGAAACCGACGACGAAATCATTGCCAACAACAACTTCTTGCAGCTGAACAAAGAAGGGAATCAGTACATCCTGAATCCCGTTTCCATCATTCTGCAAGACGATGTCCTCTTCACTTACCGCGATGCGAACATCATCGCATTTGCTGAATGCGTGCGCAAAATCAAAGCCTCTGGCAAAACCCTTCACAGCGGCAAGCAAATTTTGGCCACCTTGTTGGAAACGGCTGTTGATACTGATGCTGATTTGCAAGAGAACTTGGCACGCCAAATCAGCAGCCTGAGCAAAGAAATTGCCTTCGAAAAGACCCCAGATGAAGAAATCATTCTGGAAATCAATCGCCTTCTCGAATTGACCTTGGAACTGCGTCAAAATGCGGTAGACAAGCAGCGTGTATTGAGCAGCATTCTCAAATCACGGGAATTCCAAGGCGATGATTACGAACGTTTGCGCATTGTAATCAAGGACATTCACTCGCTGATTGAACATACCAATTTCAGCTTTCAGCGATTGGAAAACATGCAGACCACGTTCATGGGTCTTGTGAATATCGAGCAAAACAAAATCATCAAAATCTTCACCGTGGCCTCGGTGATTTTCATGCCTCCCACCTTGATAGCCTCGGTTTATGGCATGAACTTCGCTCACACGCCTGAATTCCAATGGAAATGGGGCTTCTGGTTTGCCGTTGGCTTGATGATCTTGAGTTCAGGATGCACCTTGCTCTTTTTCAAGCGCCGCCGCTGGCTCTAAACTTTTCAGCCCTTCGAATGTTCCATATCTATGCGATGGGCATGGCTATGGGTGTGCATTCTGGGGTTGGGTCTTGGGGCAATGGCTTCCAACCAACAAGCCTTGCGCCAATCTTACCTGGAAACCTTGAGCAACCCCACCCACAACAGCACTTTGGCTCGGCTTGCCCAAAGCCAAATCAGCAGCTCCTTGGGAAAAGCCTATTATGCTACTTCGCTCGGCTTCGAGGCCCGAGACAGTTACTGGCCCGCTACCAAATACAGCAAAGCCCAATCGGCTTGGGCCTACTTTGGCAAAGCCGTCACTCAGGACCCCAACAACACAGAAATTCGATTCTTGCGGTTCAGCTTCGCCTGCTCCACCCCTGATTTCTTAGACATGAAGGGTCAATTGAACACAGATGCTCAATTTTTAGTCAACCACAAAGCCGAATTGGACGCTCATGCGCTGCGCAGCACCATGTACGCCTATTTTCGCCAGTGTGGCTGCCTGAGCAACCAACAAAGGCAATTGCTGGGACTTTAGTCTACCAACACAGCCGCGATTCCAGGCAAGGTTTTTCCCTCGAAAAACTCAAGCAAGGCACCCCCGCCGGTGCTGACATAACTCACCTGCGATTCGAAACCAAATTGATAAACAGCCGCTGCGCTATCTCCCCCGCCGATCAAGCTGAATGCCCCGTTTTGAGTGGCCTCGGCTACCGCCTCGGCCACCGCCTTGGTGCCGGCGGCAAATGCATCCATTTCGAACACGCCCATGGGGCCGTTCCACAAAATGGTTTTGCTGTTTTTCAATACGGTTGAAAAATCAGTTTGCGCTTGAGATCCTATATCAAGACCCATCCATCCGCTGGGGATTTGACCCGATTGAGCCACCTGGGTTTGAGCGTCAGAAGCGAATCGATCGGCCAATACGCTGTCAACAGGCAAGTGAATCTGAACCCCTTGCTCAGCCGCGCGATTCAGAATATCGCGGCAAGTTTCCAGGCGATCATCTTCGCAAAGAGAATTTCCAATCTCCCCTCCCTGCGCTTTGAAAAATGTGTAAGCCATTCCCCCGCCAATCAAGATGTGATCGGCCACCTTCATGAGGTTTTCAACGATGAGAATTTTATCGCTCACTTTGGCTCCGCCCACAATGGCAGTCAAGGGGCGAGCCGGATTCGACATGACTTTCTCGGCGTTGGCCACTTCCTTGGCCATCAACAGACCAAAGCCTTTCTTACCCGAGAAATGAGCCGCCATGATGGCCGTTGATGCATGGGCTCGGTGAGCCGTACCAAAGGCGTCATTGACGTAAAAAGTTCCCATAGAAGCCAGGCGAACACTGAAGGCTTCATCGCCTTTTTCTTCTTCCTTGTAAAAACGCAAATTCTCCAACAGCAAGACTTGACCCGGCTTGAGCGCGGCTGCTTTTGAAGCGGCTTCTTCGCCTATGCAATCGCTGGCAAAATCAACTTCGCGGCCCAATAAATCTGCCAAGTGCTGGCGAATGTGTATCAAAGAAAAGTGATCCTCAGGTCCATTTTTGGGACGGCCCAAATGGCTCATGATGATGACAGAGGCCCCATCGTGGAGGATTTTATTCAAGGTGGGCAGAGCGGCTCGCATGCGCGAGTCATCGGTGATGGCGAATTCAGCATTCAAAGGCACGTTGAAATCAACGCGCAACATGACCTTCTCTCCTGCGAGATCGATGGTTTCTATGGTTTTCATGCAATCAGTTTTTTCAATAAGCTAGACATGGCTGTTTCGCGGCTCAAAATGGCAGGCAACTCATCGATCGAAATGCGTTCTTGCTTCATGCTGTCGCGATGGCGCAAGGTGACCGTACGGTCTTGCAAGCTATCGTGGTCTACGGTAATGCAGAAGGGAGTTCCAATGGCATCCATTCGGCGATAGCGCTTGCCAATGCTGTCTTTGTCTTCGATGTAACAAGGGAAATCCAAGCGCAGTTGCTGATAAATTTCTTCGGCCAACTCGGGCAATCCATCTTTTTTCACCAAGGGCAAAATGGCCGCTTTGACCGGCGCCAGGGCTGGGTGCAATTTCAGGACAACGCGGGTATCGCCCTCCAATTCCTCTTCGCAGTAAGCGTGGCACAGGGTCAACAGGAACAATCGATCCAGGCCGATGCTGGTTTCCACCACATAGGGGATATAGCTCTCGTTTCGCTCGGGGTCGAAATAGCGCAACTTTTTACCGCTAAACTCCTCGTGACGGCCCAAATCGAAATCCGTACGGCTGTGAATGCCTTCTACCTCTTTGAAGCCAAAAGGAAAATCAAATTCAATATCAACGGCGGCATTGGCGTAGTGAGCCAATTTTACGTGATTGTGGTAGCGATACGAAGCGGCGGGAATCCCCATGGCCTGGTGCCATTTCATGCGCATTTCTTTCCAGTATTCGTACCATTCTATTTCCGTGCCGGGCTGGCAAAAGAACTGCATCTCCATTTGCTCAAACTCTTTCATGCGCATGATGAATTGCCGGGCTACAATTTCATTGCGAAAGGCCTTTCCCGTTTGGGCGATACCGAAGGGCAACTTCATGCGGCCTGTCTTTTGCACATTTAAGAAATTCACAAAAATACCCTGGGCGGTTTCGGGCCTTAAAAACAGCTGGTCTTCGCCACTTTCAACCGCACTCATTTGGGTGGAGTACATCAAATTGAACTGGCGCACATCGGTCCAATTTTTGGAACCCGAAATGGGACAAACGATGCCTTCAGATTCAATCAATTCCTTGATCAGGTGCAATTGCCCTGTCTCCAAACCCTCTTTTAGAACGGCGTCGCAGCGATCGATTTGCTCTTGGTAGCCCATGACGCGAGGATTGGTGCTGCGGTACATGGCAGCATCGAAAGTATCGCCAAATCGCTTGGCGGCTTTTTCTACTTCCTTCTCGATTTTTTGGCGAATCTTCTCTTGGTGGTCTTCGATCAACACATCGGCGCGGTAGCGCTTTTTCGAGTCCTTGTTGTCGATCATAGGGTCATTGAAACCATCGACGTGTCCGGAGGCTTTCCAGGTCTTCGGATGCATGAAAATGGCCGCATCAATGCCCACGATATTGGCATGCAACTGGGTCATGCTCTGCCACCAGTATTGGCGCAGATTGTTGCGCAAGGGGGCTCCGTTTTGACCGTAATCATACACAGCAGCCAAACCACCGTAGATGTCAGAAGAAGGGAACACAAAACCGTATTCCTTGCAATGGGAAATGATTTTATCAAAGAGGGCGGCGTCGCTCATACTGCCGCAAAAATAGGCCTTTCGAGGCGTTTGACACCCCTATTTTAGAAGGAGTTCTTCCACATCATGCTTTCCACAGGACGGTTGGGTTGACCGCTGTATTTCGCATTCTTTTTGGAGTTGTAGGGAACCAAAATTTCACCTTCCACAGGGAAGTAAATCAGTTGCCCAATGGGCATGCCCTTGTAGACACGAACGGGCTTTTTAACCGATATTTCCAAGGTCCAGTTGCCGCAGAAACCCACGTCTCCTTTGCCAGCGGTGGCGTGAATATCAATCCCCAAGCGCCCGGTTGAACTCTTGCCTTCCAAAAAAGGAACATGGGCATGGGTTTCGGTGTATTCCAAGGTTACCCCAAGGTAAAATTGATCGGGTTGAAGCACATAGCCTTCGTCGGGAATTTCAAAGTGCTCAATGGTGTTGTGTGCCTTGGCATCCAATACTTCGTCTTTGTACAGCGCCAAATGAGGACCCAAGTGCACATCATAGCTATTGCTACCTAGAGCAGCACGGTCATAAGGCTCAATGACGATAGTCTTTTTCTCGATTTCTTCCAGGATGCGCTTGTCAGACAGGATCATGAAGGCAAATATACACCCTTAATTAAATCCAGAAAGGTCGCCGAACTTCTTGATGTAGGTTATGCTGGGAAGAAAGAGAAAGGTGTTGATGGCCCCGATCGAGGATTCGTATTCACTGCCCCATTCCGATTGATTTTTGAATGTTTTCTGATCTCTGCTCAAGGAAAGGCCGGCCAAACCAAACGACCAACTGCGGGTATTTTCTTGAGTCCCTATGATGCGAAATTGCAAACTGCCGAACAACAATCGCTGTTTGGTTTCCAAACTCAAATCTTTGTAGGTCACTTCGTAATAGCCATTGTTCACGATGGGCTGCCCATTGGCATCGAGCACCCAAGTCGACTGCGTGGTTTTCAACGTCAAGGGAGACTGATTGTACCACAATTCACCGACCAGATAAATGTTATCGGTTACCCGCTCCATGCCCCCACCGTTGACGATGAATGAACTGTTGTCGCTCCAATTGTTGCTGAAATAACCAATTCCCAGACTCGCATTGCTTTGAGGCGTTCCTACGGTGAACGTACCGTAGGCAATGTTCATGCGTATGGCGTTTTCCTGGGGCAAAAACATACTGGTTGCCCCTAAGTCACCCAGGGCAAAACGAACCTTTTCGCTGACTTCGGTGCTCCATTTGGGAGTGATGTAGGCGAATAAGGGCAATGCATAACCCATTCCCAACGAAAAGTTCTCGGTTAGCCCGACTTGTACATCGTGGGTGGCAAAATCATAGGTCTGGTAATAAAATCCACCCATCGGAACAGGATAGGCAGAAGGAGCAAAGACATATCGGGAAGCATGGTGATTGATCGATGCTTGCAAAGTGGGACTCAGGAAACTGGAGTCGCTTTGAGCCGAAGCAGCCGCAGCGGCCGCCAAGCTCAACAGGGAAAGAATAGCTTTCTTCATATGCTATTTCAAAGGTAAGCGGAAAAGCAGACCGCGAATGCTGATAAAAATCATATCAGCCTCGTATCCTTTTAGGCCCAGCGCCACAGCTTGAGGGTCGCATCGTCGCTTACCGAAACAAACCGTTCATCATCGAGCCATTGCAGGGCATTTACACTGCGGGTGTGCGCCATTTCACCCTTGCTGGGATCCATCACCTTGAGCAGAGTCAAGGTAGCGAAATCCCAAACTTTGATGGATTTATCCAAGCTGCCGGTGAGCAAAACCGATTGAAGGGGCTGCAAAGCCAAGGCATGTATGCCTTGGAGATGGGCGGGTATCTCTTGCTGACAGACCCAACCCATGTCAGCACTTGGATTCCATAGACAAAGCTTGGCATCCATTCCTGAACTCACAACCCTATCAGGAGCCATGGCCAAACCGCTGATTGTTCCTTGATGAACCACCGGGCATTGTGAGCCCTCCAGTGGGCCCCAGGAACCACCTGATCCGCCGTACCACATTTCGCCTCGATGAACGTTCAAGTGACGCAAGGCCCCCGGCAATACGGCTTGACTCTGCCATGTATTCTCTCCGTCCCAGGTCCACAAATGACCCGATTTACAGCCCACCCACAAGGACTGACCCGTCGATTGAATGGCATAAATGGCCGAGCCGCAGCGCAGCATCTCTTCGACCCCTGATCCAGGACGATAACGATACAATTGGCCCGAGAAGGTTCCTATCCAGACCTGGTCCCCTTGCTCGTGCAGGGCAAAAATCGCCGATGGAAATTGGGCACAAGCCAGGCCCGTGCCGGTTTCGGCGTCCCAGCGCACGAGGTAACCGTCTGCCCCACCGGCATAAAACCCTGCCAAGGCATAGACCGGTCCTTTGAACCCGCTGATCGTATGAATTAGCGATATCTTTGCTGGCATGGGCATAGCATTCAAGGGGCAAGATAACAACGGAACCCTTTGGGCGGTTTGGCGCATTCAGGAAACCGAAGAAACCCTGTGGCAAATGTACCTCAGCCATGGCGTTGAGGCCGAACCTGCTCTGCTGAAAAAAAAGGGAGCTGCCTTGCAGCAAAGTTGTGCTGCCCGTCTGGCAGTGGCCGAACTCACTCCCTTACAGGGTCTTACTTGGAGCGAAGAGGGAGCTCCCCGTTTGGCTTCAGGATTCCTCTCTCTTTCGCATACCGCAGACTGGGCGGCCGCCGCCTTTCACCCAAACAAGCGAGTCGGAATCGATATCGAAGCTCCACGGGCTCAATTGGACCGCATTGCTGAGAAATTCAGCCTACCCGAAGAGCGGGCCCTGTTCACACCCGAGAACAAGCTGCACGGGCTGCTTGGTATTTGGACCGCCAAAGAAGCCCTGTTCAAGGCCTATGGCCTGGGAGCCGTAGACTTCAGAAAGCACCTGCGATTGGAGCCGTTCCACCCCGAATCAGAAGGCAGCATCAGGGCGCATGTGCGTCTGGATAACAGCCCTGCCGAACTGCATTATCATTGGATCGAAAATTGCCTTTGCACCCGAGCTTTGTTGAATCCCTAATTGGGCTTCCCCTTTGCCTTCAAACCGAAGCTAAACGTAGAGCCAGCTCCCTCGGTGCTGATCACCTGAATTTGCTCGCCGTGGGCTTCCACAATGTGCTTGCAAATGCTCAGGCCCAACCCTGACCCGCCTGTATCGCGAGAGCGGTCGCTGTTGACCCGGTAAAAGCGTTCGAAAATGCGGCTTTGGTGCTCGGACTTGATGCCAATTCCGTTATCAGCCACCTCCACAATGACCCGGCTACCGGTTGAACTGAGCTTGATTTTGGTTTGCCCTTCGGGCTTGCTATACTTGATGGAATTGATGGCCAAATTGGTGACCACTTGGCGAATCAAGGAGGGGTCAGCTTGGACCCAATACGAGGGTTCGGGGGCGTTCACGACCAAATTTACCGACTTGGCCTGTGCCTGTAGTTCCAAACTCTCAACCACATCATGGACCAAAACCAAGGCATCAAAATCTTGAATTTCAGGCTTCAGTACCCCGCTTTCAAATTTGGTTATGGCATCCAGGTCGCGAATGATTTGCCCCAAGCGATTCACGTTTTTCAGGGCTTTGGTCAAAAAAAGTTGACGGGTTTCGGCATCCAGCTCGGGGTCATCCAGTACGGTTTCCAAATAGCCCTGAATTGAAAAAAGCGGCGTCTTGAGCTCGTGGGACACGTTACCCACGTAATCGCGTCGGTAATTCTCCATCATTTTCATGCGGGCCAACTCGGCGCTGCGCGACTCAAACAGGTTACGAAGAGCCTCTTCTACATCTTTGGCCGCTCGGTAAGAGGCCGGCGAGGAGTCATCGGTTTTTTCAGCATCGATGATTTTACCCAAGCCCAAGCGAATTCTCCGCTCACGCCGAATCCACAAAATGCTAACCAAACTCCCGGCCAAAAAAAACACAGCCGTCGAAGCCCATAGCACGGGCTGAACCCAGGTTTGATCTGCACTCATCCCGTCAAAAATAAGGCATGAGCTGCATTCTGTCACCAGGGGCAAAAAGGGTTCACAAAATGTGAAAAGTGCGGCCATCAAGGGCCGTATTTTCGTGGGTCATGAATTGGCCTGACGCACCCTCTTCCTCAGAAGAAATTCCTCCATTCCTGGACAAACTCAACAAACCCCAACAACAAGCGGTGATGAAGAGCGAAGGGCCCGTGATGATCATTGCGGGTGCGGGATCTGGAAAAACCCGGGTGCTCACCTACCGCATTGCCTATTTGATGCACCAGGGAGCCGACCCCTTTCAAATCCTGTCTTTGACCTTTACCAACAAAGCGGCTCGGGAAATGCGGGAACGCATCGAGAATGTTGTCGGGTCCCAAGCGCGCAACCTATGGATGGGAACTTTTCACTCGGTTTTCGCGCGCATTTTGCGCCAAGAAGCCGACCGATTGGGCTACCCTAGCAACTTTACCATTTACGATTCAGACGACTCCAAGAGCTTGATCAAGGCCATTCTCAAGGAGATGAACATCGACGAAAAGCAGTACAAGCCCAACTTGGTTTTGTCGCGCATTTCCAGCGCCAAGAACAACCTGTTTGACTACAAACACTACCTCAACAGCGAAGAATTGACCCAAGAAGATCGAAATGCAGGCCGGCCGCAGTTCGGTGAAATTTTCAAGGCTTATTCTGAGCGTTGCTTCAAGGCCGGAGCCATGGATTTTGACGATATTTTGGTCAATACGCATCGCCTTTTCAAGGAACACCTCGATGTATTGAACCGTTGGCAACACCGCTTTCGCTACATCATGGTCGACGAGTATCAAGACACAAACCACGTGCAGTACATGATCACCAAGAAATTAGCCGCAGTGCATCAGAACATCTGTGTGGTCGGCGATGACGCTCAATCGATTTACGCCTTTCGAGGGGCCAACATTCAGAACATATTGAACTTCGAACGCGATTACCCTGAAGTGGCCACCTACAAGTTGGAGCAGAATTACCGAAGCACCCAGAACATTGTCAATGCAGCCGCTTCGGTGATTAAAAACAACGAAAAACAGCTCAAGAAATCGGTTTGGACCGCGAACGAGGAGGGGGCCAAAATTCAAGTTTTTCGAAATGCAACTGAGGGCGACGAAGGCCGCCGCATTGCCGAATACATTTTCGAACAAAAGACAGCCCTGCATCTGCCCAATAAGGGCTTTGCGATCTTATATCGCACCAATAGCCAGAGCCGCGCTTTTGAAGAAGCACTGAGGCGCCAAGGATTGGATTACCGCATCTATGGCGGAACTGGCTTTTACCAGCGCAAGGAAATCAAGGACATGCTCGCATATCTGCGCTTTGTCGCCAATCCCAACGACGAAGAGGCTCTCAAGCGCATCATCAATTACCCGGCCCGGGGCATTGGAGACACCACCGTTCAGCGAGTCACCGTATTAGCCGCCCAAGAAGGATTGGCTCTGTGGGAGGTCATTCGCTCAGCCCGCCATTTCCCCGAAATAGGAGCTTCTGCCGGCAAGGTTGAACAGTTTGGCATCATGATGGAGAGTTTTCGCACCATGCTAAACACCCACAATGCCTATGACTTGGCCATGCATGTCGCCAAGCAGTGTGGCCTGCTGAAAACCTTGTATGAAGACAAGTCCATCGAAGGCGTCTCCCGTTATGAGAACATCATGGAACTGCTCAACGGCATTCAGGAATTCACCGAAGACGACGAATCTGACAGCGAGAAAACCCTGCCTGTATTTTTGGAAGAGGTGGCCTTATACACCGATGATGCGAAAGACAAAGACCCCGATCGCGACTGCATAAGCCTCATGACAGTTCACGCCTCCAAAGGCCTCGAATTTCCTGTCGTCTGCATTGTCGGAATGGAAGAGAACCTCTTCCCTTCCCAAATGGCCTTAAGCAGCCGATCTGACTTGGAAGAAGAACGTCGATTGTTCTACGTGGCCATTACCCGGGCCGAACAGAAACTGGCCTTGAGCTTTGCCGTTACCCGATTCAAATTCGGAAGCCTTTTGAGCTGCGAACCCAGTCGATTCATTCAAGAAATTGACGCTCAGTATTTGGACATGAGCTTGGCCAGTGTCAAGAAAAAATCGCCGCTGAACGATCTACCTGGACGCAGCGAAGGAACCAGCAAAACCAGCACCCTGTTTAAAAAACCCATGAGGCAAGCTCCCTTGCCCGCTGCCGACCCCAATTTCGTACCCGATGACCTTAGCCAACTCACTATTGGGCAAAAAGTTCAGCACCAACGATTTGGCTTTGGTACCGTCGAGAGCATGGAAGGTTCGGGAGCACAAGCCAAAGCCGTGGTAGTTTTTGAAAATGAAGGAGCTAAAACTTTGGTGCTCAAATTCGCCAAAATGCGTATCCTTTAAGAATTTACACTACCTTTGCGCTCCCGTTTTGGAGAAACGGGCTAGAAAAAAATATTATGGCTACTAAAATTAGATTGCAAAGACACGGTAGAAAGCAACGCGCTTTCTATCACATTGTGGTGGCAGATCAGCGTGCTCCGAGAAATGGCCGATTCATTGAAAAACTGGGAACTTACAACCCTAACACAAACCCAGCAACCATTGACATCAGCATGGACCGCGCCCTTCATTGGGTGATGGTTGGCGCACAAGCTACCGACACCGCTAACGCGATTCTGTCGTACAAAGGAATCAATTACAAGAAACACCTTCAGGTGGGCGTAAACAAAGGCGCTATCACCCAGGAGGAAGCTGACAAGCGCTTCGCAGCGTGGGTAGAAGAAAAAGCTGCTCGCATTGAGAAAAAGAAGGCTGGTTTGAGCGACGCTGCTAACAAAGCAAAAGCTGATGCCATGAAGGCTGAAACTTCTAAGAAGGATGCTATTGCCGCCAAAGTATTGGCAAAAGCTGCCGCTGCTATTGCTGAAGCTGAAGGCATCGAAGCTGCTGCTGAAGAAAACGGCAACGAAGAAAGCGCTGAAGCAAGTGCAGAAACCGAAGAGGCTCCTGCCGCTGAAGAGGCTCCTGCCGCCGAAGAGGCTCCTGCCGCTGAAGAGGCTCCTGCCGCTGAAGAGGCTCCTGCCGCTGAAGAAGGCGAAGCTGCTGCCGAATAAAGCATTATGCCAACTCCTCCAGAGCTCAGTCTCATTGGCCGAATAAGCCGAAAACACGGGTTCAAAGGAGCATTGGTATTGGATATTGACCAAGCAGAGGCCTTGCCTCTGCTCAAAAAAGGGAACTTCCTGTTCGTTGTTGACAACGAAAAAGGGGTTCCCTTTCTCATGGAAGACGTTTATGGGCATCAGCCTATCGTAGAACTACGCTTGATCGACTCAGAAGAAAAAGCCAATTGGTGCCTGGGCCGCCGCATAGGTCTAGACCGAAGTCAATTCAAATCCCGTCAAAAATCGAGCTCCGAATTGGTGGGCCTTTGGGTTCTCGATGCCCAGTCTCAACGCATTGGCAGCATTGCATCTGTTGATCAATACCCAGGTGGTCCCATGCTCAACATTCAGGGACCTGGTACATCCGTCCTGATTCCCTGGGTAGAAGAATGGGTGTTGGGATATGACCCGAAGAAAAAAGAATTGAGCCTGGATTTGCCCGAAGGCTTGTTGAACATCGACGAGATTGAAAGCGAAAACGACGCCCAAGAATGAGTCTGCGCATTGACATTATATCGGCCGTACCTGAATTGCTGGCGAGCCCTTTGGGGCACAGCATTCCCAAACGAGCTATGGACAAAGGCCTGGCCGAAATCGTGGTGCACAACCTGCGCGATTATGGCTTTGGCCCATACCGCCAAATCGA
Organism: Bacteroidota bacterium; assembly: GCA_030833525.1. Classification (GTDB taxonomy): domain Bacteria; phylum Bacteroidota; class Bacteroidia; order NS11-12g; family UBA955; genus JALRLA01. The sequence continues at coordinate 13,013 of JAURGZ010000011.1, read as the reverse complement.
CGATTATCCGTTTGGTGGGGGCGCAGGCATGGTGTTGATGGCTGAGCCCATTGCCCAGCTGATTGACAAACTCCGATCTGAGCGCCAATACGCAGAAGTCATCTACATGAGCCCCGATGGCCAAGTGTTCAACCAAGGCCTTGCCAATCGCTTGAGTCTCTCGGGCAACCTGATTTTGCTCTGCGGTCACTACAAGGGAATCGATCAACGCATCAGAGACCGCTACATCAGCATGGAAATATCGATGGGCGACTTTGTGATGAGCGGAGGCGAAATCGCAGCCGCTGCCATTGTCGATGCCGTGGTTCGCCTGCTACCTGGCGTGCTTGGAAACGAAGAAAGTGCCTTGAGCGACTCTTTCCAAGATGGCTTGCTAGCCCCTCCTTTGTATACCCGTCCAGAAGAATTCCAAGGCATGAAAGTGCCCGAGGTCCTAACTTCGGGGCATCATAAAAAAATAGCCGAGTGGCGCTTGGAGCAATCCATTGCACGCACGGCACAATTGAGGCCCGATTTGCTCGGCCCAGAAGACGAAGCATGAAATTACAACTCACCCGACCGCTGGTCATTTTCGACCTTGAAACCACTGGTATCAACACCACCCATGATCGCATTGTAGAAATGTGCCTGCTCAAGGTATTCCCAGACGGCTTGGAGGAGCTGCGCACCCTTCGTTTCAATCCAGGCATTCCCATTCCCGCTGCTGCCACTGCCGTGCATGGAATCAGCGATGCCGATGTCGCCGACATGCCATTTTTCAAGGATATGGCGGCTGAATTGAATCAATATTTGGCCCACTGCGATTTCGGCGGTTTCAACTCCAATAAATTCGATTTTCCCATGCTCGTAGAAGAATTTTACCGCGCGGGCATTGAACTGGAAGTCGAAAAGCGCCACTTCATTGACGCCCAGCGCATTTTTCACTTGAAAGAGCCCCGCAATCTCTCAGCGGCATTTCGATTTTATTGCGATGGAAATTTGGAGAATGCCCACAGTGCCGAAGCCGACACCCTGGCGACTTGGGAAGTACTCAAAGCCCAATTGGAACGCTACGGTGATTTGCCCCAAAGCCTAGAGGGTTTGCACAAATTCAGCGGCCAAAACAACTTGGCTGACTTAGCCGGTCGTTTGGTTTATGGCAGCGACGGCGAAGTTCAATTCAACTTCGGCAAACACCGCGGCAAGCGCGTAAAAGAAGTGTTGTTGAAAGAACCTTCTTACTACACATGGATGATGGAAGGAGATTTCCCTCAGCAAACTAAAAATGTTCTCACCCGAATTCGACTGAGCCAAATGGGCCAGTAATTGCTTATGCGCATTGAGCCCATTCAAATCGTTCGCGAAACCGAAAACTGGGTTGCCATTCACAAACCCCCTTATGTTCCGTCCTTGCCAGAGCGAGGTATCTTCACCGCAGAATCGGTGCAAGATTGGGGACGCCGTGTTTGGGGAGATGCCATTCTGTGCCACCGCATCGACCGAGAAACCTCAGGTGTTTTACTGATGGCCAAGAACACCGAAGCACACCGGCATTTTAGCATGCAATTTGAGCACAGACAGGTGAAGAAAGTCTATCATGCTTTGGTCAATGGGCGCATTGATTTCCAAGAGTTTCAGGTCAACCTTCCGATCAACACGGAAAATCCCAAAAAGATTCGCATCGATAAACAATGGGGGAAGCCAGCCCTTACCGAATTCAACTCTTTGCAGACCTTCAAGCATTTCACCTTGATGGAATGCCGCCCGCATACAGGCCGAATGCACCAGATCAGGGTTCACTTGGCGGCTCAAAACGCTAGCATTGCCGGCGATCAACTCTACGGTTCCCCGGTCCCGATGCTGGGTCGAATCAAACGCAAACTTTCTGGAGAAGATCGTCCCTTAATTGACCGATTTGCCTTGCACGCCCGTCGTTTGGAACTCACCGATTTAGACGGCAGCCCCTTGGTCATCGAAGCTGAATACCCCAAAGATTTTGCCGTGTTTTTAAAACTGCTGAATCGCTATGACCTCGGGTGAAAACCAGTGGGAATTCTCAAGCCCCCCAGAACTCAAAGCCAAAGCCAAAAGCCGTAAAAAGGCGCGGCAAGCCTGGGCTAAAAAGACCAAGCAACAGGCTCCTAAAAACTTGGATCAGCGTTTTTCAGACTTGCACGATTCAGCCTTTTCTGAATACGATTGTCTGAATTGCGCCAACTGCTGCAAAACCACATCTCCCATGCTGTTCGAACGGGACATCGAACGTTTGAGCAAAGCGCTGCGCATGAAGCCGGGCGATTTTACCCAAGAATACTTGTTCTTGGACATCGACGGTCTGTACGCGTTCAAGCAAACCCCCTGCCCTTTTTTAGGAGCTGATAACCGCTGCCAACATTACGAAGACAGACCCAAAGCCTGCCGGGATTTCCCCCATACCCAGCACCGCAAAATGCACAACTTACTGAATTTGGCTGTGACCAATTGCACCGTTTGCCCGGTAGTCGACGCCATCGTCGACAAACTGGCCCAGATTCAGCCTTAAGGACGGGGTAAATCTCGCAGCTTTCGAGCAGGATTTCCAACCACCAAGGTATAGGGCTCGACAGAGCGCGTCACCACAGACCCTGCTCCTACCATCGCTCCTTCTCCCACCGTTATGCCGCAAAGTATGGTCGAGCCGCTGCCAATGCTCGCTCCGTTTTCAATTTTTGTCGTTTCCAAGATCCAATCGGCTTCGGTTTGCAAAGCATCCCCAGCCGTGGCACGAGGCAGACGATCGTTGATGAAGGTTACGCTATGACCAATGAAAACCCCGTCACCCAGTTCCACTCCTTCGCATAAAAAAGAATGAGACGAAATTTTACAGCGATGGCCAATTTTAACTCCTTTTTGAATTTCTACAAAGGCGCCCACCTTGCAGTCATCACCCAGTTCACACTCGTAAGCATTCACAAATTGAAAGATGCGCGTACCGGTTCCAATCTTGACGTTTTTCAAGCAATGGTAAGCCGTTTCTTGATTGAGAATTTCCATGTTGCGTCACAAAGATGCAGGAAGCGAGCGACAAATAACACGCCTTCGGCCCTTGGCCCCTATTTTTGAGGCTTCCATGACCAGCAACTCCTTTTCCTTGGGAATTTTATGCTTCAACGAGGCGGGCAACATTGGCCCCACCTTGGAAAAGGCTTGGCAGGTTTTGGAGTCATTGGGCTGGGATTACGAAATCCTGGTCATCGATGACGGCAGCAGCGATGGTTCGCAAGAAGAGGTCAAAGCTTTATTGCCCCGCATACCCAAGGCTCGATTGATCGAACACGGAACCAACCAAGGCATTGGAGAAGCCCTGCACACATTTTATTCTTCTGCCCAAAAAGACTGGGTCGTTTACACCCCGGGCGACGGCCAATTTGATTACAACGAATTGAAATGGGTCCCCCAATTGGAGTCGGGCTATTTCGTATCCTTTTACCGCATTGAAAACACCACCTACGGGCTGTTTCGAAACATCCTAACCCTGTTCAACAAGCAGTTGAATCGCTTGTGTTTGGGGTTGAACCTGAAGGATGTCAATTGGGTTAAAATCTATTACCGCCAAGATTTGGAGCGCTTGGATTTGGAAGTACGCAGCTCGCTGTTGGAGAGCGAAATCAGCGCCAAAATGTTCTACCTGGGCCGCAAGATCATCGAAATCGAATCCCGCTATTTGCCCCGCGAACACGGAGTCAGCAAAGGGGCCAGTTGGAACATCCTGAAAAAAGTCTTGATGGACACTGTCAAACTCATTGGCGTGGTGGGTCGTTTTCGCCGCAAGAATCGCAAGCGAAACCGCCGTCTGCAAGTAGAAGCTTGATGCAACTTTGGGGCTAAATCGGTGTTATATTTGCCGACCCATTTTGTCCATGCAACACATTCGTAACTTCTGCATCATTGCCCACATCGACCACGGTAAAAGCACCCTGGCCGACCGTTTGTTGGAATACACCGGCACGGTGACGCAGCGGGAATTGCAAGCCCAGCTTCTAGATGACATGGACTTGGAGCGCGAGCGGGGCATCACCATCAAGAGCCACGCCATTCAAATGAATTATGAGCTCGATGGCCAGAAATTCGTTTTCAACCTCATCGATACCCCCGGTCACGTCGACTTTAGTTACGAAGTAAGCCGAAGCATCGCCGCCTGCGAGGGTGCTTTGCTGATTGTAGACGCCTCTCAGGGTATCGAGGCCCAGACCATTTCCAACTTGTTCATGGCCTTGGAACACGATTTGGAGATCATTCCCATTTTGAACAAAATGGACTTGCCCGGCGCCATGCCCGAAGAGGTAAAAGACGAGATTGTCGACCTGATTGGTTGCGACCGGGATTCCATCATTCCTGCTTCAGGCAAAACGGGCATGGGCGTGAACGACATTCTGCGCGCCATTGTGGAACGCATACCCGCTCCCAAAGGGGATACCGAAGAACCCCTCAAAGCCTTGGTATTCGATTCTGTTTTCAACCCGTTTCGTGGCATCATCGCATACTACCGCATTCTCAATGGCAAACTGCGCAAGGGAGAGCACGTGAAATTCATGAACACGGGCATGACCTACCACGCCGACGAGATTGGAGTATTGAAATTGGACCTTTCTCCGCGCCCGGAAGTTTCGGCCGGCGACGTAGGCTATATCATCTCGGGAATCAAAGACGCCAAAGAAGTCAAGGTAGGTGACACCCTGACGGCAGTGGCCCGACCCACAACCGACACCATCAAAGGCTTCGAAGATGTGAAACCCATGGTATTTGCGGGCATTTACCCTGTAGACACCGATGAATACGAAGAACTGCGCGACGCCATGGAAAAGCTTCAGCTCAACGACGCCTCTTTGGTTTTTGAACCCGAAAGTTCAGCGGCATTGGGATTTGGATTTCGCTGCGGGTTCTTGGGCATGTTGCACTTGGAAATCATTCAAGAACGCCTGGAGAGAGAGTTCAACATGACTGTCATCACGACGGTTCCCAACGTGGGCTACTTTGCTTACACGACCAAGGGTGACAAGGTGATCGTAAACAACCCCAGTGACCTGCCTGACCCTGATAAAACCGATTATGTCGAGGAACCTTACATCAAGGCGACTATCATCACCAAAAGCGACTATGTAGGACCTGTGATGAGCCTTTGTTTGGACAAACGAGGCACCCTGACCAACCAGGTTTATTTGACCGCTGAGCGCGTAGAGCTCAACTTTGAAATGCCCTTGGCAGAAATCGTTTTTGACTTTTACGACCGTCTGAAAACCATTTCCCGTGGATACGCGAGCTTCGATTACCACCCCATTGGTTACAAAGAGAGCAAACTGGTCAAAATGGACATTTTGCTCAATGGAAAACAAGTCGATGCCTTGTCTGCCGTCATTCACCGGGATAACGCTTTCGATTTGGGCAAAAAGATTTGCAAAAAACTCAGAGACTTGATCCCCCGGCAGCAATTTGAAATTGCCATTCAAGCGGGTATTGGAGCTAAAATCATCGCCCGAGAAACCCTCAGTGCTTTGCGTAAAGACGTGACTGCCAAGTGTTACGGAGGTGATATCACCCGTAAACGCAAACTGCTTGAAAAGCAAAAAGCCGGTAAAAAACGCATGCGTCAAGTCGGCAACGTCGAAATTCCTCAATCAGCCTTCATGGCCGTGCTCAAACTCAACGATTGATAATTTAGGGGAATGAACTTCCCCTCTTACTGGCCGGCATTGCTGGCATTGAGTCGATCAAAGTCGAGCACCCCTGTTCGCATTCATACCTTTCTTTCTTGTTTTCCCAAAGCCCCGGCTTCCCTCTCAAGCGAGCTGGAATTGTACCGAGCCGCCTTATTCCAAGACCCATCAGAGCGAATTCAGCGCCGGGAACTGGAACGAGCCCAGCAAGACTTGGAACAAGCCATTCAATTGGGCATCGGCATTGTAGATTGTTGGGACCCCTTGTACCCCTACCGCTTGAAGAATATAGCCTCTGCACCTCCCCTTCTTTTTTACCGAGGCCACCAAATCGACTGGAACAGCCCAAGAATTGGCGCCATTGTAGGGAGTAGGCAAGCCAGCCCCGAGGGGCTGGCCTTTACCCAGCAAATCGTGCAGGAATTGAGCCCCCATTCCATCACCTGGGTCAGCGGCTTTGCTTTGGGCATTGACGCCGCCGCGCATCGGGCTGCCATACAATCGAAGGCGGCTACCTGGGGGGTATTGGCCCAAGACCCAAGGCACATTTACCCGCGAACCCACGAAACGTTGAGCCAGGAACTGTTGTCCATGCCTCATAACGCTTTGGTGTCTGAACAAATAGGGCCCGCTCCCTTCGATCCATGGGCCTTCAAACGCAGAAATCGATTGATTGCTGGTTTGGCTGATTTCGCATTGCTGGTGGAAAGCCAAGATCCCTCGGGCAGTCTCATCACGGCGCAATATGCCGAGACCTTTGACCGAACCTTGTTTGCCGTACCGCAGCACCCCAGCCATGTTCATGCCCGAGGCCCCAACGGGTTGATCCAACAACAAAGAGCCCTGCTGATTCAGCAGGGCTCAGATATTCTTCGCGAAATGAATTGGCCTTAGCGTTTGCTGCGCTGCTGGCTGGCCTTCATGGCCTCTTCCATGCGCTGCTGGAATTTGCTCTTGGTGACCGGCTTCTTTTTATTCTCGGCAATTTGAGCTTTCAACTTGTCGTCATCAACCATGCGGCGAATGATGAATTGTTGGCTAAAGGTGATGATGTTCGAGACAAAATAGTACCAAGTCAAACCAGCGGCGTAATCGTTCAAAACTCCCAAGAAAATGATGGGCATCATGTAGCCGATGTACTTCATTTGACCCGTTATGCCCGAAATCTGATTATTCAAATGCGTATACAGCAAGGTAGAGGCCGTCATCATCAAGGTGAAAATACTCACGTGATCCCCGTAGAAAGGAATATGGAAACCCAGCGAGGGTCCATCCCAAGTTGACAAGTCAGCCGCCCACAAGAATGACTTTTGGCGCAACTCGAAGGCATTGGGAAAGAATTGGAACAGAGCAAAGAGGATGGGCAACTGAAACAGCATGGGCACGCAGCCGCTCAAGGGACTGACCCCCGCTTTTCGATACAGGGCCATGTTCTCAGCCTGCTGCTTCTGCAGGTCTGAATACTTGGTTTTGATGATGTCAATTTCAGGCTTCAAGATGCGCATCTTGGCCGTACTCAGATAGCTCTTGTACACCAGCGGTAGCAAAATCAACTTGATGATGAAAGTCAAGAGCAAAATGATAACCCCCATGTTGGCGATGCGGTCGTCGAGCAAATCGAAAACCGGGATGACAATGTAACGGTTGACCCATCCGAAGATGCCCCAACCCAGGGGAACGATGTGCTGGAACTGACCTTGATCAACCCCCAAATCAAGCGCATCCAAGGTGCGGTAGTGATTGGGACCAAAGTAGTAGGCGAAATCAAACGTTTTATCGGCTTCGCGATCGTATTCAACGAACAAGCGAGCTCCCAATTGGCGAATCGGATCACCCGCTTCAGCGCTCTCCCCCGTCATGGTCTCGGGAAGTTCGCTGGCTGAAACCTTGGAATCGGTAGCAAAGCCATTGCTAGCGGCCAGGATGCACGAGAAATATTGCTGTTTGAAGGCCACCCACTGCAGGCGGTTTTTGAACACCTCTTCTTCTTCGCTGCCCATGCCCAGCTTATCGGGCTGCTCGCCCTTGATCTGGTACACCACGGTGGTATTCTGCTTTTCCCACTTCAATTCACGCTCTTGACGAACGGGACGGCTGTTCCAGACCAATTCCAAGTCTGAATTGTTGCGTTGAACCGCTGCATCCATGTCGTGCAACACCAATTGATAAGACACCTTATAAAGCTGCGCAGGATCAAAGCGATACACCTGATCCATGTAGGCACCTTGATCGCCTTTCAAACGCAGTACGATTTCTTTTTCAGATTGGCGCGCGACCTGCCACAAAAAGTCGCGGCTGGACACCTCGCCATAGCCGGGGGCATTCCAAATCCATTCTTGTTGAGCCGTTCCCGCTTGGAGCAAGACCACCTGCCCGCTGTCGGCATTGCGGTGATTTTTAAGTACCACCTGGGTCAAACTACCGCCGCGTTGATCAAAAGCCAACTTCAATTCTTGGTTTTCAAAGGAGATGATTTCCCCTTTCTGATCGCCCGCCCACTGGCTAGAAAACCCACCCAAGGCTTTGAGCATGCCCGAATCCAGGGCAGCAGTTCCCTCTGATTCTGCTGCAACATTGGAATCCAACTCCTCTATGGGGGCCTTCTTTTGCTGCGTTTCTACCAAGGCCAAACTGTCTTGTTGGCGTTTGAGTGCCGCTTGCTGCTCGGGCGTAGGGGCTGTATACCAATAATATCCGATTAGGATGAGAAAAATGAGCGAAAAACCAATGACTGAATTGCGATCCATGAAAATTTGTTTGCGAAGTTAGGCAAAAACTTGGGAGGCGCTTGGATGAGACCTATCTTTGCGCCACGAATTCAGACGCAATGGTCAATAAAGGTAAAATTTCACAAATTATCGGCCCTGTAGTTGACGTAAGTTTCAACGAATCAGGATCCCGTCTGCCCAACATTTACAACTCTTTGGAAGTAGTTCGCGCCAACGGCCAGAAACTGGTTCTGGAGGTTCAGCAGCACTTGGGTGAGAACATCGTTCGTACCATCGCCATGGATGCCACAGAAGGTTTGCAGCGCGGTTTGGACGTTATCGATACTGGAGCACCAATCAAAATGCCCGTGGGTGACAACATTCGCGGCCGTTTGTTGAACGTGGTCGGTGAATCCATCGACGGTATGACCGCTTTGAGCAGCGAAAATGGTCGTGCCATTCACGCTCCTGCTCCTACATTCGAAAATTTGAGCACCAGCACCGAGCCTTTGTACACCGGTATCAAGGTTATCGACTTGTTGGAGCCTTATGCCAAGGGAGGTAAAATTGGATTGTTCGGTGGTGCCGGTGTAGGTAAAACCGTATTGATCATGGAATTGATCAACAACATCGCCAAGGCTTACAGCGGTATGTCTGTGTTCGCCGGTGTTGGTGAGCGCAGCCGTGAAGGAAACGACTTGTTGCGCGAGATGATCGAATCAGGTGTAATTCGCTATGGAGACGAGTTCGTAAAGAGCATGGAAGAAGGCGGATGGGACCTGAGCAAAGTAAACATGGACAAACTAGCCGAAAGCCAAGCCACCTTGGTATTCGGTCAGATGAACGAACCTCCAGGAGCCCGCGCCCGTGTGGCCTTGTCAGGTTTGACTGTAGCTGAATATTTCCGCGATGGCGATGGCGAAGGTGCCGGAAAAGACATCTTGTTCTTCATCGATAACATTTTCCGCTTTACGCAAGCCGGTTCTGAGGTATCAGCTCTATTGGGCCGTATGCCTTCAGCCGTAGGTTACCAGCCCACTTTGGCTACCGAAATGGGAGCCATGCAGGAACGCATTACCTCGACTACCCGCGGTTCAATCACCTCCGTTCAGGCCGTTTACGTACCTGCTGACGACTTGACTGACCCCGCTCCTGCTACCACATTTGCGCACTTGGACGCCACCACGGTATTGAGCCGTAAGATTGCCGAGTTGGGTATTTACCCCGCTGTGGATCCTTTGGATTCAACCTCACGCATCTTGACTCCTGACGTATTGGGTAAAGAGCATTACGCTTGTGCTCAGCGCGTGAAGGAGTTGTTGCAGCGTTACAAAGAGTTGCAAGACATCATCGCCATTTTGGGTATGGATGAACTGAGCGAAGAAGATAAGTTGGTTGTACACCGCGCACGTCGTGTTCAGCGTTTCTTGTCTCAGCCTTTCCACGTAGCCGAGCAGTTCACCGGTATCCCTGGTGTTTTGGTAGACATCAAAGAAACCATCAAAGGATTCAACATGATCATGGATGGCGAAGTAGACGAATATCCTGAAGCCGCTTTCAACTTGGTAGGCACCATTGAAGATGCCGTTGCCAAGGGTAAGAAGTTGATGGAAGAAGCCGCTGCTTAATTATGTGGGTTGAAGTTTTAACTCCTGATAAATCCCTATTCACAGGGGAAGCCCAAGTGGTTTCGTGTCCCGGTGTAGATGGAAGTTTCCAAATCATGGAAAACCACGCACCGATGATTGCAAACCTTCGCGCAGGCACTTTGGAAATCAAAGGAAGCGAAAACCAAAGCTTTGAAGTACAGAGCGGCTTGGTAGAAGTTCTGAAGAACAAAGTCATCGTGTTGGTTTAAGACCCTTCTCAAACAACGTTCAAAAAGCCGCTGCTACCGCAGCGGCTTTTTTGTTTGCTCACTACACTAACTGCCCATAAAAGACCATTCTTGTATAAGGAAGTTAAAACAAGCCTACACATTCGCCACGTTTGGAAGTGTTTATTGTTTGGCCTTTTTGTGTAAGCAATCTCCCACTTACTTCTACAATAATCCACACAAAACAGCCCAAAAACGTCGTTTTTGTGGATTTCTCTCCTTTTTTGTTTGATTTTTATTAATTCAAACTTATACAAAATACTTGCGTCGAGCCCAAGCATTGCGTTCTTTTGTTTCATCTTTTACCATGAAACCTAAACAAAAATCGTTCGATGACATGATGGCCGGGGAATTGAGCCCCCTGCGCAATTTTGCACTGTCTTTGACCCATGACCTAGACGACAGCAAGGACTTGGTGCAAGAAACCATTCTCAAAGCTTACCGCTATAAAGACAAATTTGAGGAGGGGACCAACCTGCGCGGTTGGTTGTATACCATTCTCAAAAACAGCTTCATTAACCAGTATCGCCGCAACGCCAAACGCAATACCTTTTTGGATTCTACCGATAACACCTTTTATCTGGATCAACCCTCGCACAACGTGGGAAACGATGCTGAACTGCGTTTCATTCGCAACGACATACAAAAGGCCATTGAAGCATTGCCCTTGGATCTGCGCGTAACCTTTAGCCTCAACGTAGAGGGATTCAAGTATCAAGAAATCGCCGATGAATTGGGGATTCCCTTGGGCACTGTGAAGACTCGCATTTTCGTAGCACGCCGCATTTTACGCAACAAGCTAAACGAATACCAGCACTTCTTGGAGCTGCCTGAACAATTCGCTTAACTTTACAGCGTGCTGTTCGGAATTTCAGAAACCTACACGTATTGGGCCCTTGACTTGATCTGCCTCTCAGGTCCCTTGTTGTTGAGTTTTGACCGCAAAGTAGCTTATTATAAAAAATGGGGGGTATGGTTACTGGCTACCCTACCCGTATCGCTTTTTTATTTGCTGTGGGACATCGCTTTTACAGAAATTGGGGTGTGGTCTTTCAACCCCACCTATTTGATGGGCTTTGAATGGTACAAATTGCCATTAGAAGAATACCTTTTCTTCTTGGTGGTTCCTTATGCTTCTGTATTCATTTACGAATGTTTGATACAGTACTTTCCCGCGACCACTGAGAACAAAGATGGCGATGCCGCAATATGGTTTGTCATGGCCGCCGCGGCGGGATTGGTCAGTTTTTGGAATTTCCTAAACCTTTACACCAGCATCACCTTCGCCCTTTTGGCCATTTGCCTAGTGGCGTTGCGCTATTCACGCGTTTCCATTCGTGCCTTTTTCTTCAGTTGGGGCATTTGCTTGATCCCCATGGCTCTCATGAATGGAGTGTTAACGGCGCTACCCGTAGTCATTTACAACAACAACGAAAACCTAGCCATTCGACTTGGTTCCATTCCCATTGAGGATTTCTTTTACCACATGCTCTACTTGGGAGCCATTCTTGGCTTGTACGAACGCCAATTGAAGCGCTATTAATCAATTGGGCTGAGTACCGGGGGTCCAAACACTCGAATCTGCCGCACTAGCTTTCACAGCTGATTTGCGCTGCTTCTTGGTACCGGGTACGGGAACGTACTTCGCCGGATACATTTTCAAGTCCAAAATCAACTTGTGCAATTCAGCATTGGATTTGACTAAATCCTGGTACAAACGCTCGTCCCGAATCAATTTACCAGCCGTACCCTCTCCATTCTCCAGCTGATCCATCATCAGAGCCATGCTGGCAGTAACCGATGATAGATTGGCCAAGGTATTGGCTAGATCACTGGTATCCATTTGGCGAGCCAAACCCCTAAACGAGGCCAATGTCTCAGAAATTTGACGGCTGTATTCAGGCAACTGCTGACTGAAAATAGCCACATTCTGCGAAGTCGTCGTTAAGCCAGGCTTCATACCCGCTACGGCATCCCGAATCTCTGATAGAGCCAGCTGCAAGTTGCGAACCGCTATGGGCAACTGGCGAACTGCTTCATGAAGGTCCTCTTTGTGCATGAACTGGTTCAATGATGCAAACAAGGAGTCGGCACTGTTGGCCAAGGGCACCACCCTATCGTTGAACTGAGTAATTACATCGCGTGTGTATTCACTAGCCAAGGTATCTCCGTCTTGAGCGTAGATTGAGCTGCGTCCACGCAACAGCGTTAGACCTGTTCCGCCCAATAATTCATTGTTGATCTTGATGCGTGAATCAGCCGGAATTTCCATATCAGAACTGATTTCAATCAAGGCCCGTATGCGCAAATCGGCGGGCATCATGCGCAAGCTGGTCAATTGACCAATTCGATAGCCGTTATAAATAATGGGAGTTCCTACAGAAAGGCCCTGGGTAGAATCATACAGCACGGTAAACTCTCGGCCTCGCTGAAAGGGATTGTCCTTCCCCATCATGTAGTTGTAACCCAAGATCAACAAGGTCAATGATACAATGGCTAGAGCCCCAACTTTAAATTCTTTTGACAGTCCAGAAAACATATCGATTCGTTTTGCCCTCGTGGCTAGTCCAAAGGTAGCAATAAAAAACCGTGTGGACTTGCTGATTCGTCGGTAAAAAAGAAGGCCCCGCCTATTGGGCGGGGCCTTCCTATGAAATCAAATTTCGGGTTAGTTCTTCACTACAACCTTCTTGGTGGTAGTCTGACCCTGGTTGCTCAAGCGAACGAAGTAGATGCCGTTGCCGAAGTCACCCAAAT
>JAURGZ010000077.1 GCA_030833525.1 Bacteroidota bacterium | reverse complement strand
CCGCCGTTGTAGCGAGAGTTATAGTCTTCGCTGTAATTGCGGGCCATTTCTTCGAAAGAAGCCTGTCCACTGACGATCTGATTGCGTATTTCCTCCATTTTCTTGAGGGCCGCATCGTCGTATTCCTCTCCCGGTGCAGTTACCCGAATCAAAATGTGGCGAACCTTTACATCGCCGCGGTTGGGGCGTTTGGCGGTTACGCGCAAAACATGGTATCCAAAATCGGTGCGAAAGACGGGTGAAATATCACCCACAGGGGTGTTGTAAGCATAGTTTTCAAATTCATACACCACTTGCATGGCCGTCATCCAGCCCAGGTCGCCACCCGCACTTTTGGTACCGGGATCATCGCTGTTGGTCTCTGCCATGGAAGCGAAGTTCTCAGCCGTATTGTTGCGGCGCAACTGCTGGTAAATTTCCTCCATGCGACCTTTGGCTTGGGCCTCAGTTTGGGCGCTCGCCCCGCGGGGACAAGCAATCAAAATATGCGAAACTCGAACTTCGCTGCGCATGCGATCATAGGCCTCTTCGATCAAATCAGCCGTCACCTGGCGGTCGTATAAGTAGTTGCGAGCCAACTGTTCGCGGTACATACCCAATTCCTGCAAGTAGGCCGAATTTTCACTTTGGCCCGACTCTACAGCATCTTGGATCTTGAGTTTGAAGCGAATGTACAGCTGCAAGTATTCGTCGATTTCAGCGGCCGTGACTTGCCGCTCATCCAAATTGATGTTTTTCAAGAATTGGCGTTTGAATTCACCGTAGGTTACTTCCTGGCCCATTTGATTGGCAACCGCTGGGTTTACCACAAACACAACCGATGAATTTTGGGCATTCAATGCGCCCGTGATGACTCCCAAAAGGGCAAACAAGGCAATGCGTATACGATTCATTTTCTTCATCTTCATTTGGCCCGAAGGCAGAACTCCAAATTTAGTCATTGGCCCCGAATTCACGGCCTTCTCGCTCGATGATTGACCACAATTTGTCTTTCAATTCCACAAGGCCCTTTTCGGCCACCGCTGAGAAAAAGACCAAGTCCGTTCCCAGCATTTCTTCGGCGATTTCAGCCTGCAATTCTGCGTCCAACATGTCGGCCTTACTGATGGCTACCACGCGGCGTTTGTGCAACAATTCAGAATTGAAAGCCTTCAACTCATTCAACAGCGTCTCGTATTCTGCGCGGTGATCAGCGCTATCAGCCGGTATCAAAAATAGCAAAGCAGCATTTCGTTCAATGTGCTTTAAAAACCGATGACCCAAGCCTTTTCCTTCGTGCGCCCCTTCGATGATACCGGGAATGTCAGCGACCACAAAACTCTTATAATCGCGGTAGGGTACCACGCCCAAGTTGGGAACCAAGGTGGTAAAGGGATAGTTGGCTATTTCGGGTTTGGCAGCTGTGATAACGCTCAGCAAGGTACTTTTACCCGCATTGGGAAAGCCAACCAAACCTACGTCTGCGAGAACTTTCAATTCCAGAATCATCCAACGCTCTTGGCCAGGTTCACCGGGTTGAGCATACTGCGGAGCCTGGTTGGTAGAGGTGGCAAAATGCCAGTTACCCAAACCACCGCGGCCGCCGGGCACCAACACCTTTTTCTGACCATCTTCGGTGATCTCAAACAGCACCTCCCCCGTTTCGGCATCACGGGCTACCGTTCCCAAGGGTACTTCCAAGACCTCATCAGCCCCTTGCTTACCCGTTGATGTATTTTCTGACCCAGGATTGCCATGGCCAGCCATGACATGCTTGCGGTACTTCAAGTGTATCAGGGTCCAAAGCTGAGAATTTCCAATCAGTTGAACATGACCGCCACGACCGCCATCACCCCCATCGGGACCCCCTTTGGGATTTTTCTTCGACCGCGCGTAGTGACGACTGCCCGCCCCACCGTTGCCGCTGCGGCAGCAAATTTTCACATAATCAATAAAATTGCTATCGGCCATGAGGGGCAAAGGTCGGCAAAAAGGCCCACGCTTTGTATTTTCGCGCCTTCATGTCTGACGTAAAAACCTACTCTTTTTCCAATATTGAGGCCAAATGGCAAGAAAAATGGCGCCAAGAAGGGCTGTACAAGGTCGAAATCGACCCCAGTCGCCCCAAATATTACGTCTTGGACATGTTCCCATACCCCTCAGGTTCAGGATTGCACGTGGGGCATCCCTTGGGATACATTGCCTCTGACATCGTGTCTCGCTACAAGCGATTGAAGGGCTTCAACGTGCTGCACCCCATGGGCTACGACGCCTTTGGCCTACCCGCTGAACAGTACGCCATTCAAACTGGCCAACACCCGGCGGTGACCACCGAAAACAACATCAAGCGTTTTCGCGAACAGCTCGATATCATGGGATTTAGCTTTGACTGGTCGCGTGAAGTGCGCACCTGTGAGCCGAATTACTACCAATTCACCCAGTGGATTTTCTCCCTGTTTTTCGAGCATTGGTATGACAAATCAGCCCAAAAAGCCCGCCCTTTGACTGATTTGATTGCCCAATTTGAGCAAAGCGGCAACAGCGAAGTTCAGGCACATGGATCTGCAGGGCCGGCTTTCAGCGCGGCCGAATGGAAAGCCATGAACGAGCAGGAACAAGCCGCGGTTTTGAATCGCTATCGCCTGGCTTTTCAAGATGAAACCACCGTCAACTGGTGCCCAGAATTGGGCACTGTATTGGCCAATGAAGAAGTGATAAACGGCTTGAGCGAGCGTGGAGGTTACCCTGTTGTGCGCAAAAAGATGACCCAGTGGGCGCTGCGCATCACGGCGTACGCCGATCGCCTGCTCGAAGGCCTGGATCGCCTAGAGTGGAGCGATGCCATCAAAGAAATACAGCGCAACTGGATTGGCAAAAGCAGTGGGGCTGAGATTGATTTTCAGATCCAAGGTCAGCAAAAGGCCTTGCGCGTTTTTACCACCCGCCCCGATACCATTTTCGGAGCCACCTTCTTGGTAGTGGCCCCTGAAATGGAAGGGCTCTTGGATTGGTGCAGTGCCGAGCAAAAGGAGGCCGTTTCGGCTTACAAGCAACAAGCTGCCGGCCGCTCAGAAATAGAGCGCATGGCCGATACCCGTAAAACCGGTGTATTCACCGGCGCCTTTGCCCAGCACCCCTTCTCGGGGCAACCGATTCCCGTGTGGACCAGTGATTACGTATTGGCCGGTTATGGTACCGGTGCCATCATGGCGGTTCCCGCTCATGATGAGCGCGATTTTGAATTCGCACAAGCGTTTGGATTGCCCATACCCGTGGTCATTCAACCCTCGAACGGCAAGATCGAAGAACCCCTTAGCGAAGCGATTTCTTCGAAAGAAGGCCTTTGTATAAACTCTGATTTCTTGAACGGTTTGGGAGTTAAAGAAGCCATTGAAACCGCCATTCAAGAGTTGGAAAAGCGAGGATTGGGCCAGCGCAAAATCAATTACAAACTGCGCGAAGCTGGTTTTGGGCGTCAACGGTACTGGGGAGAACCTTTCCCTATTGTTCACCAAAACGGCATACCCCAACTGGTGCGCAAATTGCCCGTTGAACTGCCCAAAGTAGAGAGTTACAAACCCAGCGGAAGCGGTGAAAGTCCCTTGGCTGGCGTATTGGATTGGATCAATACTCCCGAAGGCCGTCGCGAAACCGACACCATGCCAGGTTGGGCGGGAAGCAGCTGGTATTTCTTGCGCTACCTCGACCCACAGAATAGCCAAGCCATTGCGTCACCAGAAGCCCTTGCCTATTGGAAACAAGTGGACCTATACGTAGGTGGAAGCGAACACGCTACCGGGCACCTGCTGTACAGCCGTTTCTGGACCAAATTCCTGTATGACTTGGGTTACATCAGTTGGGACGAACCCTTTCAGCGCTTGGTCAACCAAGGCATGATTCAGGGAGAGAATGGCGAAAAGATGAGCAAGAGCCGCGGCAACGTCGTCAACCCCGATGATGTCATTGCCGAATACGGAGCCGACACGCTGCGTTTGTACGAAATGTTCTTGGGCCCATTGACCGATTCCAAGCCTTGGAACACCCACGGAATTGAAGGTGTCTCTCGGTTCTTGGGCAAATTTTGGCGCTTGTTCCACGGAAACGAGGGCTTCAAAGTAGTTGACGAAGCCGCCAGCTCCGAAGAACTGAAGACCTTGCACAAAACCATCAAAAAGGTCAGCAGCGATGTAGAATCCATGAGCTTCAACACCTCGGTTTCGGCCTTCATGGTTTGCACCAATGAGTTGACCAGCACGAAGTGCCATAAGAAAGAGATCTTGGAACCTTTGTTGGTACTATTAGCGCCTTTTGCACCCCATTTGAGTGAGGAACTGTGGGCTGATTTGGGGCACACCAGCAGCATACACACGGCTCAATGGCCGAGCTGGAACGAAGATTACCTCAAAGAAAACAGCCTGGCTTACCCCATCAGCATCAACGGCAAAACGCGCACAACTTTGGAGTTCCCTGCCGATGCAGAAGTCACTGAAATTGAAAAAGCGGTTTTGGCCGACGAACTCGTTCAAAAATGGATGGACGGCAAACCCTTGCGCAAAATCATTGT
>JAURGZ010000081.1 GCA_030833525.1 Bacteroidota bacterium | reverse complement strand
CAGGCTCAGTCCTTGCCCATAACTTTCAATCAAGCCAACCACTCCTTTAGCTCCTTCGGTGGCAGCCAATTCGAACGAGTGAGCGATCCGCTTCGACCCAACAATACGGTGGGAAAAATCAGCAATGCCGGCAATGACATTTACGAAGGCGCTTTTTTAGACATCAACCCCAGCATTGATCTTGACAGCTCGAAAAAAGTGCACTTGGAACTGCATAGAGACCTCCAGGACTCCTTTACCATCCAAGTCAAACTCGAGCTGAGCAACATGGGTCAACCCGACATCTTTGTGCAGCGCCGGTACAAATCCAGCACTTGGATACAAGACTCTTTCGATTTCAGCAAAGCCCTACCCATAGGCATGACAGAACCCATCAATGGAAAAGGAAAGTACAAGCGCATTACCCTGTTTTTAAATCCCGGCATCAACAGTGCTGGGAACCTATACATCGACAACATTTCGGCCTATACGGGAACTCCCCGCAGCAGTGGCAATTTCAATTTGTATAGCCAATACGATTCTCTGGTGTGGCAAGATGAATTCAATCAAACGGGGGCCTTGAATGCTGACAATTGGCACTTCCAAGTCATCCCCCCGAACAACGGCGGTTGGTTCAACAATGAAATCCAACACTATACCGACCGCATCCAAAACGCAGTTTGCGACGGCAACAGTTTGCACATCACCGCCCGAAAGGAAACTTACACTTACCAAGGCAGTACAAAGGAGTACACTTCAGCCCGATTGAATTCCAAATTTGCCTTCACCTATGGCCGGGTTGATGTTCGTGCCAAACTCCCTGCTGGCAGCGGCATGTGGCCCGCCATTTGGACCCTGGGCACCAACATTGGCGAAACAGGCAATTACTGGGGCCGAGATGCCAATACCGTCGGATGGCCCAAATGCGGGGAAATTGACATCATGGAAAGCTGGGGACACAACCCCAACTACGTTTCTTCAGCCGTGCATACTCAAGCACAGTTCGGTAGCGTCCCTACTGGGGGCAAGAAACTCAACGATGCTTACAACGAGTACCACGTGTACAGTCTGGTTTGGACCCCAGATCAGTTGATCTTTTACGTAGACAGCGTTGAAACCTATGCGTACAACCCCAGTACCAAAAACGCAGACAACTGGCCCTTTACCAAAGACCAATATATCTTGTTGAATGTGGCTGTGTTGTCAAGTGTGCCTCAAAATTTCGACACCGCTCGAATGCAGGTCGATTATGTTCGGGTATACCAGAAAGGCAGTCAAACGGCTACCCGCCACGAGCTACTATCCGAAAACCTCACACTTTACCCCAACCCTACGAACGACTATATTCACGTTTTCATACCCTATCAGGCAGGGCCTTTTTTCTACACCATATATTCAGAAACGGGGCAAATAGTTAAAAAGGGCCAGATGGATAGCCGCGATCCCCGAGTAACTGTTTCAGATTTAGCGGCAGGAACTTACTGCATAAGCCTCAACATAGAGGGAGAGCAATCCTCTCAACCCTTTGTAATACTGCCTAGGTAAACAAAAGGCCCTAAAACAGCGGCGTCCCGTTGATGAGGCGCTCTTCTTCGTACTTCATCTCCTCATCGCGCAAAATGAAATGAACGGCTACTTGCCGGCCGTTGTGAACCTCGGCCACCAAATGCAGGTTCTGAAAGAAAGGCATAGCGCCCCAATCTACCTGGGCCCGTTTGTTTTTCTTATCCAGGGTTCGGGTAACTGCCTTGCCGTATCGACCTTCTAATTTGGCCACTTTGGCATCCAAATCGCGAAGGGCTGCTTTGAAATTCTGGGTGGGCCTGTGGTATACCACCGCTTTCCAAACTCGCTGCGTAACTGAAGTTGCATATACGTGAATCTGAACGCTGTCGCCATTCAAAACCCCTTCAATTACCCGCTGTGCCCCCTGATTGGGCAGAGCCTTAAATCCCCTTTCCAGGACCAGTCTCGACACCAAGGTATCGGGGTGACCTTTCAGGTCAATCATGGCAATGCGCTGAGCCTGAACCGAGGTCCAGGATACAAGCAGCAGCAAAGCGGTTATGCAAATTCTCATGTGACTCATTACGGGTAAATTTCACCTTCGGCAAAAGTATAAGAACCCAAAAAGCCCAAAGCCCCTTCAGACATGGAGGAATGAAACAAAATAGGCTCTTGGAACGGGTTGTTCGGGTTTTGAAATTGCGTTTGGAAGAAAGCTCTGTAATTCGCATCGACGATCCACAAGGTTCCCGCTATGAATTGAAAGCTGGGGTCTGCATTCCCGTAATCACCAAATTGAGCTTCTCCAAAAAAGGTATAGGGAGCCCCTGAACCGCCTTCTAATCCGCTGTTTGTGAACCACATGGACTCTTCATACAAACCAAAAGGACCATCTTCGAGCAAGGCCATGTACTCGGCATACACGAATTGATTGGATTCGACTTCCCCTTTATAATCCAATGTCAAACTAAAGGGCCAATAGGCATAGCCCCAATTCGATTCGCGCTTTTTCCCCATTTGGTAGCCCTTGATGGTCAAATCACGCAGCTGAGGCTGTGGAGGAACGACCGTGCTGCTGGAACAACGAAATCCATTGGCCAGTTCAACCATCATGGTGTAGCGATGACCCGGTTCGATGGGGAGTCGCGCCGCATTGGCAGAGTATACACCCCATTCTTGGTAGCTCAACTGAATGCTTTTGCCCAAATCGTCGTCACTGAGGGTAACCACCGCATCTCGAATGTATTCAGCGCTGTCTTGGGCCTTCCCAAAGTACGGAACCGTATAGCTCAATTCAGCTTTGATAAGCGGGTCTGAAGGAGAGATGTACGAAATCAAAACCGGCTTTTTCACAAAAGCAGGAGGCTCCAATTCCGTGTCGCGCTCGCAAGAAGCAAGTGCCAACACCAGGGCGGGGAGAATCAATTTCCAAGGTTTCATGTTAACGGAATTTGTAGCTGTAACTGATGGAAGGAATCAAGGGAAACAAGGTCACCTTTTTCAATTGGGTTTGTTGACCTTCAGTTGCTCCATAGTAAAAGAAGGGATTGAAGCGGTTGTAAGCGTTGTAGCAGCCAATTTCAACCGTTTGACGGGCTTTGCGCTTCTCCTTGCTGTATTGAAGGCTCAGGTCCAGACGGTGGTAGGCCTCCATGCGAAAATCGTTGCGTTTACCGTAATCGATGTAGCGCCCCTGCCATGCGTTGAGCGGGTCCCACAAACTGGCGTACGCATCGGGAATGTGATTGCTCGCAAAAATCTGACCTTGGGGCATGGTGATGGAATTGCCGGTACCGTAGACCCAAGTGGCCGAAAAAGTCAAATCTGGGGTGATTCGGTAAATGCCCACCACCGAAATGTCGTGGCGACGATCGTAGCGAGCGTAAAAGGGGTCTCCTTGATTGATCTCATCGAATTGCATTTGGGTCCAGCTCAAGGTGTACCCGATCCAACCGGTGAACTGCCCTTGCTGTTTTTGCAAAAACAATTCCCCGCCGTAACTCCATGCCTTGCCATCGGTCACTTCCTTTTCCCAAGCCTTACTGTCAGTCGGTGCATTTTCATTGAACAGGTCATCGTTGACAATGAAGCTAGCGCCTTCCTTGTACTGAATCACGTTCGCCATGGTTTTGTAGTAGCCCTCTAGACTCAATGAAAATCCTTTTTTGTAATCTTTGGCTATACCGAAAGCCCCCTGCTGGCTTTGCATGGGCTTGATATTGGCGGTAGCCGGCACCCACAAATCGGTGGGCAAACCAATGCCTGAACTGCTCAACAAGTGAATGTATTGGTTCATGGTCGCATAACTGGCCTTCAACGACAGATCCTTGCGCAAATTATAGGCCACTGAAAAACGGGGTTCGGGTTTCCAATACTGGGCTGAATCAACCGCATAGTGGCTGATGCGAAAACCCGGGTATAGATTCAATTTCCCCAAACGCCAACGGTCTTCGATGTAAACGCCACTTTCATAGGAATAAATCGTCTTGAGCGAGCGTTTGAAATTGAAATTTTGCCCTTGGGTAATGTCCAACACTACCGCACTGGGATCAAATCGATGTTGAGTACTGGAAATGCCATACCGAACCATGTGCTGGTTATTGGGCCTCCAATCAACGTCATATTTG
>JAURGZ010000054.1 GCA_030833525.1 Bacteroidota bacterium | reverse complement strand
CTTGTGGTCAGGCCGCACGACTTATAAAGACTCAGGCCTAACGAACTTGACCAAGTACTACTACCGCATGAAGAGCATCAACACCAGCGGTGTTGAGAGCGGCATGAGCAACCAAGTAGAGGTAAGACCCAATACACCACCAAATGCACCTTCAAACTTGAAGTTTGTTCCCGGTCCCCACATGGTGGGATTAACCTGGAAACCCAGTACCAGCAGCAACGTATCGTATGTGGTTTATCGAGCGTCGAAGAATGAACCCAATGCGATCAGGGCCACCACGAGCGATTCGGTACTCATGGACAAACAAACCCAAGATTGGACCAGTTACACCTATCAAGTTAGGGCCATGGACACGGTCGGGGTTAAGTCTACTTCATTCATAGAAGTAAAGGCATTTGCCAATAAGATTTGGTACATCGATACCGCGGGTAACGATAGTAATGGATTCAAGGGTCACCCTTGGTATCCTGCCAAGAATTACCAGAAGCTGGTCGACATCTCATCATTCAAGAGCGGCGATACCATCTTGTTGAAACCCGGAGTTTACAAGACCAACATCGATGTTGCGCATTCAAACGGAAACTACTCGTTTAAGGATATGACCATAGGGTCGTATTACATGATAAACGGTGATACCAATGCCATTCGAAAAACGGTATTAGATGGTTCGTCTTACTACGGTACGAATGCCTTTATACAGGTAGGTCAGTCGAAATTCAATCTTATCGGCTTAACTGTTTACAAAACCAATGCACAAGCATTGCAATACAACAGCGCTCACAAAGCCCTGAGCACGGTGAAGCGTGTGAAGTTCTTGAACTGTGGTAATTCTACAGTTTGGGGTACAGTAGCTATTTGGGGTTATGTTCGAATTGATAGTTGTGAGTTTTTGGGTTCAAAAGGTAGATACTTGGTTGCTCAAGGGTCTTCGACCTCGATCATTCGAAACTCGACCTTCATCAACAACGGTTGGAACCAGACTCAAGATTGCGGTGTGATTTTCTCAGAGCGCGGTGGTCAGGTTTACAACAACATCATCACTGGAAACGGAATGCCTGCCCTTGTGTTGGGTGGTAATGCAGCTTTAGATACTGTTCTTTGGATTCACAACACCATCTACAATAACAACAGTTATGGATTGTATTTCCAAAACTGGGGAGGTGGAAACATAGCCTACATTGAAAACAACATTGTCGAAGGCAACAAGCCCAATGCTTATTTCAACAATTCAGGATTCTCGTACTTGTTCTTCAGCAACAACTTCATCAAGCCTTTCTTGGGAGATTCAGCCACGAATAAGAATGCTTATCCGATGCCGTTGTATTACAAGTTCTCGCAGAACAATGTGGACTCGGTAAGCAAATCGTATTTGCCGGCGAGCATTAAAAATTCAAGTGATTTGAAGTTGGGGGCTTATTCACCCTTGTTGGGAATGGGTAAGTCAACCTATGTCAAAACAGACATGATAGGCCAATCTCGACCCAATCCAACGGGTTCTTCTCCTGATCTTGGCGCATTGGAGTCGGCCTATGAATTACCAGGTCCATACATCGACTCGGTGAGAACCTTGGGCGATACGGTCTACACCTATGTCAAAGTGCTCAGACCCGACAAATCCAATTATTTGTATACCCGCTATTACGATACGGCAGGAACTCAAAAAGGGCTAGATTCTACTAAGCTTTCAGCATCGAAAACGAATTATGTAGTCAAGAATTACTCGTTGAGCAATGGACTTTTGTATACGGTACAAAGTGATTTGAATAAGTCAAGCATCGGTAAGAGCAACATTCGAAAAGTGGCCATCATGGTCAAACCTGACATGTATTCGCCTTCGAATCAAGCAACTATGGTAGATACGGCCAAATCATTGAAGTGGTGGCCATCTCCGTATGCTCAGAAATACCGAGTGCAACTTTCCAGCAGCAGCACTTTCGCTACGACATTATTGGATCGAATTGTGAGCGGTGATAGTGTGAAGCCGAGCGGTTTGAAGCTCAATAGAACCTATTACTGGAGAACCTTGTCTATCGATTCGCAAGGTCGCAGTTTGTGGTCGAGTGCATTCACGTATCAGACTGAGGTACAAAAGGCCCGCATTGATTCACTTCGGTATTCGCCGAGCACACTGAAGCTGCATTTCTCCATTCAGGACACATTCAATGTGGCTAAGTTCTATGTGTACAGAGATACCAGCGCTAATGCTTTTGATTTGATAGACAGCGTGAGTGCTTCAGCTCGCATATTTGTTGATTCCTTTGTTGACCCTGGTTTGCGGTATTACTACCGTTTGAAGGTGGTCAACAAGCAAAGAGTAGTCAGCAATTTTGGTCCAGAGCGAGCCATCAATATTTTGAATCGCCCTGTGCTTTCAAACCCGCTCGAAGAGCAAGATTCTGTAGCTTGGACTTCTTCCTTCACTTGGACAAAAGCAGCTCAAGCACAGAAGTCAGAATTCGAGTTATACCGCTGGGAGGGAAGCATCTCGTTGATCAGTCAAAAGGTGCTGAGCACCGATACCATCACCGTTGCTTCGCTGAAACAGAACCGCTACCATACTTGGAGAGTTCGGGCTTTGGACTCCTGTGGTCGAAGCGAGTGGTCTGATACGTTCCGCATGCAGACCAAGGTGGCCGCTACGAAAATCACCCAGGTTAAATCATACGTAGCACACATTGACTTGACTTGGCAGCTGGCCGATACCTTTAATGTGAAGGACTATGTCATTTACCGCGATACCACAGCCAATGGTTTGACTGTTTTGGATAGTGTGGCCTATACCGGTACTAGCTATCGAGACAGCTCACTGGCTGCGGGTGTTCGTTACTACTATCAAATTCGCGTGCGCAATCGCCAGGGCTCTATGAGTGATCCAAGTTTGATGCGCAGTGCATCTGTTTTGGAAGCCCCAATCTTGGTGAAGCCTGTTGATCTGAAAACCAATGAAAGTCGAAGCCC
The DNA here is from genome assembly GCA_030833525.1 of Bacteroidota bacterium. Taxonomy (GTDB): domain Bacteria; phylum Bacteroidota; class Bacteroidia; order NS11-12g; family UBA955; genus JALRLA01. The sequence continues at coordinate 8,589 of JAURGZ010000054.1, read as the reverse complement.
CATGCACGACTGGAAAAAGGTTAAGTATGCCACCAAATACCGAGTTCAAGTAGCTAGCGATTCTCAAATGGTGACGATTTTGGCCAATTCATTGCAGACTCCTGATTCGTTTGCCATGAGCAACCTGAAATACAGTACCTATTACTATTGGAAGGTAAGGGCTGAAGATTCTACAGGTTATGGTGCCTGGTCTGAGCGCAGGGTTTACCAGACCCAGGTTCAAACGCCGGTTTTGACTTCTTTGAATTCCAAAGAGACCCAAGTTGAAGTCAAATGGACCCTTGCCGATACGACCAATGCAGGGTCATTTGTGATTTACCGAGATACGTTTGCGAATCCGACGACGGCTATCGATAGCGTTCCAAGCTGGCAGCGCAATTACTTCGATAACAGTGCCCAAGAAGACACGCGTTACTTCTACCGAGTAGCTTTGAAGAACAAGCAAAGCGTTTATGGGCCCAAGAGCAATCAAAAGGCCATCAATGTGCTGATTAAAGCCAGTATTGCCATGCCTTTGAACAAGGAATTGAATGTTTCAGTTGGGCCCTTGTTCGATTGGGATTCTGAGCGCTTTGCCAATAAGTACCGCATTCAGGTTTCTCAAGATCCAAACTTTGGCACTAAGGTCAAGGATACGGCCGTGAGCTATTCATCGGCTTCGTTGGCAACCTTCAAAAAGAACACCAATTATTATTGGCGCGTTCGTTGTGAAGACTCTTTGGGTTATGGCCGTTGGTCAGACACATTCATGTATCAAACTGAGTTGGATGTTCCTGTATTGTTCACCCTTTCAACCACGCACAAGGCGATTAAGTTGAATTGGAAATTGTACGATACAACCAATTATGCCAACCTGGCTGGTTTCTACATTTACCGAGATACCGCCAAAGATGCATCTGTGTTGATTGATAGCGTTGCGAAGGGAATCAACACCTTTACCGACACCACGGTAACCCTTGCCACGATGAATTACTATCGCATCAAGGCCTACAATAAACAGGGGGTAAAGAGTGAGTATTCGAATGAAAAGCGGGCAGCTGCCTTGCATTATCCCGATTTGGTGTCGCCCATAGATACGGCCAAACGAGTGTTGTTAAGCACTTCTCTGAAGTGGACTCAAGAACGCTATGCGACCAAGTATAGGGTTCAAGTTTCGTACGATTCGGCGGTGGCCAATCCGTTCTTTGATAAGACCTTGAACAATGTTGATTCGACGCTTATCTCATTGAACCGCTGGAATTATTTCTACTACTGGCGTGTGCGTGCTGAAGATAGCTTGGGCATTAGCCTTTGGTCTGATGTGTTTGAATACCAAACCAAACTCTTCAAACCGAGCATCGATACAACGGTTGCGGGCAATAAGAAGATTCGTTTGACTTGGCAAAGAAGCGATACGCAGAACATCAAGGAGTATAAGATTTATCGCGATACCACAGCGAACAACCCCAAATACATCGCTACGGTAAAATCAATAGATGGTAAGTTGTCTTATACCTATTTAGATTCAGGGTTGGTGAACTTTAAGACCTATTACTATTGGATTACCGCTGTAAACAAGCAACATGTTGAGAGCGATAGGTCTGCCGTTCGATTCAACACTACATTCAACATTTCTCCTTTTGCTCACATCAACAAAGACACCTTGTTTGAGAATGTGGGTAGAAATAGCCGAGTGAAACGTTATTTCTTGCAAACAGCCGCCTATGACAAAGACGGTTGGGTAGATTCCATTGTTTGGTACGTTGATGACATTCGCGTAGCCCAAGATGATTCGTTGAAGTACATGTTTAGACAGGGTACAACTAAGGTTCGCGCCGTTGTATTCGATAACGATCAAGCAACTGACACCAATACTTTCTATGTGAGTCAATTGACTTACCGCAAAAAGTTCAGGACTGGTATTGTAGCCGGTGTATCGGTGTTCAATGAGAACGAGATTTATGTAGCTGATACGAGTCTCAATAGCTTCAATTTGGGTGAAGTGCTGCGCATCGATACCTTGGGTAATACTACGTTTAATTATTTGGTATCTGATCGAATTCGAACCACCCCATCATTTGATTACAATGGCAACATGTTCTTGACCAATGGAGTGAATTTGAATTCCTTCACCAATTCGGGAGCGCCGCTGTTCAATGAAATGGCCCTCGGCGGATTGTCATTCGTAACGCCTACCGTTGACTCGGTTCTTGGACGTGTCTATGTGGGAGTATCCAACCGCAAGTTGTTTGCCATTGACGTAGACAATGGCGGTAAAATCAAGTGGGACTTCACCGCTGATGAGCCAATGGCAGCTCCCGCCGTTGTTACTGCCGGTAGGAAGCTCATCTTCCCTGATGTGAGCGGTAAGCTATATGGCTTCGACGTAACCTATTCCTACAGTCCTAAAACTGGCGATGCGCCCAAGTGGAAATGGACCGGTTCAGATAGCATCATGTTGGCCCCTGCCATTGATACATTGGAAAATGTGATTGTAGGTACAACTACGGGTAAGCTGTTGAAATTGGAGTTTGACTCAACCGGTAAGATCAATACCAAGTGGTCGACCAATTTGGGATCCAAAGTCACAACCTCAGCGGTGCTGGATGCTTATGGTCATATCTATGTGGGTTGTAAAAACGGATATCTGTATTGCTTGAAATCATCGAACGGCGATACACTGTGGTCCTTCAATACAGGAGCGACTATTTTGTCTACGCCAACCTTGAGCGATCAAAACCGCATTTACGTAGCCAACATGAAAGGGCACGTCTATGCCCTCGATACAGGACGTAAGATCATGTGGTATTATTTGGGCAAAGAACCGGTGCAATCTCACTTGGTTCACGTCAACGGTGCTACCTATATACCCACCTTGGGAGGCAGCCTGAAAACCATCTACGATGTGGGAATTGTAAATGATATCAGCACCATCAAGAGCCAGGTTACACCTCGTGGCAATATGCTAATGGTACCGAAGCCCATCTGGGGTACCTACCAGGGCAACTACCGCCGCACGGGTCTTCAAGACGGTATCTTCAAGGTTGTTCCCGACAAACCTGCCGACCAAAATTCGGTGACGGTGTACCCGAACCCCTCGTCCAACTTCTTCCGATTGGAGTCTCTGTTTGGGGTTCGTACGGTAGAATTCTTGGACATGTCAGGTCGTTCGGTTGAGACCTTGAATTTAGGATTGGCTACTCAATCGGTCATCGATGTAGCGAGTTACCGCCCGGGTATCTATTTCTTGAAGGTGAATACTGAGAAAGGAATGGTTACCAAACGAGTGGTTATCACGCATTAACAAGAAGGCCCCGCACAGCGGGGCCTTCTTGTTTAAACCCCCAGCCACCATAGCAGGAGGCTGATGACCACAATGGAAATGAAGTTGAGCCGCAAACCGGTTCGAATCATGTCTTTTTGGGCGACAAAACCGCTGCCATAGGCGAAGGTGTTGGCGGCTGTGGCTACGGGTAGCATAAAGGCGCAAGAGGCGGCCAGGGTGGCGGCCCCGAGCAACGCGAGGGGCGGCATGCCGCAGGCCTGGGCTAAAGGATGAAGCAAGGGTAAGGCTACCGCAGTGGTGGCTAGGTTGGAGGTAATTTCGGTTAGGAAATTGATGGCGGCCACTACCAATAGCAGCACCAGCCAGTTGGGCCATCCGGCCAGGGCGGTGAACCCGCTGGCCAGTGAACCTGCTAAGCCGCTGGATTCGAAGGCAGCGGCCAAGGCTAATCCGCCGCCAAAAAGGAGTAAGGTGCCCCAGGGTAAGCGGTGGGCCTCGCTCCATTCGAATAGGCGTCTCCCCCCTTTTTCGCCGGGAAGCAGAAACATGCAGAAGGCTCCCAATAGCGCAATGTGGCTGTCGCTAATGGCTGGTAACCAGGGTTTGAGCAGCACGGGCCGGGTCATCCAGGCCAAGGCGGTTAATGCAAATACCAGGGCTACCTTTTTTTCAGCAGCGCTAAAGGGTCCCAGTTGGGACAGCTCATTTTTCAAGCGCTGGGTGTCGACCTCAGATTCGGCTTCCAGGCGGCGGGTCAACACCCACCAGGTCGCGAATAGCAAAATCACCGAAACCGGGAACCCGAGCGAAAACCAGCGACCAAAGGTCAAGGTCTGACCGTATTCCTGCTCAAAAACCGCAGCCAAGACCATGTTGGGTGGCGTACCAATGATGGTGGCCATTCCACCAATCGAAGCGGCGTAGGCTATGGAAAGAATCAAGGCAGTGGCATAGGGGCTTCGCGGCTCAGAGCCGCTTTGGCGCAGCAGGGAAATGCCAATCGGCAACATCATGGCAGCCGTAGCGGTGTTGCTCATCCACATGGATAGGAAGGCCACGGCGATCATAAATCCCAAGATCAAACGTTTGCGGTCGGCACCCAAACGAAGCACAATGTTCAGGGCCATGCGCTTGTGCAGGTTCCAATTCTCCATGCTTTGGGCTAGGACAAACCCACCGAGAAACAAGTACATCATGGGGTCCCCGTATGAGAGGGCCACTTGCTTCGCATCCAAAATTCCCAGCAGTGGAAACAGGAGAATGGGCAGCAAGGAGGTGGCCTCCAGGGCCACGCATTCGCTGATCCACCACAGGGCCATCCACAAAGCCACCCCCAAGGTGCTCTGAACTTGCCCTTCAAAAGGAAATCCAGGATTGGCCCAAAGGGCTGCGAAAATCAAGGGCCCAAGGGGCAGAGCGATGCGGCGCATGGAAAATGTCACAGTGAACAAAGCAAGGGCAAAAAGCCCCAATTGCCAACCATCCTTTGTATTTTGCAAAGAACCAAAGACATGAAACTGCGACTTATTGCATTATTTGCCATTCTTTTTAGCCAAACGTTAAGGGCTCAAAGCGAGACTTTGAGCATGGCCTCGATCATAGCCGATGCCGAACGCTATGTACAGGTGGTAGAGCGCGAGTATGGGCAGCAAATTGTGCGCATGGAGTTTGATTTGATTTCAACAACCAAAGAGGCATACCGCACCCTCAGTGGCGGTTTGGAATACGGCATTGCTGCTTTTGGAGATGCCAATATCAAAGATATTGACTTGAAAATTTACAAGTTTGTAAGCGATCAATGGGTCTTGGTTCAGCAAGACAACAGCAAAGAGAAATTCGCCATGGTTACGGTTAAACCCGAGCTTACCGCTCAATATATGATTGAAATTAACGCATATGAATTGCAAGAAAATGCAGGAGTGGCCCACTACGGTTTAATGGTATTTCACCCATGAAAAATTGGATATTGACCTTGATGCTGGCCTCGGCGGGTAGCCTGTGGGCCCAAGATGTTCAGAAAGATGCAGACGGGGGAGCCCCCCATACGGTGGTCGATGTGCAAGCCATGTACCCCGGTGGCATGAGTCGCTTCTATCAGCATGTGGTCGATGAATTTGAGTACCCCGCCCGTTGCATGGAAGAGGGAATTGGGGGCTCTGTTGTGCTGCGCTTTGTGGTCGAAACGGACGGCCAAATCAGCAACATCAAGGCGGTCAAGGAGACCGCTGCCTGCCCCGAATTCACCCAAGAGGCCATTCGTGTTTTGCGCGCTGGCAAACGCTGGAAACCAGCCATGGTGAACGGCAAAGCGGTGCGCTGCTATCATGAACTGCCTATTTCTTTGCAGTTGGAGTGAATCTAAAGAATACCTGTAAAATCAAGGTAATTAGTTTTTAGGAAACAATTATTAGCGTATTCCATTTTGAATAAAAATGGAAATGAATTTTGTTTTTACATTTAAATGTTTCTATTTTGGTTCTGTTACACACTCATAATCAACCAATAATCTATGGAAACAATCATTACAAATTTCCTTGGACTCTTTCAGAGTCTGACTTTCGGCGCTGAAGCGCTAATCGTGAACGGAGCCTTGCTGTACTTCATCAGTTTGGGCTATGCAACTCTCATTGGAGCCAAACGCCCCGATGGATTGAAACAAAAAGATCTTCAAGGTTCTTTTAAAGAGGGTAGCGTGTTTTGGATGCTACTGACTCCCATTATTGCATTGATGGTGTTGCTCTACAACGTTGGGCAGACTATTGTGTGGTTTGTGGGAGACCTGGGAGGTCGCATTGCAAACTTCCTCGTCACTCTTGTTCTCTGGGTTTGGAAGGAAGTTGTCTTGGCGGGGGGATATCTGCTTTGGCGCTTGTTCTGGCACTATGTGGTGCTTTGGCCCTGGCGCTTGTTAACCATGGCCTTCGGGCTCATGAAGGCATCCTTCAATTGGGCACATTATCGCACAGCTTCATTGGGCATTTTGGGAGCAGCGGTATTGGTTTATCTGGGCAATACACTTACCTATCAGTTGGGCTGGTGGGAAGGATTGAGTACTTTGTTTGTAGTGCTTTCACTCTTCCCCTTGGGAGGAGCATTGGCTCGAATTAGCAACGATTTGCGCAAGAAATCCAAGCACGATGCAGCAGGCGCCCAAAAGAGATATTGGACGGTCTTGGGATATACCGCCGGTTATTTTGTGGCCTTATTGGCTATTCAAGCTCTTATTATCAGTGCAGGTATGCAAACCTCATTCTCATTTGCACTCTCTTCGCTGCTCATGGGCGGTAGTTTGTTGGCTTCAGCTTTTTTGATATTAAACGGAGCCTTACTCATTTTTGTATTGAGCGCTCTTCCCAATTTCGCTTTGGATTACGACGGTGATCATAAGGGATTATTGAAAGCATTTGGCAGCTATTTGTGGCAAACCTGGGCACGCTACGGTCTGGGTTTCTACGCTTGGCTTGTTCCTGCTGCCATTGTCTCCTTGGTTCCAACCTTGCTGACCGAGGGAATCTCGAGCGTGTCTGGTCAATTTGCTAATTATCTCTACAGTGACCGCGTTGAAGACATGGAGAAATCGTTGAAAGAGGGCAGCGACGCCAATTACGCAGATTGGATGAACCGCGAAGCCATTGGCGATGATTCGCTGGCCCTTTTGATGTCTAAAGATGCTGCCCGCGCAGCTAAAAAAGATGCCTTGGCATTGACACAAGCCAATTCCAGTCATTTGCAAGAGGCCTACAATACCCATGCTTCCAATTTTGGAGCTACACCGTTGGGAGCCTGTTTGGGGCTATTCGATTGGTATGGCAGCTCCATGCGCGACATGGATAAAGCGCCTGATTATGATTCCTCTTCAGCGGCCACGGGTCAAGTTGATACAGCTGATGCTGCAATGGCCATTGCTGGATCACAGCAGGCTATTTCCAATTGGGAAATCGAGATTGCCCGTCGAAATGAATACAAGGAACTCATTTGTGTAGGTCCTGCCGAACAAGAAGATGCAGCCAACGAAGACGAATCTGAGGAAATCGCTGCAGTAGACCAGGTGGAAGAAACCGACTGTGATCGCGCCACGGCTAGCGTACAAGAGGCTGAAAAAGAAATGGCTAATTCACAAGCTCAATTAGCTCGCAATGAAGCCATTAAATCACACATTGACGCTTTGAATGCTGCCTCGGCCAAAGCCTCGGCTTCAGCTCTCTCATCGGGCAAGTGGGCTAATTTCTTCAGTGGCTTGTGGATCATCGTATTGGTGGCCCTGTCATTGGGAATGGCAGTTTCCCTTTATGCGCATTTCAATACCGCCATATACGGCATGAAAGACGACAAATCGGGTTGGTATGTAACCGAAGAAATTCAAGCTGCACATAAGGCCAACCCCAACCAGCCTTTGTTGGGCTTGTTACTTTTCATTCCCCTTTTCAATCTCTTTGTTTGGGCGGCTGATTATTTGCCTAGTTCATTGAAAGATCAAGTTCAAGAAAAGTTCATGGAGATTAAAAAAATAACAACTCCTCAGAATTCTTGGTTCTATGGCCCTTGGCAAATGCTGGATCGTGCTGAATCTGAAATGCGCAATGCATTGGGTATGCCTGCCCCTGAATGCTGCGGGGAGTCAGAAGATGCATGTTGCGAAGAAGAGGCTGTTGAATGCGACGGCACAATGGTAGAAGATATGGAAGAGGATGGAGCTTGCTGCGGCGAAGAAGTCGAAGAAGCTGTTGAGGAAGATTCTGTTGAAGTTGAAGTCGAAGAGGTAATCATCGAAGAAGCCGCGGTAGATGAAGCTCCAGCAGATGAAGCAGGCTATGAATAACTCCATTACCCTATTGTAGGTGTATGAACCCGCGGCCGAATGGCCGCGGGTTTTTTTAGTAATTTGCCGCATGCGATTGTTTCTATGTTGTCTCTTATTGGGAATAGGTTCCTTGTTTGCGCAAGCTCCCAATATTGAACCCATGGCATCGACGGGCTATGGCAACACGGTTTATGTTTGGGGCGTTCGCATCAATACCCAAGAAGCCGGGGAATTGGCGACTCAATTGTGGGCCACTCAAGCAGCCCAACGTTTGGCCAAAGGAGCACCCAGTCGCATGGTGGCACCGGCCGTGGGGTTGGGGAGTGGCCTTTCTTTGGAAGAAGCTGCGAATCACTTGCAAGAAGCCAGCGATTTGGAGAAGCGGTACAACTATTTTCAAAACAGCCAATTGGGCACGCTCATGGAAATGCGGCGCATGATGCAACATCGGCGTTTGATCGATGCTGCCAATTTTGCCATCGATGAATACAACCGCAGCTTGAACCCATCGGTCAGCCCCTAG
>JAURGZ010000074.1 GCA_030833525.1 Bacteroidota bacterium | reverse complement strand
GCGAGGTGTTGGCCTTCCAACAAATCCATCACCAGAATTTTAGGCGTGCTCCACTGCGGGTAGTATTGAGGAAATTGCACGTGATCAAGATGGGCACAAGCGGCAGCCAATTCTTGCCCTCGCTTGAGTTCCAAATCGTAACGGGTTTCTTCGAGCAGCTTCTCCTCGACCTCTTCGAAATACTTCTGCATCTCCTTTTCAGGCAAGCCAAACATGGCCGTTGCAATGGGCTTAACCAATTTCAAATCGCTTTGAATGGAATCAGCCACACCCGGGTATTGAATTTTGACGGCAAACTGCTGATCTCCCTTGGTTGCTTTGTGCACTTGACCGATGCTGGCCGCTGCCAAGCTTTGGGCATCAAACGAATCGAAATCTTCTGAAGGGTATCGCCCCAAAGCGGTTTTATACGTTTTCATGACCAAAGGCGCCGACATAGGCGGTGCTGAATACTGCGACAAGGCAAACTTTTGTGTGTAAGCTTGAGGCAAAATCCCCTTGTCCATGCTGAGCATTTGCGCCACCTTGAGAGCGCTGCCCTTCAAGGTGCTCAAAGATTCATAGATATCGTGTGCATTGGCCTCATGAAGGGTGGATTTATCGGCTTCTCCACTGACCACCTTCTTGGCGTAAAACTTCAAGTAATTACCGCCAATTTTCGCACCCGTACCCACCAATTTAGCCGCTCGCCCCACTTTGGAGCGAATGACCGTATCTTGAGACTGCATTTAACGAGACTGGAACAAAAACTTCCCTAGATCAATGGCCTTCTTCAGCGAGTGGCTCTGCATCAACTCCAGCGAGAGGGTAAACGATTTTTCAATGCAGGCATCGGTCTTTTCAAATCCCTTACTGCGATCATTCAACCAGTAGTGAAAGACAAACACAGCATTGGAAAACAAAGCATGGTGATTCAAAACATCTGACTTGGCATCTAGCATATCAAAGCCCGTTTGAACACCCTCAATGCCAATAGTCGACAAATAAGAGACGAAAGCTTTTCGCCAATTCCCCAGACCGCGCACCGTGTCGCCGGGGTTGTTCCAACCTTTGAAAGCTTGAACCAAATAACTGCGGTTGCTTTTCAGGGTCTCTACAAAGCCATACATCGCACTCAGGAGCTTCTCATTGGGGGTTGCCTCCAAGTAAAAATCCTGCTCAGACAAAGGCCGCAAGGTATCTTCCCACAGGTGAGCCAACACATCTTCTTTGACCGCGCTGAGATCAGAAAAGCTCTCATAGAACTCTGATTCTGAGAAAGTAGCGTCTTGGCAAAACTTGAAAACACTTTTGGGTTCAGACTCGTGTTCGTTGACCCAATGCATGTAATGAGCGACGATGGTTGATTTCATTACAGAATAAACCATTTTGGCCCCATTTGGTTCGCCCATTCGGTCGAATCAAATCGAATTCACGGTTCGGGCTCAATCAACCATAGCAAACTTGCCCTTGCTCTTGCGAATGCGCACAGCCACCACTTTGTATTCGGGGCACATCGACTCTGAGCAATGCTCATCAGAGGTCACCAAGTTGACCATGATTTCAGGGAAATGGAAGGTGGTACTCAACACCCCTTGTCGAACCCCATCGGTTACCTTGGCTCGTATGTCAACCTTGCCTCGTGGCGACTCTACACAGACTTTGTCTCCGTTTTGAATGCCGTGGGCCTCGGCATCGACCGGGTTGATCCAAAGCAAATCTTGGGTATGAATGTCCACGTTTGCGGTACGTCGCGTTTGCACCCCGCTGTTGTAATGCTCCAGATCGCGGTTGGTGGTCAATATAAAGGGATAGTCTTTGCCGTGTTTGACGATTTCATTCGATTCCTTGAACTCATGGAAGAGCAAGGTTCCTTTGCCCTTCTTGAAGGTCTCGTCATGCAAGATTTTGGTGTCAGTCCCGTCGGGTTTCACCGGCCATTGCTTGCCGTTTTTGCCTAAGTTCTCCCAGGTAACCCCCGCGAAGAAGGGAACAATCTGCGAAATCTCGCGCAGCATTCCATCGGGCGTGTAATCGGGCTGGGCATAACCCATTCGGTTCATCATGTCGATGACAATTTGCCCATCTGATTTGGAGTTCCCGTGCGTAGGCACTACTTGATTCACCTTTTGAATCCGTCTTTCCCCGTTGGTAAAGGTGCCGCTCTTTTCCAAGAAGGAAGCCCCGGGCAAAATCACATCGGCCATTTTAGCCGTTTCCGTCATGAATAACTCTTGAACCACAAACAGATCCAAACTGCCCAAAGCCTGTTTCACTTTGTTGGTATTGGGATCGGTCTGTACCACATCTTCACCCATGATCCACATGGCTTTCAGCTTGCCTTCGATAGCCGCATCAAACATTTCGGGAATCTTCAGGCCAATGTGCTTGGGGACTTCAACCCCATAAAACTCGTTGTATGTGCGGTTCACATCGTCGTTGGTCACATCCAGATAACCGGCTCCTTGGTGGGGCTGTACGCCCATGTCAGCCAATCCTTGAACGTTGTTTTGCCCTCTCAAGGGATTCACCCCCACGCCCTTGCGACCAATGTTGCCCGTGAGCATCGCCAAATCAGCAATTTGCACCACGGTGAAGGTACCTTGTGAATGCTCGGTCACACCCAGCCCGTGAAAACTCATGGCATTGGGGGCCAACGCGTAATCGCGAGCCGCTGCGCGAACCAACTCCCGGTTCACCCCGCAAACCTCTTCCATTTTATCGATGTCAACCGACAACACCTGGGCTTTGAATTCTTCAAAGCCTTCGGCACGAGACTCAATGAAGGCATGATCGACCCAATCTTCGGCAATGATGTAGTACATCATCATGTTCAACACGGCTACGTTCGTGCCAGGGCGAATGGGCAAATGGTGCGTGGCGTATTTGGCCAGCTCGGTTTTGCGCGGGTCAATGACAATGCTCACGTTGTTTGACTTCATGGCAAACTGCTTGAGCTTGGCACCGGTAACGGGGTGTCCAGCGGTGGGATTAGCCCCAATCACCATGATGCAATTGGTGTGCTTGAGATCTTCGATGGAATTGGTAGCCGCTCCTGTTCCAAAGGTTCGTTGCATGCCCAAGGCGGTTGGCGAGTGGCAGACGCGTGCGCATCCGTCGATGTTGTTGGTGCGAACCACGGCCCTGAAAAACTTCTGCATCAGGTAGTTCTCCTCGTTGGTGCAACGAGCCGAAGAGATACCGGCTAAACTATCGGGGCCAAAATCTTGGATGTACGATTGAAAACGCGTGGCAATGTAATCGTAGGCTTCGTCCCAAGTGGCTTTTTCAAACACCCCATTTCGCTTGATCAGCGGGTCGCTGATGCGATCGGGATGGTTGTAAAACTTGAAGGCGAATCGACCCTTCAAGCAGGTGTGACCCTGGTTTACTTCGGCGTCATAGGGCGCCTGTATGCTTAAAATCTCGCCCCCGGTGGTTGAAACCTCCAAGTTGCAACCCACACCGCAGTAATTGCAAATGGTGCGCGTTTTCTCGGTGGCTTCAATGGCCTTGCTTTGGAAAATATCGGAAATGGCGGCCGTTGGACAGGCTTGGGCACATGCCCCACAACTCACGCAATCAGACTCTTTGAAGGAAACATCTTGGCCCTTGACAATGTGGTTATCGAAGCCACGCCCAGCCATGCTGAGCACAAATTGGCCTTGCACTTCATCGCAGGCACGCACGCAGCGGTAGCAGTTGATGCACTTGGAGAAATCAGAACGCATGTACGAATGGCTCTCGTCTTTTTGGCGATCCAAGTGATTTTCCCCCTCGGGATAACGCACCTTGCGAATGCCTACCTCGGCGGCGACGGTTTGCAGTTCGCAATTGCCGTTTACCTCGCAGGTCAAGCAATCCAGAGGATGGTCGGTCAACACCAATTCGATGATGTTTTTGCGCAGCTTTTGAATGCTGGGGCTCGAGGTGAAAATGTGGTAGCCGCTAGCCACAGGTGTATGGCAAGAAGCCATGGTTTTTCGGGGACCATCAGCTGAAAAAGCCACTTCTACGCTGCAGACCCGACAAGACCCAAAGGGGTCCAAATTGGGGGCGTCGCACAAGGTGGGAATCAATTTCTCTCCTTCTATGCGTCGCACAAATTGCAACAAGGTCTCTCCCGTTTTGTAGGGGTGGGCTTGGCCGTTGATGTAGGCTACTGGATTGGGCTGATTCAGACTCATGCGTGAAAGTATGGGCTTAATTCATCAGAAAAATAGTGCAACGAATTGCGCACAGGCAAGGGAATGCCGCCGCCGTGGGCACAAAGGGAACCCTGCTGCAGGGTATCGAGCAAATCGTGAAACAAATCGCGGGCAATGGAGGCCTTCCCCTCTTTGGCAGCCTTGAGCATTTCATGGCCGCGCTTGGTACCCAAGCGGCAAGGGAAACACTTGCCACAGCTTTCGTAGCGGGCAAAATCCATCAAATGTTCCAAGAAATCAATCATGGGAAACGACTCGGGAATGCATACCACAGAGGCATGGCCCAGCAGAAACCCTTGGCTGGAAAAGGATTCGTAATCCAGATTCAAATCTTGGATCTTGGAAACGGGCACTACCCCGCCCAAGGGTCCTCCAATTTGCATGGCCTTGATGGGCGCCTTGAAACCGCCTCCCAGCTCTTGGAAAACCCGCTCTAGGGGTGTTCCCATTTCTACTTCGTAAACACCGGGGCGTTGAAAGAAGCTATCCAAACTCACCAGCTTGGTTCCTTTTGACTTTTCAGTACCCAATGAAGCGTAGTAGGCTCCGCCTTTTTCCAAGATGGCATAAACCGCGGCCAAGGTCTCTACGTTGTTGACCACCGTTGGCTTATTGAACAAACCCGCTTGGGTTGGGAACGGCGGGCGCGTGCGCACCTCGGGGCGCTGACCTTCTATGGAGTTGATCAGGGCTGTTTCTTCGCCGCATATATACGCCCCTTGGGCTTGAATGACCTTGAAATCAAATCGAAAATCAGTTCCCGGAAGGGTTTGCCCCAACAGTCCTTTTTGGCGCAACACCTCAATGGCCTTTTGCGATTCACTCACTGCTTGCGGGTACTCGGCACGTATATATAACACGCCCCATTCAGCGCCGGTCACAAACCCGGCCACCATCATGCCAAACAAAACGAAATAGGGTCGCTGTTCCAGCAAATAGCGATCTGAGTAAGCCCCGGGATCACCCTCGTCTGC
>JAURGZ010000082.1 GCA_030833525.1 Bacteroidota bacterium | reverse complement strand
TCTACAAAGAGTGGTTGGATTTGTACACCGAATCCCATCAGCATTTGTATGTCAACCGCGGGTTTGGATACCTCGGATACCCCGGTCGAATGGGTATTTTCCCCGAAATCACGGTTCACACGTTGACAAGCGCATAAAAAAAGCCCCGATTCTTCGGGGCTTTTTTATATTGTTCATGGGGTTATTCAATCCACCAATTTGCTCGCTTGTGCAATGAAGCGCTCCAAGTCTTCGCCTTGCAACTGGCCTTTTTTCAGCAGGGCCAAATCAATGCAATAGCGCAGCGACTCAGAACGGTTATCTCCCTCTTTGGCCAAAATTTTAGCAGCCATGGGGTTGTTCGGGTTGATGACCAAATTTTGCTTCTTCAAGCCCAAGTCGCCAAAGGGCATGCTCTGACCAAATTTAGCGTAGTCATCCATGCGGCGCTCCCATTCAGAGCGGCTCACGGAAATGAAATCGCTTTGGGTAGAAAGGTTGCTGACTTTGATGGTGAAGGCAGCTTCGTTGACCAGGGATTTGATGCTGCTTTCCAAGTTTTCTACCTCTTCTTTGCTCAAAACAGAATCTAGCGTGGTTTCCTTCTCAATCAGCTCATCGATGTTTCCACCTTCTACGTTGCGAAACTTGGTCTTTTCAAATTTCTGCTCGCACCAAGAGGCAAATTGGGTGTCGAGCGGGCCATCCAGTACGATGACTTCGTAACCCATCTCTTTGGCGCTCTTGATGCTCAAATGCTGGGCTTTGGGGTCGCTGCAATACAGAATAACCGTATCGCCGTCTTTGTCTTTTTGATTGACCGCTGCACGGTCGACGTATTCTTGAACGGTGTACAGCTTGCCATCGGTGTCTTTCAACATGGCAATGTCTTTGGTGCGTTCGGCAAATTTCTCGTCAGCCAAAGAACCGTATTTCACAAACAGGTCGACATACTCCCATTTGCTCTCATAATCGCTGCGATCGTTCTTGAACATTTCGCTCAATTTATCGCTGACCTTTTTGGAAATATGAGAGGTGATTTTCTTCACATTGCTGTCGCTTTGCAACGAGGATCGACTCACGTTCAAGGGGATATCGGGTGAGTCAATGACGCCCTGCAACAACACCAAGTATTCGGGCAACACGTCTTTCACGTCTTCGGTTACGAACACCTGGTTGCAATACAATTGCACCCGGTTTTGACGGTTGTCCAGCGCTTGGTTTACCTTGGGGAAATACAAGACACCTGTCAGGTTGAAGGGATAGTCGGTGTTGATGTGAATGTGAAAGAGGGGAGCCTCTTGCATGGGATACAACTCTTCGAAGAATTTCTTGTAATCTTCCCCTTCCAATTCAGAGGGTTTTTTCACCCAAATGGGATTGGGGTTGTTCAAGACCTTGTCTTCAAATTCGATCTCAACGGGTAAGAATTTGCAGTATTTCTCGAGCAATTGGCGCACTTTCCAGGGGCTGCCATACGATTCAACGGCTTCCTCGTTGAGGTGCAAAATGACATCGGTACCGCGCTTTTTGCGTTTGCCTTCGCCAATTTCATAGCTGGTGCTGCCATCGCATTCCCAGTGAACGGCCTTAGATCCCTTTTGGTAGCTCTTGGTTTCAATGGTCACCTTGTCGGCAACCATAAAGGCTGAGTAAAAGCCCAAACCAAAATGACCAATCATCTGAGCAGGGTCTTTGTCTTTCCACTTTTCTACGAAATCGCGGGCACCCGAGAAAGCCAATTGGGTGATGTACTTTTCGACTTCCTCTTCGGTCATGCCTATGCCCGAGTCTGAAATCGTGATGGTTTTTTTCTTCTCGTCAACTTTCACCAAAACCTTGGCTGAGCTGGGGTCATCGTCAAATTCGCCAACCCGAGATAGGGTGCTCAATTTCTTGGTGGCATCCACAGCGTTGCTGACCAATTCCCGAAGAAAAATTTCCTGGTCCGTGTACAGGAACTTCTTGATAATGGGGAAAATATTTTCCGATTGAACCGAAATCTGTCCTTGTCTCATGATCCTGCAAAATCAAATCTCATACCAGCCCCGCTGAACTGACATTTTAGCAGTTTTTGTTGAAACACTTGCCGAGATTACCTTCGAGGGGTGCCAAGTTTTCCATCTTCTGGACCGCAGCGTTTGACACCTACTCAGGCCAAACCCAAGATTGAAAAATACTGTGCTTACCAAGAACGCAGCCATCGCCAGGTATTGGAGAAATTGCGGGGCTATGGTTTGAACAGCCAGGAGGCAGGAGAAATGCTCGTGGAATTGCTGCAGTCGAACTTTGTCAGCGAAGAGCGATTTGCTGCCTCTTTTGTGAGGGGAAAGTTTGGTTTAAAGGGATGGGGAAGAGCCAAGATTGAACAGGCCTTGAAGCGCGAGGGCTTGGGTGCTCGTCAAATCGAAACGGCCATGAAGGAAATTCCCGACCAGCGCTACGAGGAAACGCTACTTCGCTGGGCAGAACGCAAGGCCAAATCGGTGTCAGGCACCCCCTTCGAGCGAAAAATGAAAACCAAGCGCTTCTTAGTCGGGAAAGGATACGAACCTGAAGCCATTGACTCGGTGTTGAGCCAATTGGATTTTTAAAAACCGAAATCAGAGCGTTTCATGTTCAGCCATTCCAAGGCTGAGTCTCCGAGCATCATGGCCTTGTCGGTCTCACTAAAATCGCTGCTGAGTATTAGCTGACCTGGGTCTAGTTCTCCCAAGGGGAAGGGATAGTCAGTGCCCAGTGAAATGCGGTTAACGCCTACTAGTTCAGCGGCAAAGCGCAGCATTTTGGGGTCGTGTACCAGGCTGTCGAGCCAAAATTGGCCCAGGTATTTAGCCGGATCTTCAGCATTGTCTACGGCTACCAAATCGGGGCGAACTTCCCACCCGTGGCGAATGCGGCCAAAGGTAGCCGGGAAGGCTCCGCCACCGTGGGCGTAAGACACGCGCAAACGGGGCAACCGTTCAAAAATGCCGGCGAAAATCATGGAACAGATGGCCAGTGAGGTCTCCATAGGCATGCCCACCAACCAGGGCAGCCAATACTTGCCCATTTTGTTTTTGGCCGAGTGCCACCATGGGTGAACAAATAGGGCCATGTCGAGGTCTTGCATGGCTTCGAAAATGGGAAACAAACTCTCGTGGTCCAGGTTCATCTGGTTGATGTGCGAACCAATTTGAATGCCGCGCAAACCGATTTCCTTGCAGCGTTTCAACTCTTGAATGGCCAAGTCGGTGTGCTGCATGGGCAGGGTTCCCAAGCCTACAAATCGCTGCGGATAACGCTTGCACACATCGGCGATATGGTCGTTCAAGAACTTGGAAATCTCCAAGGTGTCTTTGGGCTCGGCCCAGTAACTGAACATAACGGGAACCGTGCTCAACACTTGAACGTGCACTTGAAAATCATCGCATTCACGCATGCGGGCTTCAGGGCTCCAGCAGTTGTCTTGAACTTCGCGAAAGAACACGTTGTCCATGTACATGCGGGCGCAGCATGGTTGGTGATGCTCCAGGGTAATGAATTCGCCGTAGCCGAATTTTTCCTTCCACCCGGGAATGTTTTCAGGCAGAATATGCGTATGTACATCTACCGTAAAAAACGGATTGTTCAGGCGTTCAGAGGCGTTCATTCCAACAAAAATAGGCCCTTAGGCCGAGGCTTCGGCACTTTCGTTGATGCGGGTGCTAAGCAGAGCGGCTAAGAGAAGTAGGCATCCGCCGACCATAACCCC
>JAURGZ010000027.1 GCA_030833525.1 Bacteroidota bacterium | reverse complement strand
GGCCTCGCGTTTGCGCATTGAGCTGAAGGGCAAGAACGGGGGTTGGGGAGGCCGCTGGATGGCCTGGTACACCAAGCGTCCCACGGAGTTTATTTCTACGGTTCTGGTGGCAACCAATTTGGCATTGGTGGTGTATGGCATATACATGAGCGAGATTTTGACCCGCATGTTTCATCCGCTGGGGTTGGGCAACGTGACCGAGTTCTTGTTGATCACCATCGTGAGTACCTTGGTCGTGTTGGTCACTGCCGAATTCTTGCCTAAGACCTTGTTTCGCTTGCACGCAGATTCTTTGCTCTTCACTTTGGCCGCCCCTTTTCGATTGGCCCATTTGCTGCTCTGGCCTCTGATTCAGTTGACGCGCAGCCTTTCTTCGGGCTTGTTGCGCCTGTTTACTAAGCAAAAGGTAGGCGAAGAGCCCCCGGTATTCACCAAGGTCGACCTAGATAATTATTTGACCTCACTCGAGAAAAACGAGGGAACCGAAGAGAGCGAAATTGACACCGAGGCCTTCAAAAATGCCTTGGAATTTTCAGACGTGCGGGTGAACGACTTTTTGGTTCCTCGCCGCGACATGGTGGCCTTGGATATCAATGCTTCCATCGCCGAACTGCGGGAGCGTTTCGTGGAAACCTCGCTGTCTCGCATCATGGTCTACCGCATTGGCGAAGCTGAAGATGCCCCGCAAGACCCCTTGGATGCCATCATGGGCTTTGTGCACCACAGCGATCTGTTCTATCAGCCTGAGCGCATTCGCGACATCGTGCACCCGGTTTTGATCGTTTCTGAAACCCTGCAGGCCCAGGAATTGCTGCGTCGATTCATTCAGGAGAAGCGCAGCGTAGCCTTGGTGGTCGATGAATTTGGAGGCACGGCAGGCATGGCGACCATCGAAGATGTGGTCGAGGAAATATTCGGGGAAATTGAAGACGAATTCGATACCGATGACGCATCAGCAATTCAACTCGGTCCCAATCACTACCGCTTTTCAGCCCGCTTGGAGGTT
Organism: Bacteroidota bacterium; assembly: GCA_030833525.1. Classification (GTDB taxonomy): domain Bacteria; phylum Bacteroidota; class Bacteroidia; order NS11-12g; family UBA955; genus JALRLA01. The sequence goes on along the minus strand of JAURGZ010000027.1, from coordinate 22,117 downwards.
GATTATTTGAATCAGAAATACGACTTGAACATACCCGAAGGGGACTATACCACCCTCGGCGGATTCGTGATTTTTTGCACCGAAAAAATACCATCAGAAGGGGAAAGTTTGCGCAGCGGTCCTTTTGAGTTTACCATTACCCAGGCCGAAGGCGCGCGGCTCGAAGAATTAGAACTACGCATTCATGCTTTGGAAAATTAACATACGGTTTTGGGCCGTTCTGGGATGGCTCTTAATCCTGGTTCCTGCCAGCGCACAAACTGAAGAGCTCCATACGCCAGCATCTGGAGAACCGCGTTGGGAGTTGCTGGTCAACGTCACCAATGCCGTATCTCGGGCAGCCGGCAATACGGCTCGAACGGTGTTGGATGACCCCTATGCCATTGCTTGGAAACGAATCAATGCCCCAAGTACAACGGCCTGGCGCATGGGCATGAATGGCTTTCGCCGAGGCACCAATGATGTGCTGATTGACGGGGGAAGTCGCATCAGCCAAGAATGGGAATATTCTGCGATTGTGGGTCGCGAGTTTCGCCGCAACATGGGTCATGGATTTACGCTGACCTATGGTTTGGATTTGCAGGCTTCTTTGCGCCAAGGAAGTGTGCTTACCGAACAAATCGATTTCATTGGAAACACCAGCAGGACCGAAATTAGGGACGAAGATTTGGGGGGAGCAGCCGGTCCATTTTTGGGCTTTCAGTGGCAATTTCACCCCAATTTGAGTTTGTACACCGAAGCCAATGCCTACTACCGCGTAGGCCGCTTGTACCGAACCTTGGAAGGAAATGGTTCTGTAGCGATATTGGAAGACAGGGTTTATGAATCCCTGGTCCCCATGATGCCCGGTTCCCTGTTTTTGGTCATTCAATTCTAAGGGTATGCGTTTGATCTTGGCTTTGATCTTGGGAATGAGTGCCATGGCTGCCAAAGGCCAAGGTCCGAAGCCCAGTTACGTAACACAGAGTTACCTGCGTACGGTCAATTTGGATAGCCTGCGGGTTTTGGATCAGAAGTACATTGGCTTTTCGGCCAATCCCATGCTGTCGGCTCTTTTACCCTTGAATCGCTTAGACCCTCGAACCGATTTGGTCTCTCTGAAATACCGAAAGTTCAAAGGGTTTAAAGGCATTTCGTACACCTTTGGAATGGCGACTGATGATGTGAACGACCAACTGGATTTTGTGGGAGCGCACATCATTTTTGAACGCCGCAGACCGCTTTCCAACAACTTGTGGTATTACCAAGGGCAGGGAATAGGGTTTGAGTTTTTCACCAACCCCCAGCAAAGTTTTTTCTTCCAGGAAGACGCTTTTTTCTTGGTCATGGTCAATATGGGCATAGAGTACCGCATGAATGATGTGTTTTCACTGAGCACTGAAGCGGCCATTCGCGCCGGTGCGGGAAGCATAGGCATCGCCGAGATTCGGGCCCCGGTCAACATCATAGCTCATTTCAACATCACCCGTTAAGGGGTGCTGTTTTGAGAGGCGTATTCAAACACCTTTTTCATCATGTCGGTGGTGCGGGCGACTGGATCCAACCGAATCTGATCTTCGGCTTTTCTCACCTCAGCAAAGAGGGCGGTGGTTGCCTGTTGGGTCACGTAGCGATTCAAGTCGGCTTCAACCGGTTGGCTGAGCCCCAACAAACGTTGGTTTTTGTTGATGAGGTTTGCTGCTTTGTTCCAGTGTTGTCCCAGGCGAACCCCATCTAAGGCCGCTTGAACATCGGGGTAGAAGGCGGTTTGCAATTCCCCTTCTAAGTTTTCTTGGAAATAGCGAGTGGCCGCCCCTTGGCCTCCTGTGAGAATTCCCAGGGCATCGGCGAAACTCATGTTTTTCACCGAATTGCTAAACAAAGGAAGGGCCTTCTGCATGGCGTTCTGGGCGCCCAAGTTCATGGCTAAAATCACCGAGTCGATGCTGGGTCCTATCAAAGGATTGAGCACTTTGCTGCCGCGTACCTTGGCCTCGAGTTCTTGGAGCTCGGCGGGCATGAAGATTTTATAGCTGGACTGCAAGAAGGATCCAGGGCCAGGACCGGCTAGGCCTTTGGTGCTGAGTGAAACGCCTTGCAGCAGGGCTTCTTTGAGGCCTTGGCTGGCTTCTTCGGCACTGGGTTTCCAGGGAAGGGTTTGGGTGTTGAGTTGCCCCGCTGCATTTATGGCTTCTTGTAGCAGTTGGGTTTTGCAGGCACCCAAGGCCAGTGTTAGGGTCAGGGCGGGTATCAGGAGCTTCTTCATTCTGCGCTATTTTTGATGGCAATGAGCAAATATCATGCACAAGTAGCCAAGATTCGAGCTCTTTTGGAATCAAAAGCAAATCCAGAAAGGGCTAAGTCTATGGCGGCTTATATGAAGGGTCATTTTGACTACTTGGGTGTCAATAGCCCAGAGCGGGCTGAATTGTTCAAATGGCACAAGCAACAGTACAAGCCCAGCTCTGAACAGGATCTGTTGCATTTGATGCGCGATTTATGGGCCCAACCCGAGCGGGAGTTTCAGTATTGGGCCATGAGTCAATGGGAAGCGTCACGCAAGTGGGTGGCTGCCGATGGGGCTGCCTTTGCCGCGGGTTTGGTGTTGCAAAAGAGCTGGTGGGATAGCGTCGATTGGCTGGCGGGCAATGCGTTGAGTCTGTATTATAAAAAACGACCCGAAGAATTGGAGAAGCCCCTTTGGGATTGGATCGAGCATCCCAACATGTGGATGAACCGAACGGCCATCATTGTCCAGTTGAAGTGGAAAAGCGATACCCGCACCGATTGGCTGGAGTCGGCCATCCTACCCCACCGAGAAAGCCGTGAATTTTTTCACCAGAAAGCCATTGGTTGGGCCTTGCGTGAGTACGGCAAAACCAACCCTCAGTGGGTGCTGGAATTTGTTGAAAAGCACGATTTAAAGCCCTTGAGTGTGCGGGAGGCGACCAAGCACTTGCGTTAGTCTTGGCTAGAGTCGACCAAATAGTAAACCCCCATGGTCAAGAAGTTGCGCAGCCAGGGAAGGGCCGAAACCAGGGCAGACTGGCGACGGGGTTTGATGCCGAATTTGTATTCGTATATGGGGTTAAACAGGTAATCCCGCTGACCTACAATGCGAAGTTGGGATTGGCGGCAAATGCGGCGAAACCGTTCGATGGAAATGCCCGTTGAACGAATTTCTTTCATGGTTCGAATGCCACTTTCGTTGACCCCTAGCAGTTTGAGGCTGAGGGGATACAAGGCCCCGGGCAACAAATGGTAGTAGGGTAGCTTGGAGGCTATTTTTCCGGGAAGGACTTGTTGGTGACCGCCGTAGGGCATCATCCAAGGGGGGAAGGCAAAAAACACGCGGCCGCCGGGTTTCAAAAAGCGGTGCAACTGGGGCATGAATCGAGCCTGATCGGGAATGTGTTCAATGACGTCTTTGAGCAGAATCAAATCGAAGCCCTCTCCCAAATCATCTTGGACATTCACGTCGTAAATGTCTTTGTTCAGGAATGAAACTTGACCCTCCGCCAATTCTTTGGCCATGAATGCGCGGGCAAATTCCAAACGGCTTTCTTCCAGTTCAATGCCTACGCAAGTATGCCCCAGATCGGTGAATGCTTGAAGTACACCGGCCTCTCCGCATCCGATTTCAAGAATGCGAGAACCAGGAGCCAACGCTTTTTGGTCGAGAATAAACGGAATGATATGCCCCACGGTGACCTTTTTGGTCATGTCGAAATAGTAGCGCTTATCTCCGTGAAACTCGTACACGTTTAGAATTGCTGACCGATGAAGAAGTGAACCTGACCGGGTTTGCCGCTGAGGGGAACGTCTTTCCAGTCAAAGCCGTAAGCGTAATCCAAGCCAATCAAACCAAACATGGGCATGAATAAGCGCACACCCACACCGGCCGCCCGCTTCATTTGGAAGGGGTTGTATTTATCCAAGCTGCTCCATGCATCGCCGGCCTCGAGGAAAGCAAGACCGTATACCGTGGCGGTTTGGCCCGTGGTGATGGCCTGGCGAAGTTCTACCGTGAATTTGTTGTAAATGGGAGCACCCGCTTGCCCACCCATGGCGGTCTGGGAGATGGTGTAGTTGTCGTATCCGCGTTGGGAAATGATTTCGGTAGCGGCAATATTGAAACCGAAAATACCGGCTCCACCCACTTGGAATCGCTCAAAGAAAGTCAATCCCAAATCGGGGTTGTAATAACCCAAGAAGCCCATGCGCGCTTTGGTCATCAACACCATTTTCTTGTAAACGGGGGTGTACCATTCAGCGTCCAACTTCCATTTGTAAAATTCAGCCCATTTGTACTTCTCGTTCATGCTCATGGTTGTGTAATCCTTTTTGCTGAGCAAGCTTAAAGGAGGAGTGGCCTGGGTGCTCAAGGTGAAGTTGGAGCCCGAAGTGGGGTAAATGGGATCCGAAACCGAAGAGCGGGCCAGCACGATCTGAGCCGAGGGGTTGTAAGTAATTCCGTTGAAACCCGAGGGGAAGCCGTAGAAGCCGCCGTCCATGTTCTGCATGCGGTACTTCTGGAAACTCACGCTGTACTGGATCGAGAAGAAGTCATCGGGCCATTTCAAGCGCTGACCGAAGCTAATGGTGGCACCGGTGTTGAAGAATTGCTGCTTGTTGGGGTCGGTTTTGGGACGGAAATCAAAGCTGTTCACCGTATGAAACAGCGAAACCGAGAAGGAATTGGGCTTGGCCCCGCCCAGCCAAGGTTCGCTAAACGAGAAGGTATATCCCTGATAGTTAGCCCCGTTGCTTTGAGCGCGAATCGACAGTTTTTGACCATCGCCGGTCGGCACGGGGTTCCACAATTCGCGGTGAAAGAGTTTGCGCGTGGCGAAGTTGTTCAATTGAATGCCCGCGGTTCCAATCAAGGTAGGGGCGTTGGAGTATCCGTACATGTTGCCACCCCAACCGCCGCTGAGCTCAATTTGATCGCTGGGCTTTTCGGCCAACAGGTATTCGATGTCAACCGTTCCGTCTGAAGCGTTGGGCTTGGGATTTACGTTCATCTGTTCAGGATCGAACAGGCCAATGGCTGCCAAATCGCGCATGGTGCGTTGAATGTCGGCCCGGGAGAAAATGTCACCCGGCTTGGTGCGAATCTCGCGCAGCACCACCCGGTCGGTGGTCTTGGTATTTCCTTTCCAAGAAACGCGCCCTACGGTGGCTTGTGGGCCTTCCATGATGCGAATTTCCAGGTCAATGGAATCGTTGAATACCGCTACTTCTACAGGCGTCATGTTGAAGAAGAGGTAACCGTCATCCATGTATAGGCTTTGAATGTCAAAACCGCCTGGGTTGGCGTACAAACGCTCGTTCAGCAAGGTTTGGTTGAAAACATCACCGGGGCGAATGCCCAAGAGAGTGTCCAGCAAGGAGGTGCGGTATTTGATATTGCCTTTCCAAGAAATGGATCGGTAATGGTAGGGATTTCCTTCGGTGAGGTAGACGCGCAGCAACAATTTACTGGGCAGTTTTTCGGGGTCTTCAGAGGGCAACAACACGATGCTGTCGCGCAGCACGCGGGCATCTCGGTAACCCTTCTCCAAATAGTGGCTAATGAGGTTGGATTTTTCTTCTTCCCATTTGCTTTCCAGGTATTTAGAGCTCACAAAAAGGTTAACCTTGTGGTAGCGGCGCTTGATCTTTTTGATGCTCTGGCGCAGCTCTTTTTCTTCGAGGGCCTTGTTGCCGACAAATTCAAAATCGTAGACTTTGACCTTGGGCCCCTTGACAATTTCGATGTCGAAGTTCTCAAAGCCGGCCATTTCGGCTCCGTCTTTGTCTTTGGCAGCCATGCGCTTGATGTTGACTTGGCAGTTGTAATACCCCTTTTCCTGAAAATAGCTCACCAGGGTTTGTTGGGTGCGGTTGATCAGGTTGGAGGTAATGTACATGCCCCGCTTCAGACCCCCTTCGTCGCGAAGGGTCTTGGCCTGGGCGTTTGAAACGTTCAAAAAGCGGTGACCGTTCAAACGGGGTTGTTCGGTGACTACAAAATTCACCACAATGCGGCCGTCGCCCGTGGGTTCAAACTGCACCTGGATGTCGCTGAAATAGCCTTGCTTCCAGAGGTTTTCAATGGCCTTGGGAATTTCGGTGCCGGGTACGGTGATTTCTTGACCGATGGACAGGCCCGAATAGAGCACAATCAAGGCCTTTTGAATGGGCTTGTTGTTGACCTCGGTTACGGCGATGCGCGCGATTTTAAACGTCTGCGGATGCAGAAAGTCATAGGTCACGCGGGTGCTGTTGGTTTCAACGGTCAGGCTGTCTTCGCTGGCCAATTCGAAGCCTTGGGCGTGCACGCTGCTAACCCATACAGAGAAGAGAAGAAAAAGGGCGGTATGGAAAAAGCGCAGGTTCAAGGGGTTTGAATTTGTTCCCCTGTTTTTCCAAATCGGCGTTCACGGCTTTGGAAATCAAGCAGTGCATTGCAGAAATCTTCGACCCCGAAATCAGGCCAAAGAACAGGGGTGAAGTGAATTTCGGAATAAGCAATTTCCCACAGCAAGAAATTCGATATACGTTGCTCCCCACTGGTTCGAATCAACAAATCAGGGTTGGGGTAGGCCGAGGTATTCAAAGCCGAGTTCAGCACAGACTCGTCTATATCTTGTGGGCTTAATTCACCTTGCTGCACGCGCTGGCCAATTTTGCGAACCGCTTCGATGATGTCCCAACGGCCAGAGTAACTCAGGGCCAAGATCAGGGTCATGCGGTTGTTGCCCTTGGTTTTTTCGACGGTTTCTTCCAAAGTTTTTTGGCAATTAGAAGGCAATTGTGAAGTATTCCCTATGGTTTGAAGGCGAATGCCATTCAGCATGAATGTAGGAGTTTCCTTCTCGATAGTATTAACCAGCAATTCCATCAAGGCGTTGATTTCGAGCTGGGGTCGATTCCAGTTCTCGGTCGAAAACGCATAAAGGGTGAGGTAACCAATGCCCAATTCTGCTGCGGTCTCGATGGCCGAGCGAACGGCTCTTACGCCGTGCTTGTGGCCGAAAACGCGCAGATGCCCTTGTTGCTTGGCCCAGCGACCATTTCCATCCATGATGATGGCCACGTGTTCGGGTAAACGCGCGGGGTCAATTTGGGCTTTGAGCTGGGAATCAATCACGGAAGGGCAAAGTTAACGACAAGTGAGCGGTGTAAAGCGGTAAGAGAGGTTTAATCCGTAGAAATAGTACCAATCTTTTCGGTGCACATCGCCGCGCATGGTACCTGCGTTAAAAGGAGCTGAACCGTTGATGGTTTGCGCATGGCTGTACTGGGCCGGACCTATGCCCTCTTCGAGTTGCTTTTCGAAGTAATCGGGGTACAGGCCGTTGACATCATCCAGGTAATCGGTGTAAGTGTGGCGCCAGCAGGTTTCAAAACCCACGATGAAGGCCCCTTTGTTTCGCTTGGAGTAAGAGATGTATTTCACACCAAAACCCAGGGGTATAGCGGGTTGCAAATGGCTGTAGATGCGCGTGCGATTTTCGGTATTCAGGTTGCGCAGGTTGATGCCGGGTTCGTCAAGGCGGTGGGGGTCGAAGTAGAACAAGGCCAAGCCCGTGAATGCGTATGGAGTGAATTCTTGGTTTCCCGTGTTGGTGCCAAAACTGTGAAAATTGAATTCGACCATGGAGGAATACTCCACCACATTGGATTGGAAATTCAGATTGCGGTAGGCGTAATGCGAGCTGCCGTTGTCCAGCAACATCTTGCCTTGGCGATTGTCATCACCGCTGATGCTTAAGTAAGACAATTGGTTGCGCATGCTGAAATAGCCCGAGAAATTGTATCGATGGTACAGGCTCGCCGACGGATGCAACTGGTCCAAGGTGGTGGTGCCATGGGTCAAATCGCCCATGTAGCCGCTTACACCCAGGCAAACACCCATTTCATTGCGGCCTGCAAACCATTTTTGAGCATGCAGATTTTGGGGCTGCCCAAACAGGCACCCCAGCAGGGAGCAAAAAAGAGCCCTGAAAATTCGCTTAGAACTGGAAGCAGACCGTTTTGCCACCGACAATTTTTCGGGTGAGGGTCAAACCAAAAAACATGTAGCGATCGGTTTTACCATTGTCGCCGCGCTGCGTTCCAAACTCAAACTTGGAGTAGCCCAATTCGGGGCTGCGGTCTGCCAAGGCGGCTGCCAACAAACCGTTGTTACCACCCACAATCGCTTCGTCTACGTAGTCCTTGCTGATGTCATCTAGGTAGTCGGTGAAGGTTTGGCGAATGCCGAATTCCATGCCAATGGCCCAGTAATCATCAAACTGCGCTTTGTACCCGATTCCAATGGGGATGCAAACCTGCGTCAAGGGGTAACGGCGGCGATCGTTGAATTTGGTGGTCTCTTGACCTTCGGTGGCCAGGGTTTGCAATTCGATCCATTGACCGTCGAATTTCTCCAATTGAGGATCGTGGATTTTATAACCGGCCGCATCCGTTACATCAGGCATGTAATTGAACTGAGCCAAGGGGTTGTATTTGAAAATACCCACACCGCCGAAGAGGTAAGGGCTGGAAGGGCGGTCGCGCATGGTTTCACCGAAGCCGGCTAAGTTCCATTCTGCAATGGCCGAAATTTCCATGACATTGCTGCGAAAACTCAAGTTACGCTGGTAGCGAAATATCTCGTCGCTGCTGCCGTTCATGTCTCCGTAATTCTTGTCGTCACCGCTGATTCGACCAAAAACGGCATTGCCGCGAAGGGTCACGAAATCAGAATAATTGAAGCGGCAAATCAAACCGCCGGCCATGTGGGTTTCCCCAAAGGCTATGCTCGGGGTCAGGTCTCCCATGTAGTTGGAGCCGCCCAAAAAGAGGCCGGCTTCAATGGGCTTTCCCTTGAATCGCTTGGATTGCGCTTGGGCTTGGGAGCTGAGTCCCAGTCCACAAACCAAAGCAAGTACCAGTGCGCTGCGTTTCATAACAAAAAAGCTTAGTGAACAAAAATAGGGCTGTAAGGCTGTTTTTCCTAACAGGAAAGGGCACCTAAAACGCTGAAAATGGCCTTTTTATTGCCTTTTGGCAGTAAATCAAGGCTAGAAATCAAAGCTGATGCCCTGGGCCAAGGGTAAGCTGCTTCCAAAATTCAGGGTGTTGGTTTGGCGCCTCATGTAGGCTTTCCAGGAATCAGAACCGCTTTCGCGGCCTCCACCGGTTTCTTTTTCCCCGCCAAAGGCTCCACCAATTTCGGCTCCCGAGGTACCGATGTTGACGTTGGCAATGCCGCAGTCAGAACCCTGGGCCGATAGGAAGCGTTCGGCCTCGCGCATGTCGCTGGTGAATATGGCGCTGGAGAGCCCTTGTTTGACCCCGTTTTGCAAGGCAATAGCCTCGTCTAAACTCTTGTATTTCAACAAATAAAGAATGGGAGCAAAGGTCTCAGACTGCACGATTTGGAAATGGTTTTCGGCCTCGCAAATGCTGGGTTCAACGTAACATCTGCTGCTGTATTCAGGGCCTTCCAAAACGCGATTTCCGCAAAGAATTCGACCCCCTTCTTTTTGCAGATTTTGCAAAGCTTGGGTATAGGCAGTCACCGCGTCTTGATCGATCAAGGGACCCACGTGGTTGGCTTCGTCCAAAGGGTTTCCAATGCGCAACTGGGCATAGGCTTTCACCATTTTGGCCTTGACCTCTTCGTACAAACTTTCATGAACGATGAGTCGACGGGTGCTTGTGCAGCGCTGACCTGCGGTTCCTACGGCTCCAAAAACGGCACCGCGCAGGAGCATATCCAGATTGGCGTGGGGTGTAACGATGATGGCGTTGTTGCCACCCAGCTCCAGAATGCTCTTACCGAGTCGAGCCCCTACGGCTTGCCCAACTGCTTTTCCCATGCGGGTAGAACCGGTCGCACTGATCAGAGGTAGACGTTCATCTTGGGCCATCCATTCGCCGACTTCACGGCTACCTTGGATCACGGCAAACAGTCCTTCGGGCAAGGCATTGCGCTGCAGCACCTCTTTCAAAATATGCTGAATCGCCATGGCTGTGGCGGGCGTTTTTTCACTGGGTTTCCAGAGGCAAGCATTGCCGCAGACAGCGGCTATCATGGCGTTCCAGCTCCAAACGGCCACGGGGAAGTTGAAGGCTGAAATGATGCCCACCACCCCCAGCGGGTGCCACTGCTCGTACATGCGGTGCTCGGGGCGTTCAGAGTGCATGGTCAGGCCGTACAATTGACGGCTCAATCCCACGGCAAAATCGCAGATGTCGATCATTTCTTGAACCTCTCCCAAGCCCTCTTGAAGGCTCTTGCCCATTTCGTAACTGACCAAGGTTCCCAAATCTTGCTTGGCGGCGCGAAGCGCTTCTCCAATTTGGCGAACGACTTCGCCGCGCTTGGGAGCAGGCCACTGACGCCAGGCCAAAAAAGCTTCTTGGCAGGCAGCCAAACTGCGCTCATAAAGGGCCGCATCGGCATAATGAAATTCAGCAATGAGGGCTCCGTCAACGGGGCTGTGATCTTGGTGCAAAGCACCTTGTCCTGGATAAGCGATTAAGCCTGTAGAGGCAGCGGGTAATACTCGGTCTAGGCCGAGTCGTTGAAGCAAAGATTGAATGTCGGTCATCGTCTCATCACCAAATATACGGCAGCGAGAGAGAGCAACAAGCCCACGAACATATTCCAGGTCAAGGCTTCAGAATCGACCAAACCCCAAATCACGGCCATGACAGGAATGATGAAGGTATTGGTGCTGGCTTCCAAGGCCGAAGTTTGTTTGATGACCCAATTGAAGGCCAACATGCTCAAAGCCGAGCCCAAAACACCCAAAATGGCCACAAAACCCAGCGATTTCCAGAACTGAGAGGGGGCTTGCCAATCCAAAACGGGAACCGCATCAAAAAGACCCGTTTGGGCCAGAACAATTAGGTATAGAAACCCAACGAAGACGAAGGGGTAGGCTGTTTTGACCATGCCGGGCAGGTGCCCGAATTTGTGTTTGATGATGTTGATGTTGATGCCGTACAATACCGCCGAAAACAGGGCCATGGAAGCACCACCCAGGTGCAGCGAATGGTCTTGACCCAGCAATGTGGGGCCCAACAAAATGCCAGCTCCCGCCAAGCCCAAGGCTACTCCCAGTGCGCCGTTGCGGGTCATTTTGTCGCCGAACCACCAAACCCCAAACAACAGGGTGAACATGGGGGTAAAGGCATTGAGAATGCCGCTCAAACCTGAGGGTATCAACTGGCCGGCTCGGCTGAATAAGAAGGCCGGAATGGCGTTGCCAATGACACCGCTCAACAGCAAATAGGCATAATCGGCTTTGACCAGGTTATGTTGGCCGTGAAGGGGTTGCCAAATGGAGTATTTGACAAACCAAGGCAATAGGCAAAATCCCGCAAAGGCCAAGCGTAGACCGGCAACTTGAACCGGTTCAAAAGCCAAGAGACCGCGCTTGATCAAAATGAAAGAAGATCCCCAGACGCAGCCAAGTACAACAATGAGGATTAGGGCCCAAATGCGGCTATTCACGCTGCGAATGTAGCGTCAGTTTTTTGCCTTTTTGGAGGCCCCAATTCGGGTGCCCATAAAAAATCGCGAAATTTGCCCCATGTCGTCTTGGAAGGCCCTGTTTATGATGTTCTTGACAACGGCTTGGGCCGGGTCCATGCAGGCCCAAAGCGAAGACGATTTGCTCTGCGCCGAAAAAGAGCGTCTGATGTTGCGATTGCAGGGGCGAGCCAACAGCGGCACGGCCCACGGCTATGACATTGACTACTACCGCTGCCATTGGCAGGTCAACCCCAAGAATGGCCCCTATTTGAAGGGACAGGTCCTGGCGCGTTTTCAGGTCTTGAAGTCGGTTGACAGCATAGGCATTGACTTTGTGGCTGGCATGCAGATTGATTCGGTGAAACAAGGCGCGCAGCACTTAGCCTATGAGCGAAACGGCGATGCGTTGTACGTGAAAAAAACGGGCTCATGGAGCCCCGGGTGGGATTCGGTTGAGGTGTTTTACCAGGGCAATCCCAGCAACAGCGGGGGCTTCGGTTCTTACGCTTGGGACCGTCACATGACCGGCCCGGTCATTCACACCTTGAGCCAGCCCTATGGGGCCAAGTACTGGTGGCCCTGCAAGCAGACCCTGCACGATAAAATCGACTCCATCGATATTTACGTATACACCGATACCGGCATGAAGGCGGGTAGCAATGGTTTGTTGGTTGAACAGTGGGTGCAAAACGACACCCAAGCGGTTTACCATTGGAAACACCGCTACCCCGTGGCTACGTATTTGGTGGCCATGGCCATCAGCAACTACGCCGAATACACCCAATATGCCCACTGGTCGCGCAGCCAAGACAGCATGCCCATGCTGAATTATGTGTTCCCTCAGTTTCGAACCCAGAGCCAGATTGAAACCCGCGAATGCCTGTACATGCTGCGCATTTTTGATTCCCTGTTCACCGAATACCCCTTTAAGAAAGAGAAATACGGTCATGCCCAATTCACTTGGGGCGGCGGCATGGAACACCAAACCATGAGTTTCATGGTCAATTTCAGCTTTGACTTGATGGCCCATGAGTTGGCCCACATGTGGTTTGGCGACATGGTTACCTGCGGTTCATGGCAAGACTTATGGCTGAACGAAGGCTTTGCGACCTACCTGAATGCCATTGCTTTGGAGAACATGCGCGGGGTAGATGCATTTGAATTGCACATGCGGGGACTGCGCTTTCAGGTATGCAGCCAAGATGGGGGTTCGGTGTTTCCCAAAGACACCTTGAATGTTAGCAATTTGTTCAGCGGCCGTTTGACCTATCGAAAGGCGGCTTGGGTCTTGCACATGCTCAGGGACCAGTTGGGAGATGAGGCCTTTTTTCAAGCCTGTCGAGACTACCTGCAGGCCCCGGATAACGCCTACGGATTTGGGTATACCCCCGAGTTTCAAGCCGCATTGGAGCGGGCTTCGGGGCGTAATTTGGATACCTTCATTCAAACTTGGTACTACGGGGAAGGATTTCCCTACTTGAACATCGAATGGAAGCAGCGTGGTAAACGGATGACTCTGCAAATCGACCAGCAGCCTTCGCATCCTTCGGTTTCCTTGTTCTACATACCCATTCCGTTGAAGTTTATCGGTAAAAATGCTGATACGCTTTTGCGGGTATACCCTGACCAACTGTCTCAACAATTCCTTTTGGAATTGCCCTTTGCGGTCGATTCGGTGGTCTTCGACCCCCACATTCGCGTGCTGGCCAAGGCTACGGTGAAAGGCCAAAATTTAGATGCCTTGCAGGCCGAACCCTTTGCGGTGCTGCCCAATCCAGCGGCAGACCAAGCCGCCCTGGTCTCTAAGTCGGGCCGCCTCTTGAGTGCCCAAGCCTACAACGCCGTAGGTCAGTTGGTTTGGGAAGCCGAACCGGCTGATTTGGGCTCTGTTCAAGTCGATTTGCCCCTATCCAACTGGGCCGCAGGGCCCTACTGGATCCGAGTTTCTGATGAAAATTTCGTATCTTGTGTAAAACTGATCAAAAAGCCATGAAAAAGCCTTTTTTATATGCCATTCTCCCCTTGACCTTGGGTCTGTTGAGTTCTTGCGAGGAAACTCCTCCTACACCCGAGCCCCCTGTGAAAGCCGGTGTGAATCTGACTTTTTCCAGTACCTTCAATGGGGATGCCATTGATTACAACAAAGTCTTTTACAGCAAAGGCAGCAGCGAAGAAATCATGTTTACCAATTGGAGCACCATCTTGAGTGAAGTGTCTTTGATGCGCGAAGACGGTAGCCGTGAATTGCTGGGAGATGGATACCTGTGGGTCGATTTCAAAAGCGGCCGCGTTTCATTTGATTACGACCAGACTTTACCGGCTGGTTCCTACAAAGCCTTGCATGTGAAACTGGGCTTGACACAAGAAGTCAATCACGGCGATCCCACCCAATGGCCCGCGGGTCACCCCTTGAATGGATTTGTTTCGGGCTTGCACTGGGGCTGGTCTGGTGGATACATCTTTCAAGCCATAGATGGAATGTGGCGCAACGCGGGGGCTACCACCACCAGCGGATTCAGCTTCCATGATGCCACCATGCCCATGGTTCGTGAATTTGATATGGCTTTTCCCCAAGCTACCGAGACCGGCGACAAAGGGTTGAATGTCAAGGTGGAGTTCAAAGGCGAGAAGCTCTTTGATGCATCGAATACCATCGCCTTGAAAGACGGGGCGGTTTCCCATTCAGCAGGAGCCGATGAGATTGTGCTGATGAACAAATTGCTGGAAAACATGGTTTCGGTGTATTCCATCAAAGAAGTTACGAAACGATGAGAAGAGCTTGGGTCCTGTTTTTGGGTGTCGTGGCCCTTGCGGCTTGCCGCAAGGATCCGGGTTTGCCCCAGGGCAATCCTACCTCGGCTTATAAGCCCACTGCAGTTGATCCCAAAGAAATCTTCCCAAGCAAATTCGGCATGCCAGCCTTGCCGGCCGATAACCCTTTTACCGAAGAAGGGATTTACTTGGGCCGCATGCTGTTTTACGACCCCATTTTATCGATTGATAGCTCAGTCTCTTGCGCGAGTTGCCACCGTCAAGAATATGCCTTTGCCGAGCCGGCTGCTTTGAGTACTGGGGTTTTTGGTCTCAAAGCCCATCGCAACGCTCCCTCGCTCTTCAACATGGCCTATAGCCGTAAGTTTTTCTGGGATGCCCGTCAAAACACCTTGCGCGAATTGGTTTTTGAACCCATTCAAGCGCACAACGAGATGGCCATGACCTTGCCCTTGTTGTTGAAAAAGTTGCAAGCTTCAAGCCTGTACCGGGATGCCTTTAATAAAGCGTTTCAAACCGAGCCCAATCTCATCGACATGGCTAAGGCTTTGGAACAATTCACCCTGAGCTTGGTGAGCCAGAATTCGCGTTTCAACGACTTTTTTCCGGGTAAGTTTTCCTTGCTGAGCGAAGAAGAAAAGCGAGGCGCCGTGCTGTACAACAGCTTGGTAGATTTCGACAAAATAACGGGTGAAACCCTTGGGGCTGACTGTTTCCATTGCCATGGTGGAGCCTTGGCTCAGCAACAGAACCCCAACATGGGGGGCATCGCCAACAACGGCTTGGACGCCGGCATTACCGACAAGGGATACGGGGCTATTACGGGAAATGTCAATGACCTGGGCAATTTCAAGACCCCTAGTTTGTTGAACATTGCCTTAACCGCTCCTTACATGCACGACGGGCGTTTTCAAACCTTGGAAGAGGTCATCGATCATTACAGCGATGGCATTCACTACGAGAACCCAACCATCAGCCCCATGTTGAGCGCGCATGGCAATCGCCAAATGAATTTGTCGGCCCAGCAGAAATCTGATTTGGTGGCCTTTTTGAAGACCATGACCGATTCGGCCTTTATCAGCAACCCAGCTTACAGCAGTCCCTTTTAATCTTTGAGAACTGGGCGCAGCCACTTTTCGGCCTCGCGCTCGTTCATGCCTTTGGCCTGAGTGTAATGCTGCAACTGGTCACGGTCGATTTGACCCAAACCGAAGTATCGGGATCTGGGGTGGGCAAAGTAGAAACCTGAAACCGAAGCTACGGGCAACATAGCCATGCTTTCGGTGAGTTGGATCTCAGGGTCAAAGCCTTGGCGCAGCAAGCCAAAAAGGGTTTCTTTTTCGCTGTGATCGGGGCAGGCAGGGTAGCCGGGAGCAGGGCGAATGCCTTGGTATTGCTCTCGAATGAGGGCCTCGTTGCTGTAGGCCTCACCGGTTTCATAACCCCAGTATTGACGGCGCATTTCTTGGTGCATATACTCTGCCAGGGCTTCGGCCAAGCGGTCAGCCAGTGCTTTGGCTAAGATGCTGCGGTAGTCGTCGTGTTGGGCGTCAAACTCGGCAATCAAGCCCTCAAGCTCCAGACCCGAAGTAACGGCAAAGCCACCGAGGTAGTCGATTTGGTCATCGGCCAAGAAGTCGACCAAAGAGAGGTTGGGGACTCCTGTGGCCATGGCGCGTTGTTGGCGCAAGAAGTGGAACTGCGCCAATGGAGCCGCTTGGTTTTGGGCTTCTTCGAGGCTGGCGTAAACCAGAGCGCTTTCCACTTGCTTGCGGCAGGGTAGTAGGAAGAAGGTGGCCGCGGAGCGAAGCGGAGCGGCCTCTTGCCAGCTGTTGAGCATGGCTGTAGCGTCGTCAAAGAGACTGCGGGCTTCGCTGCCCACAATGGGGTCTTCGAGAATATCGGGGTATCGACCGGCCAATTCCCAAGTTTGGAAAAACGGAGTCCAATCGATGAAGGGTCTTAGATCGGCAATGCTGATGTCGTTTCGCTGGAAAAAGCCTGTTTGCTGGGGAACGATGACTTGACCATCGTGAACCCAGCGGTTGGCTTGGGCCTTTTCGAAGGGCAGCAGGTTTTTTTGGCCTTGGCGCTGGGCGTGTTGCTCAGCCAAGGTTTGGTATTCTGCTTTGATTCTCTGAGCAAAGCCGCCCTCGATTCCTTCGCCAAGCAAAGAGCCGGCCACGGGAACTGAGCGAGAGGCGTCCAGAACGTGAATCACAGGTGCCGAATACTGAGGGGCAATTTTCACAGCTGTGTGCACACGACTGGTCGTCGCCCCACCAATGAGCAAGGGAATGCGCATATTCAAACGCTGCATTTCGCTGGCCACGTGCACCATTTCGTCTAGACTGGGGGTGATGAGACCTGATAATCCGATGATGTCAGCCCCCCATAACTGGGCTTCTTGAAGAATGGTATCGGCCGAAACCATGACACCCAAGTCTTTGATAGCATAGTTGTTACAAGCCATGACCACGCCGACGATGTTCTTGCCGATGTCGTGCACATCGCCCTTTACGGTGGCAAGTAAAATTTTACCTTGGGCCTTGGCATTTGGATTGTTGGCCTTTTGGGCCTCCAAATAGGGTTGCAAATACGCCACCGCTTGTTTCATGACGCGAGCACTTTTCACGACCTGTGGCAGGAACATTTTGCCAGCTCCAAACAAGTCGCCTACGTGGTTCATGCCATCCATAAGCGGGCCTTCGATGACGGACAGGCCATCGCCCAAGGCCTGATAAGCCTCTTCGGTATCGAGCTCAATGAATTCCGTGATGCCGCGCACCAAGCTGTAACTCAAGCGTTCGGCCACTGGGGCGTTGCGCCATTCGAGCACTTTGCTCTCTTCGGCTTTTTTGCCTTTGACGGTTTCGGCAAACCCGATCAGACGTTCAGTGGCATCTGCACGGCGGTTCAGCAACACGTCTTCCACGCGTTCGAGCAGCTCGGTGGGAATGTCGGCATATACTTCAATCATGCCGGCATTGACGATGCCCATGTCCATGCCTGCTTGAATGGCGTGGTAGAGGAAAGCCGAGTGCATGGCTTCTCGCACCGCATTGTTGCCACGAAAGGAGAAGGATATGTTGGAAACCCCACCGCTTACTTTGGCGTAGGGAAGGTTTTGTTTGATCCAGCGCGTGGCTTCAATGAAGTCAACGGCGTAGTTGTTGTGTTCCTCCATCCCGGTCGCCACCGTGAGAATGTTGGGATCGAAGATGATGTCCCAAGCCGGGAATTTGGCTGTTTCGGTGAGCAGGCGATAACTGCGCTGACAGACCTCAATTTTGCGCTCAAAGCTATCGGCTTGGCCGCTTTCATCGAAGGCCATGACGACCACAGCTGCCCCGTATCGCTTGATTTTTTTGGCTTTATCCAAGAAGGCGGCTTCCCCATCTTTCAAGGAAATGGAATTGACGATTCCCTTGCCCTGAACGCAGCGAAGACCAGCCTCGATGACCTCCCATTTGGAGCTGTCAACCATGATGGGAACCCGAGAAATATCGGGCTCTGCCGCTAGCAAATTTAAAAAGGTGGTCATGGCCTGCACACCGTCGAGCATGCCTTCGTCCATGTTGACGTCAATCACCTGAGCTCCGTTTTCGACTTGCTGTCGCGCTACATCGAGGGCGGCGCTGTAATCGCCGTTCAGAATCAGGCGGGCAAAGGCCTTGGAACCGGTTACATTGGTTCGTTCGCCAATGTTGACAAAATTGGTGTTCTCGGTTAGGGCGAAGGGCTCTAATCCGCTGAGGCGAAGCAAGGGCGATATGGAACTTGAGAGGCTCAATTAGAAAATAGCCCTGCAAATATCGGAAGTTTGGCCGCTTTTACCCATGGTATAAAAGTGCAGAACAGGAGCATGTTTGGCAATTAGTTCTTTGCATTGAAGAACGGCCCATTCAGTTCCCACCTTTTCAATATCTGCCTCGTTTTTGCAGGCTTCAACCGCTTGGCTCAGGTTAAAAGGAATGTTGATGTGAAATAGTTTGGGGAGCAAATACAATTGCTTGCGAGTTTTCAATGGTTTGATGCCTGGAATGATCGGAACGTTGATGCCTTCAGCTCGACAGCGTTCAACGAAGTCAAAGTACACCTGATTATCAAAGAACATCTGTGTGACAAGAAACTTGGCCCCAGCTTCCACCTTGCGTTTCAAAAACTTCAGATCACTTTCTAAGTTGGGGGCATCCATGTGTTTTTCGGGATAAGCCGCAGCGCCCACACAGAAGTCTGAGGCCGCTGAATTGCTCAAGCCTTCGTCCAAGTAAATCCCAGCATTCATGTTCTGAATCTGATGGATCAGGTCTAGAGCATTTATATTGCCGTCTGGTTCAGGCTCGAAATGGGTATCGCTTTTTCGAGGATCACCCCGCAGGGCAAGCATATTATCAATGCCTAAAAAGTGCAAATCAATAAGGGCGTTTTCAGTGTCTTCTTTGCTAAATCCGCCACAAATGAGATGGGGAACAGCATCGACTTTGTAGCGATTTTGTATAGCTGCACAAATGGCCACTGTGCCCGGCCGCTTGCGGGTTGATATGCGGTCATAAGAGCCGTCTTGGCGTTTTTTAAGTACGTAATCTTCCCTGTGATAGGTGACATCAATAAATGAAGGGTTGAATTCCATCAATGGGTCAATGCCTTCATAGATGCTTTCCATTCCTCGCCCTTTCAATGGGGGCAAGATTTCAAAGGAGAAAAGTGTGCGGTTTGCGCTCGATATGTGCTGATCAATTTTCAAACTTTGAACGCTTGTTTAACGGCTTCAACGGCGTTGAGCTCTTCCCAGGGGAATAACTTTACGGTTACGGGCTTTTCCTGAGTAGTACCGGCGTTGAACACCTTGGTAACGGTCTCGCACTTTCGGCCCATGTGGCCGTAGGCGGCAGACTCCAAATAAATGGGAGAACGCAAGTTGAAGCGCTGCTCGATGAAGTAGGGGCGCAAATCAAACTCAGGCATGTTCTTCACGATATCTGCGATTTGACCGTCGTTCATGTTCACCTTAGCGGTGCCGTTGGTATTCACATACACACCGCAAGGCTTGGCTACACCGATGGCATAGCTAACTTGAACCAAGGCCTCGTCGCATACACCGGCAGCCACCAAGTTCTTGGCAATGTGACGCGTGGCGTAGGCGGCTGAACGATCCACCTTGCTGGGGTCTTTTCCACTAAAAGCTCCACCTCCGTGAGCGCCTCGACCACCGTAGGTATCTACGATGATTTTTCGACCCGTCAAACCCGTATCTCCATGAGGACCTCCAATGACAAACTTACCCGTTGGGTTGATGTGGTATTCGATGTCATCGCCAAACAGGGCTTGCAAATCGGCATTGAGCTTGGCTTTGACTCGGGGAATCAACAAACCGATGATATCCTTGCGAATCTGGGCCAACATCTGCTCATCAGCCTCGGCTGAATCAGGCTTGACAAAATCGTCGTGTTGGGTGGAAATCACGATGGCATCGATGCGCATGGGCTTGTTGTCATCGCTGTATTGAATGGTTACCTGGCTCTTGGCATCGGGACGCAAGTAAGGAATTTGGGTTCCTTCTCGGCGCATGTCAGCCAACTCCTGCAACATCATGTGCGAGAGCATCAAAGGCAAAGGCATGTAAGAATCAGTTTCGTTGGTAGCAAAACCGAACATCATGCCTTGGTCACCGGCACCCTGATCTTCGGGGTTCTTGCGCTCCACGCCTTGGTTGATATCGGGGCTTTGCTCGTGAATGGCGCTCAGCACCCCGCAGGAGTTCGCGTCAAACATGTATTCGCTCTTGGTATAGCCAATTTTGGCAATCACCTCGCGGGCAATTTTTTGCACGTCCAAATAGGCTTCTGACTTCACCTCGCCAGCCAAAATAACCTGACCGGTGGTTACCAGCGTTTCGCAGGCCACTTTGGAGCTAGCATCATAGGCCAAAAAATGATCGATCAGCGCGTCGGAAATCTGGTCTGCCACCTTGTCGGGATGACCCTCCGAAACCGATTCAGATGTAAAGAAATACGGCATAGTTAAGTGCAAATATACGGCCCGAAAAGGGCCTTAGAAACCCCTTTGCTAAGGTGATGTTCAGTCAGCAAAAGAACTCGGCATGATCAGGCGGGCTTGCACCCAGCGATGATCGCCGGGGACCTCGCTGAAACTTTGGTATTCCGTGCAGCGAAAAGGTGACGAATACAAAGCGTAATCGATGCGAAAACTCGGGAATGGCCCTTTGTAGGTCGTTTCCAATCCCTGCCCTGCTTCGACGAAAGCATCGCGAAGGCCCATGGAAAGCACCCGATAGGTGTAACTAACAGGTACATCATTGAAATCACCCAACACCCATTTGGGATAAGGGCAATTGTCGAGCGATTCGCGCACTTTGTCGCTCTGCCCCACCCGCAATTGATAAGCGGCTGAAAGGCGATGTACCAACCCTTTGGACTGCTCTATTTCCAGGGAATCGCCGTCAAATCGATCGCGTATCAACTCGTAATCACCCTTGTGCAAGCGAAAGCTTTGCAAGTGCAGGTTGTACACGCGAACCCGGGTATCAGACAATTCGCCTTCCCCGAGATACTGGGGAAAATCGATATCGGCCCACATGGCCATGTTGCCACTGGCATCTTCCAAAGGCAAGGCCTTGGACTTGACAATGGGGTATTTGGAGACGATGCCCATGCCATAGGGACGGCCTGCCACCAGTTGGTAATGGGCGTAATGTTTGAATCCGCGGGATTGAGCCAGACGCTTGACCAGGGCTTCCAAGTTGCGGTTTTTATCGTACAATTCTTGAAAGCAATAAACATCAGCCTCGTGCTCGCGCATCAAGGCTTTGAGCGAATCTTCGCTCCCTTCCCCGCTGTAATGGCCCAGCAGCTGGGTGTTGTAGGTGGCTACGCGAATGCTCGGCCCATTGGCCGCTTTTGCTTCGCTATTCCATTGCAGGTACAGACTGGCTTGACCCAAATGCAAAAAACCAAATGCCAAGGGGAAAAGAGAACGCCATTTGAGCTGCAAACCCCAATAAAGGAGAAGCAGGGCATTGAGCAAGAACAATAAGGGAAAAGCTAAACCCAGCAACGGCATGACGCTGCTTTGTTGACCCGAAAAATTGGGAGCCAGGCCGCTTAAAGTCAACAGCAGGCCCACGATCAGCGTGAGTGGAAATACCAGCATATTGAAAACCTTGAGCAGCAATTTCATCATTGACTCGCTTTGAACAGGGTTTCTTTTTCTTTGGCGCTGAGGCTGTCGTAGCCGCTATGCGATATTTTATCCAGAATGGCGTCTATTTCAGCCTGATTGGGTTTGGCATCTTTGCGGTTGATTTCGACCCTCGCTGAACGCTTGGGCTTGCTCGATGAGGGCGCGAATAAACGCTCCCAAGTGCCTCGAAAGGGCCAATTCCACTGCCCTTTCATTTCGGTGATATACGCCAAGGCAAACAGCATGCCGCCAAAATGAGCCAGGTAGCCTCCTGTGTTGGCCCCACTCGAAAGCCCCAGCAAATCCAATACAATTTTGCCTCCAACGATGAAGCGCAGTTCAACCTCCCAAATGCCAAACAGAAACACCCGATAGCGAGGAGCAAAAAGGCCGGCTGCCAGAATGACGGCTGAAACCCCGCCCGAAGCGCCGAGCATAGAAGCTACCACCACGGCATCTTCTTCGATGGCCAGCAGGTAGACTGCTTGGTAGGCCAAGGCGCCGGCTACGGCGCCGGCAAAAAAGAGCACGAAAATGGGCTTCTTGCCCACCAAATCCTCAAGCAGTATGCCAATGAAATAGAGCCAAATAACATTGTTCAACAGGTGAAAAAACCCCGCATGCAAAAAGGCATAACTCAGGTAT
>JAURGZ010000063.1 GCA_030833525.1 Bacteroidota bacterium | reverse complement strand
GGGTGCGTTATTTCATGCTGGGCGATCACAAACGATTTCAACGCATCGACTACTTGCGGGAATTCCCAGAAATCTCTTCGGCTACGGCTAGCCGTGACCTGAAGTACGCCGTAGATAATGGTCTCATTCAAAAATCAGGCGATAAGCGATTGACCGAATACTGCATTAAGGCCTAATCCATTCGTATCCAACCCGTATTATATTGCTGCTATATGCAACCCAACATTGAACTCAACATAATGGCCATTTTACTGGCAGTGGCCGGTGTCTTTTGCTTCAACATGATCTATTATAGCGTGCTGTTTGGCAAAACCTGGCGCAAGGAATTGGGGCTTCCCGAAGATGAAAAGCCTTCGCCGAAGCAGATGTTCAGCAGCCTAACGCTCAACATCGTCGGGCTCTTTCTCATGATCTGGGTATTCGATCACAACATTCAAGCTTGGGATGCTCGCTCTTGGGGCCATGCCGAACCCTTTATGCCCGATGCAGCTGCCGCCGCCATCGGGGCCATATTGACTTGGTTGGGATTCTTCGTTCCCCAAGACATGAACAAGGTTATTTTTCACGGCCGCAGTTGGAAGTTGTTCTTCATCGACACCTTCAGCAACTTATGCAGCCTGCTGATTGCGGCCTACATCTTGGTGTTCTTCTAACGACCCAACATCAAATCGACCAGTACAGGAAAGTGGTCTGAAGGGTAAAGTCCACCTGTGCTTTCGGGAATGATACCGTGTTTGAGAACGGTCCAATCGCGGGTTGCGAATACATAATCGATGCGACGCTCATGGGGCTTTCCGTATTGAAACGCATTGAAGGTGCCGTGAATGGGCTGCCCCCAAGGAGAACCGGTATAATGCCATTGGGTTGACTCCCATGCTTCTTGCATGTGAGAGGCTAAAAAGCGAATGGGGGCCTCTTCGGGCACAAGGTTCAGGTCGCCCATCAAAACCACGGCATAACCGAATTTCTGATACCGTTGCACCACAGCCCAAAGCTGCTTGGCAGCCTTGGCCCGAGCCTTGGCTCCAACGTGATCGAAATGGGTATTCAGCACGCAAAGAGTTCGCCCGCTGCTCAGATCTTTGAGCAAAGCCAAAGTGGCAATGCGCGGCAACGCCGCATCGTAGGCCACAGAAGGCTCCTGAGAATGCTTCCCCAACCAAAAGGTCTCGCTGTAAAGGCAAGAAAAGCGATTACGGCGGTAGAAAATGGCAGTATGTTCACCCCGACTATCGCCCGAGTCTCGGCCCACACCCACCCAGTGATACACCTCGGCCAAAGACTGGGTTTCGGGGGCTAAGCCGGCGCGCGAACAGGCCAAACGATGCAAACTATCGCTGGCCACAAAACCTTCTATGTCCATCAATTGGCGATACAAACCCTCTTGGGTTCCCAAAACATCAGGCTTCATACGCTGAATCTGGTCGATGAGGTATAAGAAGCGTTGATCCCAAGCATTGGGGCCATCTGAGGCCCCGGCATAGCGAAGGTTGTAGGTCATGAAGCGGTAGGCCCCTTCAGGGGTGGCCGGCATGGGAAGACGATAAGTAGAGTCAGTTGCAGCAGGCACGGTAGGCCCTTCAACTACATCGTGTTGACCCTTCAACCCGGCCCCCATCAACATGAACGCTATCAAACTCCAAGCTCGCACGACTACTGGCAATGTTCGTCAAAAAATCTCAGTGCAGGCATGATCTCACGGGACCAATAGTCCCAGTTATGCCCTCCGCTGGCAAACGAGTATTCCAAGGAACCCATTTCCCGCAGGTCCAATTCCCGAACCAAGGTTCGGCTATGGCCAATGGGAACCACCTGATCGCCATTCGAGTGGGCCACATACACCGCGCAATTGGGTTGGTAACTAGCGGCACCCAAAACATGCATGCGTTTCCAGCGCTCGGGAAAATCTTCATAGGCACCCAAAGCATTGACCAACAGAGGGTCATGGGTATCCAAATAGGCGTCGTAATCGCCGCTGAGCAGGGCCAATGCCCGGGGTCGATTGTCCAACTGAGCCAAGGTCAGCGCTCCACGAGCACCGGTTGAATAACCCAGTAGGCACAGGGCCGTTTGACGATCCATCATTCCCCGTTTTTCGAATTCAGGCCAGACCTCATTGATCCACCAAGTTGAAGTAGCCAAAGGCTTATAATCAGCCCGGGTTTCGGGGTAAATGGAATCGGCATAGACGCTTTTTCCCATATGGGCCAGCAGCACGGCAAAGCCGCGAGCGCGAGCCGAATCCAGCAAGGTCGAATGCTCCAGATACTGATGGGGCGAATGGTTCCAACCCGGCAAGGCCACAATCAATTTGGAAGAGCCTTCAGCAGCAACGTAATAATCAAAACGAATGGAATCGGTCCCCAACGAAATGAAAAACGAAGTGTCTTTCAAGGAGATCGCTTCAGGCTCAGAAATTTGAATTTCTACAGGAGTAGTGGGCTCTTGGCAGGCTAAAATCGCACCGGCAGCGCCCAGGCCCAAGATGCAGGCCCAAAAGATCATCACCCAAGACCAAACCTTATTCGTGATCATACCCAAACTGCCGAAGCATGTTCTTGTTGTTTCGCCAATCGTCGCGCACCTTGACAAACAACTCTAGGAATATCTGTTTTTGAAAGAATTCTTCCAGATCTTTTCGGGCAGCGATTCCCAATTTTTTAATGCCCGCACCGGCCTTGCCGATGATGATGGGTTTTTGCGACTCCCGCTCCACGATGATTTCGGCCGAAATGCGAATGATTTTCGAGTTCTCCTTGAATGACAAGGTCAACACCTCGCTGGCATAGGGAATTTCTTCGTCGTAGAGGCGCAAAATGTTGTTGCGCACAATTTCATTGACAAAGAAGCGCTCTGAGCGATCGGTCATTTGATCGGTGGGGTAATAAGGCGGGTGATCGGGCAAGGCTTTGGCTACCAATTGTTCCAAGCCCTCGACACCGAATCCCTCTTGAGCTGAAAGGGGCCAGTAAACATCAGCCGGGAAATCAGTCTTCAGGCGCTCCATGGCCTCTTCCAATTCCCCTTGCGAAGAGACATCAATTTTGTTGATGCCCACGATTTTATAGGCCTTCGATTGAGCAAATCGCTCGCGAATCTCTTCGTTGAAATCTTTGCCGTGAATGTCAATCAGGAGAATGAGCACATCGCTATCAGATAAGGATTGGCCCACGAACTTCATCATGCGCTCGTGCATCTGATAGCTGGTTTTGCGCAATATGCCCGGGGTATCAGAATACACAATCTGATAGTCGGGGCCGTTCTTGATGCCCAATATGCGGTGCCTAGTGGTCTGCGCCTTGGAGTTCACTATGGCCAACTTCTCGCCCATCAAGGCGTTATACAAGGTACTTTTGCCTGCATTCGGCATACCGATGATGCTCACAAAGCCCGCTTTGAAGACGCCTTCACTCATGCTTCAAAGGTAGGGCTATATTTGCCCTGTGCGTGCCCTTTTGCTTTTGCTGCTCCTAGTTACGGCCCCCTTGTTAGCCCAAGACCCGCTCGACAGCACCCGCGAGGGATTCGGGCGCAGTGAACTGGGATTGTGGTTCAAGAAGAATCTCGACCCGGGCACACCCATGATCAAATTAGCCGCTCGTTTGAAAAAGGCCAACACCGATTCGTTGAAGCTCCCCTCGCCAACATACCAGTTGGTATGGAACGATGAGTTCAATCGCTTTGACGATCAGGCCTGGCAACGCGGCCAACCTTGGGGGCGCTACCACGGGCAGTTGCCGCATCAATTTTACGGCGACGAAGAGGTGCTTGACTCCGGCGGATATTTGCTTCTCCAAAACCGATACAACCCCACCGATTTCATCCAAGAACGCTGGGTACCTGACTCGGCAGCCTCCATCATGCTGGGCAGTGAACCTCCACTTAAACGCCTGGCCGATACCCTAACCATACCTTGGGGAACGGGCTTGGTGAATACCTTTCACAGCCAGAGCTGGACCTACGGGTTCTTTGCCATTCGCTGCCAGAACCCCTCGGGACCCGCTACTTGGCCCGCCTTTTGGCTGACGGGGCGCTACAACTGGCCCCCCGAAATTGACATTTTCGAAATGTACGGGCTCAAAAAGGGAAAGACCGTGCACCGGCAAACCATGACCCTGCACTTTGGCAAAATCGAAACCCAGACCAAGCGCTTGATCATGCGGCATTTTCAGCTGCCCAAGAATACCGACCAGACCTTTCACATTTACGCCTGTGAGTGGACTCCCAAGGTCATTCGATTCTACACCGACGGGCGCCAAGTAGCCAGGGTTCGCTTGAACGCATACATGCGTCAATATTTTCAAGAGCCCATGTATTTGATTGTCAACAACGCCGTTGATCATCGCTATCTGGATCGCCTGGATTCCAGCCAAGAGCCCACTTCCTTGGTGGTCGATTGGATTCGTGTCTACCAAGAACCCTAACTTCGCAAACTATGAAAGGCATCATTCTAGCCGGTGGCTCTGGCACGCGCCTACACCCCTTGACCTTGGCCATGAGCAAACAACTCATGCCGGTCTACGATAAACCCATGATTTATTACCCCTTGTCGACCTTAATGCAAGCCGGCATTCGCGAGGTAATGATCATTTCTACCCCCCATGATTTGCCTCACTTTGAGAACCTCTTGGGCGATGGAAGTCGTTTGGGCATGCGCTTCGAGTACAAGGTGCAACCCAGCCCTGATGGATTGGCGCAGGCATTTGTGTTGGGAGCTGATTTTATCGGCGATGACGATGCTTGTCTGATTTTGGGTGATAATATCTTCTTTGGTTCCAGCATGAAAGACACGTTGAAAAGCTGTGCCAAGCCCCAAGGAGGCATTGTCTTTGCGTACCACGTAGTCGACCCCGAACGCTACGGTGTAGTTGAGTTTGATCAAGACCTGAAAGCCATCAGCATCGAAGAAAAACCCGCCGAACCCAAAAGCAACTTTGCCGTCCCCGGCTTGTATTTCTACGACAACCGGGTAGTAGACATTGCCAAAAACCTCAAACCTTCGCCCCGCGGGGAATACGAAATCACCGATGTCAACAAACATTATTTAGCCCAAGGCGAACTTGAAGTGCGAATCATGGAACGCGGCACCGCTTGGCTCGATACCGGCACCCACCAATCGCTCATGCAGGCCGGTCAGTATGTGCAAGTCATCGAAGAGCGCCAAGGCCTGAAAATCGGTTGCATCGAAGAAATTGCTTGGCGCGAAGGCTTCATCAGCACCGAACAATTGTTGCAGATTGCCGAGCCCTTGAAAAAGAGCGGCTACGGCCAATACCTGGAACGCATTACCCAGCGCAAGTACTAATTTTCAGAGAGAATTCGGTTGAATTCAAGGGCCTTTTCTACCCAAAAGTCCAGATCTTCCTCGCTATCGAAACCCGCAGCTTCGATGAACAAGAAACCCCGCATCACGGTGCCGGTAAAGTCCATCACCCGACTGCCCTTTTGATGGAGCAATTCTTCATAGGCCAATTTGCCCACCCGAACCATCAAGCGATCTTCATTCTTAGCCTTATCTCGGTCTAAGCCTACACACATGGAATCGTTGACCATGAAAATGAGCCCACCCATCATGTTCTTCTCGGTAAAAGATTGATTCTTCAATCGAAAACGAACTCGGTCAGCGTGAAACTCAGAGTACGCCATGGCCTTAAACCGCCTCGATCACGTAGTAGTTTTTCTTCCCTTTTTGGGCCAGCAAATAGCGGCCGTGCAAGAGCAGAGAAGAGTCAACCGAGCCGTTGGGATCGGTGAACTTATTCTTATTGAAGCTGAAACCGCTGGCGGCAATCATTTTGCGGGCTTCGCCCTTGCTGGGGAATACCGTGGTATTCACGGCCAGCAGATCCAAAACGGGAATGCCGGCTGCCAATTCTGATTTCGATACTTGAAAGGTCTCCATGCCTTGGAAGGCTCCTTCGAGGGTAGCCTCATTCAAGGCCAACAAATCGTCGGCACTGCCATTTCCAAAGAACACGCCTGTGGCCTTCAAAGCCATTTCCAGTTCTTCAGCTCCGTGAACGCGCAGGGTCATCTCTTCGGCCAGGGCCTTTTGCAAATTGCGCAGATATTCTTGACCGGTATGTTCGGCGATCAGAGCCTCAATTTCGGCCCGGGTTTTCAAGGAGTAGATTTTGATGAAGCGAATGGCGTCTTCATCGGCGATGTTCAACCAGAATTGGTAGAAGGCGTAAGGTGAGGTGCGCTTGGGATCCAACCACACATTGCCCCCTTCGCTTTTGCCAAACTTGGTACCATCGCTTTTGGTGATCAATGGCGCTGTTAGGGCATAAGCCTCGCCACCGTGCAAACGGCGAATGAGTTCGGTACCGGTAGTGATGTTGCCCCACTGGTCGCTACCGCCCATCTGCAGCTTCACCCCTTCGCTCTTGTACAAATGCGCAAAGTCATATCCCTGCACCAGTTGGTAGGAGAATTCGGTGAACGAGAGGCCACCGGCTTCCAAGCGGTTTTTCACCGAGTCTTTGCCCATCATGTACGAAACCGTGATGTGCTTGCCCACCTCGCGAATGAAGTCCAAGAAAGACCATTCCTTGAACCAGTCGTAGTTGTTGACCATCATGGCCGCATTGTCGGAGGCTGAAAAGTCCAAGAACTTCATCAATTGCGCCTTTTGGCCTTCCAGGTTGCGGTTTAGGGTCTCGGCATCGAGCAAATTGCGCTCGGCGCTTTTTCCACTGGGGTCACCTACCATGCCCGTTGCTCCGCCCACTAAAGCCACGGGAATGTGACCGGCACGCTGAAAATGCACCAACAAGGTAATGGGCACCAAATTGCCGATGTGCAGGCTATCTGCCGTAGGGTCAAACCCAATGTAGGCCTTCACACGCTCGGTGTTCAACAACGCATCGGTGCCGGGTATCATGTCGTGCATGAGACCGCGCCACTTCAATTCCTCAACAAAGTCAAAAGCAGGGGTAAAGGCCATGGCCTGCAAAACTACGAAAGCCGGGGCAATATCAAGACTGCGCTTCGCGCTGAGACAAACGATCGCTCATGTGCTGTTTCAAGGCCTCGGCCTCTTCTTCGCTCATGCCGCTGGTAGCAAAACTCACCACCTGAGCCGTTTCTTTGATCATGAAGTTGATTTCAAACTCCAGATAATCGATGCGCTGCAGATAGTTCCAAGGAATGTACAAGCGCTTGGAAAAGAAATGCTGCCGAAACTCAATGCCATTTTCGTTCACCCGAATGAAGTACTCCCCCTTGCGCTTCGCATATAAAAAGCCCAAGGCTGAACCGGCAATGGCTAACCAGATCAGGCCACCGGTCCACCCAAAAAAGTCGAAGTGAAAGGCAAAGCCCACCATGGCCACTATGCCCAAGACAATGAGCGCGGGGTATTCGGCTTTGGATTTGGGGAAGGAAACGTAGAACTCCTGCATCACTCTTGCACCCACCATTTTAGGCGCTGACGACCGTCGCTCAAGACATACATGCCGGGTTTCAAACCTTCGCTTTTCAGGCGCAGGGCCGCACCGAAGGGTTCTACTGAAAGGGGCATTTGTTGACCCGAAAGGCTGTAGAGAACCAATTGCTCGGGCTCAAAACCCACCGCGTAAGTCTGACCACCGGCCTGAATCAAACGAGCCGTTTCTCCTTTGCGCAGCAACTCCAAATTGGAGCTTCCTCCATTGATGGTGATGCTGTAACCCCGCATGGTATCGGGCTGTTGCACGGCAAAAAAGCCACCCACTTTGGCGTAAATGGTGATGGGAATCAAGACGGGGAACATGCCGCCGGCACTGGGGGTACCGCTGATGCGCATGCAGCGCAAGCTATCGGGGGGAAATACGCAAGAGGCGCTCCAGCAGGTATAGCTCAATCCCTGGGGAAGGCCAATCATGCCCTTCACCTTGAAAGAGTCGATTTTTACGTACTGGGGCTGACCGCCTACAACCACGGTAGTGTCAGGGAAGGCCATGACCGTAATGGTCTGGTCGTAAGGCTGTTGAAAATCGCCATCAGGCAAGTTCTTAGGCAAGGTACCTGGACGAGTCAAAGAAGGGTCGGGGGTGCAGTTCTGGGCCTGCAGACTCGCGGCTCCCATCAGAGCTAAGGCGAGCAGAGCAACAAATTTGCGTATCATTGTGTACGGCGATTGAATACCCAAAGGTAATGAAAAACGCAAAGCTCCTCTTCATTGGCTTAGCCCTGCTGAGCAGCGCCCCTGTGATGGGCCAAAACAACGACACCGGCTACCTGGATGCCGTGGTCATCAACACCGATCGCGCCGCGGCCAAACTCAAAGAGACCGTGGTTTCCATGAGCATTCTCAAACCCTATTTGGTCGAGAACAAACTCATTCGAAGTGCCGGCGAGGTGCTCTCTCAGGC
>JAURGZ010000023.1 GCA_030833525.1 Bacteroidota bacterium | reverse complement strand
TGCTTTGGCCATATTCTTCGCGAAGGGCCATCAATCCGGGCATCTCAGCCTCAGCCAATTGGATCTCCTTACGGCCCCATTCGGCCAAGGAAATGTCTTTTACCTTGTAAGGCAGGTAGTTGGAAGAAGAATTCGTCATTTTGACATTCGAAGATACTCTAATCCATTTGGGGATTCCTCGAAAGTGAGTGGGTGTCTGTTTTTTATCGCAAAGAAGGCCAGCGCTGGGGATTGCTCTCGTGCATCAATTGGTAAATGCGCTCAAAAACTTCGTCTACACTGGGCTTAGAGAAGTAATCACCATCGCTTCCATAGGCAGGGCGGTGAGCCTTGGCCGTAATGGTCAAGGGGGCACTGTCGAGGTAGCGGTATGCGTTCTGCTGCTCTAGAATCTGTTGCAACATGAAAGCCGAGGCCCCTCCCGGTACGTCTTCGTCTAAGATGACCAAGCGGTTGGTTTCGGCTAGGCTTTCAGCGATGCGGTGATGCAAATCAAAAGGCAAGAGGGTCTGAATGTCGATCAGCTCAACGCGTATGCCGTGTTCGGCCAAGCGCTCGCAAGCCTCGAGGGCGATGCGGCAGCAAGAACCGTAGGTGACCAAGGTGGCATCTTCGCCGTAGCGCAAGATGTCGGGTTGACCCAATGGAACGGTGAACTCTCCTATGTTTTGGGGCATTTTCTCTTTGATGCGGTAGCCGTTGA
The DNA here is from genome assembly GCA_030833525.1 of Bacteroidota bacterium. Classification (GTDB taxonomy): domain Bacteria; phylum Bacteroidota; class Bacteroidia; order NS11-12g; family UBA955; genus JALRLA01. The sequence goes on along the minus strand of JAURGZ010000023.1, from coordinate 25,779 downwards.
GGCATTCCACTACCAAAGCGGGCTCATCGGCGCGCAAGAGGGTGTTGTACATGCCAGCTGCGCGGGTCATGTCTCTGGGAACGCAGACGTGCATGCCGCGAACCGAGTTGATGATCATGCCCATGGGGCTGCCCGAATGCCATATGCCTTCCAATCGGTGGCCGCGGGTACGCACAATCACCGGTGACTTCTGGCCCCCTTTGGTGCGGTACTGCAGGGTAGCCAAATCGTCGCTCATGGGTTCGAGCGCGTACAGCAAGTAATCTAGGTATTGAATTTCGGCGATGGGACGCAGGCCGCGCATAGCCGTGCCGATGCCCTCGCCCAAAATGCTCCATTCCCGAATGCCTTTGTCGCTCACGCGCAGCTCGCCGTATTTTTCTTGCATGCCAGAGAAACCTTGGTTTACGTCACCAATTTTTCCCACGTCTTCACCGAAGGCGAAAATGCGGGGGTCGCGTTCGAAATTGGCATCAAAGCAGGTGCGAACCACTTGGTATCCATCGACCACTTCATCGCTGAAAATGGGGGCCACGCTGGGTACCGACAAGGCCGATCCTGAACTTTGGCTGTGCAAATGAGAGCTGTATCGGTCCCCATTCAATGCTTCAAAGGATTGCAAGGCTTGCAACAAGGCTTGGCGTTTGGAGGCGTCCAAACCCAAGGTAGCACGCAGGGCCGCGTGCAGGGCATGTCCAATGTCTTTGCGGCCGGGATCCAAGCTGCTGCTGAGTTGAACTTTGATGTCGGCCAAGGCTTCAGCTGCTGTTCCTTCGGCTATGCAGGCGTCCAATACTTGAATGCAAGATTGAACTTCGGCTTTGATGGATGAGCTGAAATCAACCCAGGCTTGTTTTTGATCGGCTTTCACCTCGGCCAAGGCTTTTTGTTCCATCTGCTCCATATCAGCCTCGCTGCTGAAACCTTGTTGCAAGATCCAGCCGCGCATTTGGGCAATGCAATCGTATTCCATTTCCCATTCCAGGCGCTCTTTGCTCTTGTAGCGCTCGTGGGAGCCAGAGGTAGAGTGCCCTTGGGGCTGAGTTACTTCTTTAACATGGACCAGCACGGGGCGGTGGTTTTCGCGGCAGAAGTCGGCTGCTTTTTTATAGGTGATGGCCAGCTCGGCATAATCCCAGCCTTTGGCTGTAAAGATTTCAAGGCCTATGCCGTTTTCGTCGCTCTGAAAACCGCCCATGATGGCCGAAATGTTCTCCTTAGCGGTTTGGTATTTTGCGGGAACCGAGATGCCATACCCGTCATCCCACACGCTCATGAGCAGGGGAACTTGCATGACACAGGCCGCGTTCATGACTTCCCAAAAGATGCCCTCTGAGGTAGAGGCGTTTCCAATGGTTCCGAACGCAATTTCTCGACCTTGCTGGCTGAACTGGGTCAAGCTGTGCAAGTCAGGATTGTTTTTATAGAGTTTGGAGGCTAAGGCCAGACCCAAGAGTCGGGGCATTTGACCAGCCGTTGGGCTGATGTCGGCACTGGAGTTGAAACGATCAGACTGGGGCAGCCAATCGCCGTTTTCATCCAACAAGCGGGTAGCAAAGTGCCCGTTCATGGAACGACCTCCCGAGGCGGGTTCTTTGTCTACGTCAGGGTTGGCGTAAAGTTGAGCGAAAAATTCGCGCACCGATGAAATCCCCTTGGCAAACATGAAGGTTTGGTCGCGGTAATAGCCGCTGCGCCAATCGCCGGGTTCAAAAACGCGGGCCATGGCTACTTGAGCGACTTCTTTTCCGTCGCCGAATATGCCGAACTTGGCCTTGCCGGTCAAAACTTCTTTGCGGCCAATCAAGCTGGCATGGCGGCTTTGAAAGGCAATGCGGTAATCGTTCAACACCTCCTGAATGAAGGCTTCAGCTCGCTGCGGGGAAGAGGATTTCTTGGCTGCTGACATCGGGTGCAAAGATACGGCAAATCGCGCAAGGGGGTGCAGGAAGGCCCGCAGGCAATTTGTATCTTTGCGGGATGGCCAAATTTCAACTGCACGCACCCTTTAAGCCCATGGGCGACCAGCCCCAAGCCATTGAGGCTTTGGTGCGCGGAGTGAACGAAGGGGTGTCGGCCCAGACCTTGTTAGGGGTGACCGGATCGGGCAAAACCTTCACCGTGGCCAATGTCATTCAGCAGACCCAGCGACCTACTTTGGTGCTATCGCACAACAAGACCTTGGTGGCCCAGCTGTACGGTGAATTCAAGCAGTTTTTTCCCGAAAATGCGGTTGAGTATTTTGTGAGTTATTACGATTACTATCAGCCCGAAGCCTACATACCGCATTCGAATACCTACATCGAAAAGGACCTCAACATCAACGATGAGATTGAAAAATTGCGCTTGAAGACCATTTCGTCTTTGCTGAGCGGCCGAAGGGATGTCATTGTGGTGGCTTCAGTCAGTTGCATCTACGGCGCGGGTAATCCCAGTGACTTTGAACAGACCATCATTCGCTTGAGCCAGGGCCAGATCATTTCCCGAAACACCCTGCTGTTTAAGTTGGTTGAAAGCTTGTATTCACGCACCACGGCTGAGTTCAAACGCGGCACTTTTCGCGTGAAAGGCGATACGGTCGATGTGCATTTGGCATACAATGATTTTGCCTACCGCATCTCGTTTTTTGACGATGAAATCGAGGAAATCTGGAGCTTTGATCCCGAGACAGGTAACCGCATTGAAAAGCACGACGACGTGGCCATCTACCCTGCTCAGATTTATGTTTCTCCCCGGGAGCGGTTGCAGTCGGTGATTCACCAGATTCAAGATGACTTGATCATTCGCTTGGAGCAATTTCACCAAGAGGGTCGGTTTTTGGAGGCCAAGCGCTTGGAGGAGCGGGTGAATTTCGACTTGGAGATGATTCGCGAGCTGGGGTACTGCAACGGAATCGAGAATTATTCCCGCTACTTCGATCGCCGAAATCCGGGTGATCGCCCTTTCTGCCTGCTGGATTATTTCCCTAAAGACTTTTTGTTGGTGGTGGATGAGAGCCACGTAACCTTGCCTCAAGTTCGGGCTATGTACGGGGGCGACCGCAGCCGCAAAACCAACCTGGTGGACTACGGATTTCGACTGCCGGCGGCCTTGGATAACCGACCCTTGCAATTCGAAGAATTCTACCAAATTGTACCCCAGTCCCTGTATGTCAGCGCCACCCCTGCTGAATTTGAGATTCGCGAGAGCGAAGGTGTGGTGGTGGAACAGTTGATTCGCCCTACCGGCCTGCTGGATCCGGTCATTGAAATTCGACCTTGCGGCAGCCAGGTCGATGATTTGATTGGGGAGATTGACGAGCGCATTGAAATGGGCGATCGCATTTTGGTCACCACCTTGACCAAGCGCATGGCCGAGGAACTCACCAAATACCTGCAGCGTCTGAACATCAAGGTGAGCTACATTCACTCGGAAGTCAAAACCCTAGACCGGGTCGAAATTCTGCGCAACCTGCGCTTGGGTTCGATTGACGTACTGGTGGGCGTGAACCTGCTGCGCGAGGGTTTGGATTTGCCCGAAGTGAGCTTGGTGGCCATTATGGATGCCGATAAAGAGGGTTTCTTGCGCAGCGAGACTTCGCTGGTGCAAACCATTGGTCGTGCCGCCCGAAACGATCGAGGCAAGGTGATCATGTACGCCGATAAAATCACCGATTCCATGGCCAAGACCATTGAAGAAACCAACCGTCGTCGTGAGCGTCAAGAGGCCTACAATGCAGAACGAGGCATCGTACCCAAAACCGTTCGCAAAAGCCGGGAAGAGATTTTCAAGCAAACTGCCGTGGCCGACGCCAAAAAAGGAGAAGATCCCGGCTCTTTGACCGTGCCGCGAGAAGAGAGCCTGCCCTTGGCGGCCGATCCTGTGTTGGCCTATTCCAGCTTGGATGAACTGAAGAAAGCCTTGCAGCGCACCGAAAAGGAAATGCTGCGCGCTGCCAAAGAGATGGAGTACATGGAGGCGGCTCGCTTGCGAGATGAGGTCGAAGCCCTCAAGCAGATGATTTCCCAGAAAGCTTGAGGCCTAAGGGGCTAGCTCTGGCCGAATAGGCCTGAACGGATTATTCCCTCACCACATGGGTGAAAGGATGAGCCGCTGTCATGCAGAAAAATCCGGCCAATTTGGACTTTTTATTGGGATTGATGTTGACGATGTTGGTTGGAATATTCGAAGGAGGGGTGGCGAACAATCCGCCGTTGAAATTCTCATTTTGAACCAGCAAGAACCAGTAGTAGGCCTCGCGGCTGATGGAGTGAATCTCGACCCGCACCTGTTCCCCGGCCTGGAAAGAGCGCGTGCGGTCAGAAATGTTCGTGCGAACGGGGTAGATGAACATGCCCCCGTCTAAACCGTTGTTGGTATTGCCCATGTCTGCCGCCAAATTCAGCTGGTCAATGCGGTTTTGAAAGGTATCGTTTCGAAAGGTCTTGACCCACCAAAAATCACCGGGACCGGGCAAATCGTTGGCGCGCAAATCCAAGTAACAACCGGTGGTAATGGTAGGCGGCCCGTTGCCTTCAACCGGCACTTGCACAATGGAATCGACACGGGTGGTGCGGCGAAGAGTCGAAAAACTGATCAGTGTATCTGAGCCCGTGGCGATGAGCAAGGTGTACCCACGACCGATGGTGAAGGTATCTCCCTTGGCGGGGTTGGGGCTGAACACATAACGGCCCTGGCCTTGATCAACAAAGTTGAAAATGCGAAAATTGGAGGTGTCAACCAGCAGCACCGTAGCTCCTTCTACGCCGGGCTCGCTGCCGCTAGAATCAAAATAGTTGATGCTTCGGGTTAGGCGAATGACCTGGTCTTGGGGCAAATTGCTCACAAAGGCGTCAACCACCAACTTGGGAGGGCCTTGGTCAACGCTGACTTGTATGACGTCTTCGCAGGAAGCAAAGACCAGTAAGGGCAGTAGAAAGCGAAGTCTTTTGATCAATTCCATTTGAAGTTGTAACTAACGGCGGGCACAAAGCTGCCAATGATGCTGTAGCGTATGGCGGCGTTTTGCCCCAGGTCTTTGTAATTGGTGTCGAAATAAATGGAGAAGGGGTTGCGGCGGTTGTAGGCGTTGTATACGCTGAAGACCCAGCTGCGCTCCCAGTTCTCGTGCTTGCGGCGGGTCCAGGTAGCAGAAAGATCCAAACGATGGTAGTTGGGATTGCGCACGTTGTTGCGGGATTTGGACCCAGCGTCGGGGACCAAATACCCCTGCACGGTATATTGGCCTGAGTAAAAGGTAGTAGGCGTGCCGCTGCTGAATACCCAGTTGACGGCAAAGTCCCATTCGGGATTGAGTTGGTATTGGGTGACCAGGCTCAAGTTGTGTTTGCGGTCAAAGCGGTTGGGGTACCAGTCGCCGTTGTTGATGCCTTCGACCTGTCGTTCGCTGCGAGAGAGGGTGTAGGCCAACCAACCGGTAAAAGCCCCGCTGTTTTTGCGAAGGTAGGCCTCCACTCCATAGGCGCGGCCTATACCGCTGAGCAACTCGCCTTCTAGAAACTCATTGAGCAACAGGGAGGCGCCATCGATGTAATCGACTTGGTTTTGAAGGGTTTTATAGAAGCCTTCTACCGAAGACTCAAAGGAAGCATCGGGCTTGCCCTTGATGGGAAGCACTAGATTTTGAAAATAGCCCAAGGTGATTTGATCGGCCAATTCGGGTTTGATGTTGTTGGTCGAGGGTTGCCATACATCCAAGGGAACAGAGGCGGCGGTATTGGAAATCAGGTGCAAATTTTGCGCCATGCGGTTGTAACCCATTTTCAGGGAACGCTGCTTGTCGATTTCGTATTTGAGACCCAATCGGGGTTCAGGATTGATGTAATTAGCCACGATTTCACCCTTGGCGCTGGGTGAGATGGACTCTACGAATCTGCGCTGCCCCACTTCAAAAGCGGGCGCGTAGGTATAGACTTTGCCGGGACCGAGGTATAAGAACTGCGAAATGCGCAGGCCCGCTCTCAGCGAGAAGCGACCGTTGGCATTGATGTCGTCTGAGAAATAAACGGCATTTTCCAGAGCGTAGCGATCGGGAAGACCAAAGACGGTGCGGCCGCTGACGTTATTGGCTTCGGCTTCGCCAGGAATGAAGCGGTAGTGCGTGATTTGGGCGCCATACGAAATCTCATTTTTGGGGTTGGCGTACCACTTGAAATCGCTTTTGAGGCTGTTGTTGACGATGTAGCTCTGCCAGTCGAAGCGGTTGCCGCCTGCGTTGAAAATGAAGTTGTAGCGGTAACGGCTGTAGTAATAAGTAGTATTGGCAAACAAGCGCGAATTGAAGACGTGGTTCCAACGGGCCGTAGCTGTGCTATTGCCCCACTTGAAACCGAAGACATCGACGGCATTGAATACGTCATCGCCCAGGTAGCTGGATAGGTAAAAACGGTCGTTGCCCCTGGTATAGGTGGCTTTGGCTGTGAAATCGTAAAAGAAAAACTGACTGCCTGCAAGGGATTCGGGTAAAAAGGGCTTAGCCAACAAATCGATGTAGGAACGACGACCGGCCAATATGAAGCTGCCGCTTTCTTTGACTTTGGGCTTCTTTTTCACGCTGCGCTCAAGAAGCCATGGGCCTTCAACGGCAAAGCGGCTGAAAATGGTGCCGACCCCACCGCTGCTTTTGAATTCTTTGGCGTTGCCATCGCGCATGATGACGTCAAGGGTAGAGCTGAGGCGGCCGCCGTAGGCGGCCGGAATACCCCCTTTGATCAATTGAACATCTTTGACTGCATCGGGGTTGAATATGGAGAAGAATCCAAACAAGTGAGCAGAGTTGAAAACGGGGGCTTCATCCATCAATACGAGGTTTTGATCGATGCCCCCACCGCGTACATTGAAACCGCTAGCCCCTTCGCCCACAGTACTCACCCCCGGCAACAATTGAATGCTGCGCACCACATCGGCTTCGCCGAGCAAGGCAGGAATCTTTTTGATGGTTTGACCGTTGATGCTCTGGGTGCTCATGGCCAAACCGCGCACGTTGGCGTTGCGGCTAGCGCCGATGTATACGGCTTCAATGGCCTCTGCCAAAGGACTCAAGTCAATGTTCAGGGTGATGTCTCCTTCTGGGGTCAAGCTGATGGTTTTGTCCAAGTGGCTGGGGGCCGAGCAGAGCAGTTTCAAGGCACCTGTGGGTGTTTGAATGCTGAAAAAGCCATAGTTGTTGCTTTGAACCTGCAGCACAGAACCTTGGGTCGTTTGCACTTGCAAACTGGCTTGATTCAATCGTTCGCCGCTGGCGCTATCCCTCACATAACCCGAAACCGTTCGAAAGGACTGGGCTTGGAGGGCTTTAGAAAGAGTGAAAAAGGCGATGAGCCAGATCCAAACGCGAAGACGGTTGATCATGAGGCAGCAAAAATACACAGGGGTATAACAACCCACGGGCTACTTCGTTTTACGCTAAGGATAAAACGATCAATTAACGCTGGTTCATGGGAACGAAGGCGCGAGCGGCTTCGCCGGTATAAATTTGGCGAGGGCGAGCAATGGGCTGCTTTTCGCGGCGCAATTCCTGCCACTGGGCGATCCAACCGGGAAGACGACCCATGGCAAACAACACCGTAAAGAAGTCGGTGGGGAAGCCCATGGCGCGGTAGATGATGCCGCTGTAGAAGTCCACGTTGGGGAACAATTTGCGCTCCACAAAGTAGGGATCGGTCAAAGCCGTTTCTTCCAACTTCTTGGCAATGTCCAATACAGGGTCGCTGACGCCCAATTTGGCCAGCACCTCGTCGCAACTCTTCTTGATAATCTTCGCACGTGGGTCGAAGTTCTTGTAAACGCGGTGACCAAAGCCCATCAAACGGAAAGGATCGTTCTTGTCTTTGGCTTTGTCGATCCACTTTTGAACGTTGCCACCGTCTTGGCGAATTTTCTCAAGCATCTCCAACACTTCTTGGTTGGCACCGCCGTGCAAGGGGCCCCAAAGACCGTTGATACCGGCAGCGATGCTGCTGTACAGGTTGGCCTGAGACGAACCTACCACGCGAACGGTTGAGGCCGAGCAGTTTTGCTCGTGGTCGGCGTGCAAGATGAGCAATTTATTCATGGCGTCAACCAACACGGGGTCTACGTCGTAGTCCATGGTGACTTGGCCAAAGGTCATATTCAAGAAATTCGAAATGTAATCGAGCTTATTCTGAGGGTATACCGTCGGATGCCCGTTGCGCTTCTTGTAAATCATGGAGCAGATGGTAGGCATTTTGGCCATCAAACGAACGATGGTGCGGCCAATGGCATCTTCGGCGCGGTGAGGATCCAAGCTCTTGGGGTAGAACAAACTCAAAGCGTTCACCATAGAGCCCAATTGACCCATGGGGTGGCTACCCGTTGGGAATGCTTTGAACATACCCTCCAAACCTTCGTTGACCAAGGTGTGTTCGCGAATGCTATTCTCAAACTGCTCGTATTCGGCTTGCGTGGGCAAGTGGCCGTACAAAAGCAGGTAGGATACTTCTAAGAAAGAGGCGTGTTCGGCCAGGTCTTCGATGGAATAACCGCGGTGGCGCAAGATGCCCAATTCACCGTCCAAATAAGTGATGCTGCTGGTAGTGGAGCCGGTATTTTTAAATCCAACATCGATGGTGATGTGGCCCGTCAAATCTCTCAATTTGGAGATGTCAATGGCCTTCTCGTTTTCAGTCCCGGTGATGACGGGCAATTCGTACTCTTTTCCTTCGATGATCAGTTTTGCGGTTTCGGACATGGCAGCTGCCTATTTTTTTGGTTACGCGAATATAACGTTCCCGAAACGATTTTGCCGGGAAGCCTTTGTTAAACAAACGTCAACAAGCATCAATTGTTTTTGATGCCGCTTAATTTTCCTCTAGGGCGTCAAAACCTTTGGCGCAAAGGGTGAAACGCACTTGTGGCAAGCGATCGGCATCGTAGTTGGCCATGGGTTTGCCCTGCTTGTCGATGCACTTGATGTAGCCGTGGTGATGGAGTTGGCGCAATATGTCAGCAGCCACAGGGCGACTCAATCCGGTCTCCTGCATGACCGTATCCAATCGCTCGGGGTGAATCAAACAGGACAGTACGGCTTTTTCGCTGCTGAGAATGTCCATCAATGGCTGTCGCTGGGGGCCGTTTGGCTGCCTTTTTCGGGTCGCATTTGGGGGAAGAAGAGAACCTCCTGAATGCTCACTTGATTGGTGAGCAGCATAGTCAAACGATCGATTCCAATGCCCAATCCAGAGGTAGGAGGCATGCCATACTCCAAAGCGCGAACAAAGTCGTGATCCATGGCCATGGCTTCTTCATCGCCGCGCTCAGCCAGGCGCAATTGGTCTTCAAAACGCTCTTTTTGGTCGATAGGATCATTCAACTCGCTGTAGGCATTGGCGATCTCTTTGCCGTTGACAAAGAGCTCAAAACGCTCAACCAAGCCGGGCTTGGAGCGGTGTTTCTTGGTCAAGGGGCTCATTTCGACAGGGTAGTCGATGATGAAGGTAGGCTGAACGAGGTGTTCTTCCACACAGGCTCCAAATATCTCATCGATCAATTTGGCTGAACCCATTTTGGTGGTCACTTCGCAGCCCAATGACTTGGCAAATTCGCCCAATTCGGCCTCTGATTTGCCTTCAATATCAAACTGCCCGTATTTCAAAATGGCCTCGGCCATGGTGTATCGCTGGTAGGGACGTGCGAACGAAATCTCGCGTTCTCCGACCGTCACAGTGGTTTGACCCGCCACATCCAAGGCACAGGTTTCCAGCATTTCCTCTACGAAATCCATCATCCAGTAATAGTCTTTGTAGGCTACATAGATTTCCAAGCCCGTAAACTCAGGGTTGTGGGTTCGGTCAATGCCCTCGTTGCGGAAGTTCTTGGCAAATTCATAGACCCCGTCGAAACCGCCTACAATCAGGCGCTTGAGGTACAACTCATTGGCAATGCGCAGGTACAGGGGAATGTCCAATGCATTGTGGTGGGTGATGAACGGGCGCGCAGCTGCACCGCCGTGAATGGGCTGTAAAATGGGGGTTTCAACCTCAAGATAGCCTTTGTTGTTGAAGGTGTTTCTCAGGCTTTGTACCACCTTGGTGCGCTTGATGAAAGTATCGCGTACCTGGGGGTTGACGATCAAATCCACATAGCGCATGCGGTATCGGGCTTCGGGATCGGTGAATGCATCAAACACGACCCCGTCTTTTTCTTTGGGAAGCGGCAGCGGATTCAAGCACTTGGCCAACAATTTCATGCCCGTGGCATGAACCGAAATCTCGCCGGTTTGTGTGGTGAAAACATGGCCTTCGATACCCACGATATCTCCAATGTCGAGCAGTTTTTTAAAGACGGTATTGTACAGGGTTTTGTCTTCATCGGGGCAAATCTCATCGCGATTGACATAGACCTGAATGCGACCAGAGCTATCCTGAAGATCAGCAAAAGCGGCCTTACCCATGATGCGGCGCGTCATCAATCGCCCAGCGATAACCACCTTGGAATAGGCTTCGGGCTGCTGAGGGTATTGAGCGCGAATCTCGGCTGCCTGGTGGCTTACGGGGTATAATTCAGCGGGAAATGGATCGATGCCCAAGCTTTTCAGCTCTTCCAACGATTGGCGGCGCAGCAATTGCTGCTCATTCAAATTGGCTTCCATGGGGATTGAGCCGCAAAATTAGCCAAAAAAGCGGCGCTGTCCCAGAATCATTAAGGCGACCCCAACCGTAATGCATGCATCGGCAAAATTCCAGATGGGGCTGAAGAAGACAAAGAAGTCTCCCCCCCATAGGGGCAGCCAGGCAGGAAGGTGGCCTTCCCACATGGGCGCGTAGAACATGTCAACAACCTGGCCCTCAAACCAAGAACCGCTGTATGCGTTGTGTCCCTTGAAAATGACACCGTAGAAAATGGAATCGATGATGTTTCCAACCGCCCCCGCCATGATCAAGGCGATGGCGATCAACAGACCCTGAGGAGCCCGCTTTTTCATCTGGGTCCAGAGGAACCAGAACCCGAAAACGGAAACCCCCATGCGAAAGAAGGTCAAAATGTATTTGCCAAAGCGAGAGCCACCGAAGAGCTCTTTGCCAAAGGCCATGCCATTGTTCTCAATGAAATAGAGTTTGAACCAGTCGCCAAAAATGGGCCGGCTTTCTCCATAGAGGAAATGGGTTTTCACCCAAACTTTGATGATTTGGTCCAGGACTATGCCCAGAATCAAAACAGCGATGGGCAACCAAAATGCCCATGGGGTTCGTTGTTCAGCGTTGGCTTCCAAGAATTAGCGCTTGAGCTTGGCTTCGACGGTTTGCGTCGCGTGAGGTACAATGCGAAGGCGCTCTTTGGGAATCAACTTGCCTGAGGTTTTGCAGATCCCGTAGGTTCCGTTTTCGATGCGAACCAAGGCAGCCTCTAAGTTTTTCATAAACTTCAATTGGTGTGCAGCCAATTGGTTGAGGTTCTCCTTCTCAAAGGTATCTGCACCGTCATCCAGGGTGAGGTAGTTGTTGTTAGAGCTATCTCCAGTCTCGTCATCGTCGCGAATTTGCGAGGACAAGGTTTTGAATTCGTCTTTTGCGCTTTCCAACTTTTTTAAGATGATCGCTTTGAACTCTTGAAGTTCTTTTTCGGTGTAGCGTGTCTTTTCCATAGTTATACTTTTTGCAAGGTGATACCGATGGCAAGGCCATCGATTTCGTCGTGGAAGAAATGGTCTTTTTCGCTGTGCTGCAGTGAGTTGGCCAATACTTCGCCACAAATATAATCCTTGAAAGCATTGGCACTTTCAAGAACTTCAACAGATCCTGAAAATTCTACCTCAATTCGATCGGTAAGCTCCAAGCCGCTGTCTTTGCGCAAGTTTTGGATGCGGTTGACAATTTCGCGGGCCAGGCCTTCTTGACGAAGGACCTCGCTGATGCTGATGTCCAGGGCAACGGTATGGGCTCCGTCATTGGCTACCAACCAACCGGGCATGTCTTGGGTGCTGATTTCAACATCGACCAGGGCCAATTCAAATGTGCCGTGTCCCAAATCAACCGAGATGCTTCCTGTCTGTTCCAGGCTGCGAATTTCATTTTGGCCAAAGGCTTGAACGGCCGTGCTCAGCGCTTTCATGTCGGGACCGAGTTGTTTGCCCAGGGTTTTGAAATTGGGCTTGATTCGCTTTACCAATTGAGGGCTATCGGCCCCGACAAACTCGAGTGATTTGACGTTGGTTTCTGACAAGATCAGTTCCCGAACACGCTCAATTTCTCTTTTTTGCACCTCGTCGTTCACAGGTACCAGCATGCGCTGCAAGGGTTGGCGAACCTTGATTTTTTCCTTCTTGCGCAGCGACAAAACCAAGGAACACAAGGTCTGAGCTGCATCCATTTGGGCTTCCAAAGAAGCGTTGCGAAGGGCGTTGTCGCAGCTGGGCCAGCGGGTTAGATGAACCGAGTCGGCGCCTTTGTGCAAACTCTGGTATAACCAATCGCTGAAGAAGGGGGCCACCGGGCTCATGAGCTTGGAGACGGTATCCAAGCAGGTGAATAAAGTTTCGTATGCGGCTTGCTTGTCGCGGTTCAACTCCCCTTTCCAGAAGCGGCGGCGCGACAATCGAACGTACCAATTTGAAAGGTGCTCGCTGACAAAATCTTCAATGGCGCGGGCGGCGCGAGTGGGATCATAATCGTCAAAGGCGGCTTCGGTTTCGGCTATCAAACTGTTGAGTCGAGACAGGATCCACCGGTCCAACTCGGGGCGTTCAGCCACGGGAATTTGCTGATCGGGTTGGAACACAAATTCGTCTACGTTGGCATACAGGGCAAAGAAGCCATAGGTGTTGTACAGGGTACCCAAAAACTTGCGCTGGGTCTCTTGCACACCTGCCAAATCAAATTTCAAGTTATCCCAGGGCTGGGAGTTGCTGGTCATGTACCAGCGAACGGCATCGGCTCCATACTGGTCGATGGTTTCAAAGGGATCGATGGCATTGCCCAGACGCTTGGACATTTTGTTGCCGTGCTTGTCTAACACCAGCCCGTTGGCGATGACGTTTTTGAAGGCCACTTGGTCAAACAACAAGGTAGCCAGGGTATGCAGGGTAAAGAACCATCCGCGGGTTTGGTCCACGCCCTCGGCGATGAAATCAGCCGGGAAATTCTTCTCGAACTGATCGAGGTTTTCAAAGGGATAGTGCCACTGGGCATAAGGCATAGCCCCTGAGTCGAACCATACGTCGATCAGGTCGGCCTCACGCTGCATGGGCTTGCCACTGGGGCTGACCAGCGTGATGCGATCGACATAAGGGCGGTGCAGGTCGAATTCGCTGCGCTCAATGGACTGTTGAAGGCCCAGGGCGGCGTTGGCTTTTTGGATTTCTGCCACCAATTCGTCCAAGCTGCCAATGCAGATTTCTTCGCTGCCATCTTCGCTACGCCAAATGGGCAGGGGTGTGCCCCAGAAACGGGAGCGCGAAAGGTTCCAATCGACTAGGTTTTCCAACCAGTGCCCGAAGCGGCCTTCGCCGGTGCTCTTGGGCTTCCAGTTGATGGTTTTGTTGAGCTCGACCAGGCGATCTTTGGCCGCGGTGGTTTTGATGAACCAGCTCTCCAGCGGATAGTACAAGATCGGCTTATCGGTGCGCCAGCAATGGGGGTAGCTGTGCTCGTATTTTTCAACCTTAAAGGCCTTGTTTTCTTGTTTGAGTTTGATGGCCAAGCGCTCATCTACGCTCAGGTATTTGTCGCGGCCCTGTTTTTGGGCAGCTTCGGCTTTCTCTTCTTCACTGAGGTAGGCCTCTTTGACAAATTCACCCGCAAAGTCGCTGACCTCGGCCACAAAACGGCCTGTTTTATCTACTAGCGTCAGGGAACCAATGCCATTTTCACGGGCGGTTTTGAAGTCATCGCCACCGAAAGAAGGAGCAATGTGAACGATACCCGTACCGTCTTCAGTGCTGACAAAATCGGCGCATACCACGCGAAATGCATCGCCATCGCTGGGTTGTACGTAAGGGAGCAGCTGCTCATAGCGCTGACCTTCCAAGTCTTTGCCTTTGCAGCGGCTCAAGCGTTTCCAGGGTTGCTGCTTGGCAGCGGGGTCATAGGCGGGGAGCTCCCCTTCGCATTCGGCTTCAGCTTGGAAGTGTTTGCTCAACAAGGCTTCGGCCAAAGTCACCCGAATGGCTTGCCCTGTGTAGGCATTGTAGGTGTCGACTTCGATGTAGTCAATGTTGGCGCCTACGGCCAAGGCCGTGTTTGAGGGCAGGGTCCAAGGGGTGGTGGTCCAAGCCAAAAAGCATTCACCTGGTTTTCCAACTTTGGCAAATTGGGCTACAGCGGTGGTGTCTTTGACATTTTGGTAGGTGCCGGGTTGGTTGAGCTCGTGGCTCGACAAACCGGTTCCCGCGGCAGGAGAATAGGGCTGAATGGTATAGCCTTTGTAGAGGTAACCTTTGTCGTAAAGGCGTTTGAGCAGCTGCCACAGGGTCTCCACATACTCGGTATCGCAGGTGATGTAGGGATTCTCCAAATCGACCCAAAAACCAATGCGCTCGGTCAAGGCATCCCAGCGGTCTTTGAACATGAAGACGTCTTCGCGGCAAGCCTTGTTGTAGGCTTCCATGGAGATTTTTTCTCCAATGTCGTCTTTGCGAATGCCCAGGCGTTTTTCAACTTGAAGTTCGATGGGAAGACCATGGGTGTCCCAGCCGGCCTTGCGCTCTACGCGATACCCCTGTAGGGTTTTGTAGCGGCAAAACATGTCTTTCATGGCCCGAGCCATGACGTGGTGAATGCCGGGCATGCCATTGGCACTGGGAGGGCCTTCGAAAAAGGTAAAAGACTGCGAAGGGTCGCGCTGCTCTACGCTTTGGGCGAAGGTGCCGTGTTCCTTCCAATACGCCAGAATTTCTTCTTCGATTTGGGGCCAGTTCAGTTGCTTCAGGGTGCGGTACATGCCTTTTTCTTGGGAAAGGGGCAAAAATAGGGCTTTTTCGGGCCTGTATCATGAAAAAGGGGCGGCCATGCGGCCGCCCCTTTCATCTTTTCGAATCGCCAATGGGCTTATTCGATGATCAATTTTTTGGTTCCGGTTCCAAAGTCGAACTGCAATTCTACCAAGTAGATGCCGGTAGGCAACTGAATGGCTTGGTCGATGCGGTTGTTGTTGGCGCTCATGCGAGCCAACTCACGTCCGTTCAAATCGCGAACGACAGCTCCGTTCAGGTTGTTGTTGGTCCAGTTGTTCTGGATCACCACGCGGTCATGAGCGGGGTTGGGAGACAAGGTCACGTTGCTTGACAATTCAGCAGGGTTGATGCCCACTGAGTTTACATAACCCAAGGTTACAGCCAAACGAGGAGCGATGTACCCGCAGATGGAATCGATGAAGGTCATGGCGCGAGCCTTGCTCATGAAGGGGTTGGTCGCTTTGCCGCTGGCCAAGATCACCGTGGGGTTGTAGGGAGGGCTGGGCAACATTTTGATGGCGTTGGTATCCCACCACTCGTAGGGACCAGAAGCATTTACCAGTCCAGCAATGGGGTACAAGCCGTCCAAACCGTCGTTCAACAAGTTGGCTTGACGGGTGTAATCGTCCATGACTTTGCCTTTGTACGCGGCGTTGTTGCCAAATTCGTTCACGCGCTTCATGACGTCGTATCCGCCGGAGACTTCTACAACCTGCAAAGTGGTGCCAGGTACGTTTACCATACCGGTAGTGTAGGGAGCAAACGGATCCATTACGCTGTGTACCCAGATCAAAGGCATTTCGCCTTTTTCCAACCAGCCGCTGTCACCCAAGGCACCGCCGATGCAGAATCCAATCTGCGCATCAGTAGTATAGCCGGTATTGCTTTCGTTGCCGAAGCCAGGGTATCCACCCAAACCGTGGCGATCACCCCAGATGGTGTCGTTTACATAAGCAACGCCTGTGTTGGGGTCGCGGAATTTGTCAATTTTGATTTCGCTTTGGCGGTCCAAGCTCGAAAATGCAGAAACGATGTAGCCACCGGTACCTTGACCACCCAAGACTATTTTGCTGGGATCAATGCCGTAGGGGTTGCCGTTTTTGTCGGCAGATTGCTTGAAGAAGCGAATGGCGGCACTCAAATCCTGAACGCCTTTGTAAGCAGCGTTGATGATGGTGTTTTTGCGAATGCTTTCAGTGGCACCCTGGGGGTTCCAGCCCAAGCGGTAGCTGATGGATGCTACCACATAACCGCGGCGAGCCAAGTCAGTGCAAATGGCCACCGTAGCGCTGTCATCGCGGGCTCCAGTTGGAGTTTGGTTGATGTAACGGGGCAAGAAACTGCCGGTGTGGGTGTAGATCACCAAGGGGCGGTTGCTGGCGCCGTCGTTGGGGGTATAAACGTCCATGTACAGGGGCTCCAAGGTGAAGGGAGGGCCACCGAGCAATACGGTGTAGTTGCTCGCATACAGGATTTTCTTGGTTACGGTTACTTCGCTTTCAGCCAATACGCGGTCAACGTATTTGGTTTGGGCGAAGCTCAGGTTGGCGCACAGCGCTACCAAACTGAGAATCAAAAGTTTTTTCATGGTATTGTCGGTTAAAATTTTAACGAATTTACTCCTAAGAGTTCAAAGAGCAACTACACCCCGGTACAGAGTAGGATTACTCATGGTTTTTTTATTTTTATTGACAATTGGAATTTAATCTCCAAAGTTTAATCCTTTCACCTGTGTAGGATGACCTTTTCCACCAATATGTTAACTCATCTCCATTGCATTCGAATTGAAATTTCAAACTTTCGCCATCAATGATTAAATTTTTTCCATCAAATGTGTATGTCACTGAATCTGGTTGGTTAAAGCTACTATCCAACGAATGGTAGGTGTATTGGAATCCATTAGCAAACTCATACATTCTACTTGCATCGGCCCTGTTTCCATTATATGACCATAACCATTTGCCTTCGATTTTATCGATAGGTTCTTTTTTACAACCAATGAAAGCTATTACTGCTAGTAATAAGAATAAAAGCTTTTTCATGGGCATTGTCGGTTTAATTATTACCGAATTTACTTCTTAGAGTTCAAAGAGCAACGAGGCATAGGCCATGCGTCCAATTCTGGGGCCACCGTAGACTTGCAAGACCAGGTTGTTGGTGAGGTTGGAGGCGCCGATTTTCAAGCTGGCATCCCACTTGGGTATTTCTTTGCTGACCATAGCATCGACCAACCAATATGTGGGTACAAAGCCTGTGAACTGAGGCGAGCCTTCGAAGGTGAATCCTTGCACCCATTTGAAATTGACATTGAAGGCACAACCCTCCCAATTCCAGTCGTTGCCAAAGGGATCACCCAGGTCCAAACCGCTTCCCATAAAGGAGAGGTTGAATTTGTGTTCAGGAGTGTTGAAGGCCGGAATGATGGGATCGTCTTTTTCGAGCTTGTTGAGTTTGTTCCAACTGTAATTGAATCCAGCGGTGTAGTTTTTACCAATGAAATAGTTCCATCCGCCGGCGAAACCCATGGTAGTCACCGCCGTTTTTGCATTGGTCGCGATGCGGTAGGCCTGGCCCCCGGTGATGAATTGCAGGTTGTAATCGATGATGGGGTCAAAGCCCAATTGGTAGCCAATGAAATCGCGGTAAATGTTGAAATAAGCCGAGGCGTCAACGCTCAATTTGCGGTTGGCCAACAGGGACTTATAGCCCAATTCTATGCTGCGCACCCGCTCAGGGCGAACCGGATCCACGTTGAACCACTCCAAGGTGTTCAAATCGGGAATCAGGGCGTCGTACATTTTGAACAGCGAGGGGAAGCTGACCAAACTGTCGTAACCGTTGATGTTGCCCAGCAAAATGGCACGGCCCACGTTGTAATACAGGTATTGGTCGGCCAATGTAGGGTTGCGCACCCCGCTGGTCAAGGAAAGGCGCCAGTAGCTAACCTTATCGGGGGTGTAAACCACCGAAGCGGCGGGACTGAAAATGAAGGGGAAGTTTTGGTTTTTATCAACCCGAGCGGTCACATTGATTTTCCAGTGTTGCAGGCGGTCTCGGTATTCCCCGCCGGCGTAAACGCCGGCTTCTCGGTTGCGAATGACCACCCCGTTGGTGTCAGAGAAAATGGTGCCCTGGGTATTGGGGGTATACTGACGGGCGCTGAAACCGCTTGTGATTTTCCAGTGATCGCCCACGCGCCAGCTGTGCTCGCCTTGGCTGTGATACAAGGCTGAACGATCGTAAAAACCGCTGCCACCCTCGCCAAAACTTTTCAGAGAGGTAATGGCGGTTTTGAGGGAATCGAATCGCTCGGTACCGGGGTAGAAACGGTCGAATGTATTGGGTTGCTGCGGGAAGGGACGACCTTGGAAATCGTGCCAAAGGTTGGCTTTTTGGCGGCACTCAGCATGCCAGGCCGCAATTTGCTCGCTGTTGGCATCGACCACAGCTTGGATCTTTTTGTAGTAGTCGGGGTCGGTGAATTGGCCGCTCAAGGGAAAGCCGGGGAGAGACCTCACTTTGGAGCGGTACTGGGTGCTCCATATGCGGTAATAGTCGCCCCCCCACAGATCGTCGCGCTTGGCATAGTTCTGCATGAGCAGGGCCGTGAATACCGCATCGTAGGTATTGCCCGCGTCTTCGTGGGTGGCATACAGGCGCAAAAAGCCGTTGGTGTTCTTGTATTCGATTCGATTTTGCAGAAAGCGAATGTCTTTGAGGCTGTAGCGGTTGTCGCCTTGATAGACCGTAGTGCCCGTGCCAAAATTGATTTGGTATTGCAGCTCTGCGGCGCTGTTTTTCGAGGGACGCCAAGCGGCCATCAAAGATGTTTTGAGGTTGTTGGTGTTGTAGTCGACCAGGTCTTTTTCCCAGTAGCCATCGCGGTGATAGATGCCCAATCCGGGTGCATTGAACATGCCATCTTTGGAGGTCGCATCGTTCTCACCGGGTCGCAGAATTTCGTCGCCGTAACGGTTGACAGCGTCATAACCCCCGGGGTTATCGATGCCAACTTTGGAGTCGGGGGTGGGGTCTGCGTTGGTGGCTTCCCAGTCATAGGCCTGCATGTAGTACAGGTTGAGTTTGAAAGCAAAAACATCGCGGCCTTCTGCGTTGCTCAATACCTTGGCGTAGCGCAGCGAGGTTTCGCTGAGGTTTCGCTCGCCAAACTTTTGTTTCACCAATAGTCCTGGGGTTTTCCAGGGATCTTTGGTGGTAATGGAGATGACGCCGTTGAATGCGCCCGGCCCGTAAAAGGCAGAACTGGCCCCCACCACGATTTCTTGCCCCGCCACATCGAGTTCAGAGGCTCCCAAGAAATTCCCCAATGAAAAGTTCAAACCGGGGCTTTGGTTGTCAACCCCGTCGATGATCTGAAGGGTACGAACCGGGGAGGTGGAGTTAAAACCGCGGGTATTGACAATGCGAAAACCCAGCGATGCGGCCGTGATGTCAACCCCCTTCAGGTGGCCCAAGGCTTCGTAAAAATCAGAGGCTGGGGTTTCCTTGATGCTTTGGGCGCTCATGCTCTCAACGGTGAGCGGTGATTCTTTGAGTTTTTCTTTCAAGCGGTTTTGCTTGATTTCAACCACCCCTATGCTTTCAATGCTGTCGCCGGGACCGGGTTCAGTTTGGGAAAAGCTCGCATTGGGTAGCAGAGTCAGCAGTACGGTGCTCAGAAGTAGGGCGCGACGCATCATGGGGCCTTGTAAATTTTAGGTCAGCAATATAGGAAAGAATGTTTGGCATAGGCCGATTTGGGCCCACAGGCATGGGGTCGACCCCATGGAAAATGCCTAAACTTGCAGTCCCAATTCGGCATGATCGACAAAGAAATTCTGCTCAAAGCCTTTGATTTGATGGCCAGTGCCCGTGCCATGGCTCGGATTTACGAAGAGAACCGATCCATCACCAAATACGTGCACAGCACTTCCAAAGGCCACGAAGCCATTCAGTTGGCCACGGCTTTTCACCTGAAATCTGTCGACTATGCCTTCCCCTATTACCGAGACGAAAGCCTGCTGTTGGGCATGGGATTGGAGCCCTATGAACTGATGCTTCAGTTGTTGGCCAAAGCCGACGACCCGTTCAGTGGAGGCCGCAGTTACTATTCGCACCCCTCGTTGAAGCGACCCAATATGCCCAAAATGCCGCATCAAAGCAGTGCAACGGGCATGCAAACGGTGCCGGCTACGGGAGCAGCTCAGGGCCTTCAATACTTGGAACGCCAGGGCCTGTTGCAAGGTGCTGAAAAGCCGGTGGTGCTTTGTTCCTTGGGCGACGGTTCGGTGACCGAAGGCGAAGTGGCCGAAGCCTTCCAGATGGCGGCTTTGCATCAGTTGCCCATCGTCTATTTGATCCAAGACAACGACTGGGGCATTTCGGCTTCGGGCGATGAGATGCGGGCTCAAGATGCCTATGATTACATCGCGGGCTTCAAGGGAATCAAGCGCATTCGCGTCAATGGAAGCGACTTCGTGGCTTGTTACACGGAGATGGAAAAGGCCATTGAATACGCGCGAGAGAAGCGGGCTCCGATTTTGGTTCACGCCAAAGTGCCTTTGTTGGGCCATCATACTTCGGGTGTGCGCAGCGAGTGGTACCGCGACGATTTGGAGGAGCATACCCGCCTGGATCCTTTCCCCATGTTGAAGAAGCTTTTGCTTTCATTGGCTGAGACGGCTGGGGATTTGGAGGAGCGGGAGGCCGCGCGCAGCGCGGCCGCAGAAGCTGATTTTGAAAGAGCAAAGTCAGCGGCTGACCCTCAACCCCATACCTTGTTCGATCACGTGGAGGCCCCTACGCCCATCACGGAGGAACGAGGAGAGCGCGCCCCTGCGGGGCGCGAACCCATTGTCATGGTGGATGCCGCCTTGTACGCGGTTGAAGAAATATTCCAAAAACACCCCGAGGCTTTGCTGTATGGCCAAGATGTGGGGCATCGCTTGGGTGGCGTTTTTCGCGAAACGGCCACCTTGGCTGACAAATACGGCCGCCACCGGGTCTTCAATACCCCCATTCAAGAGGCCTACATCGTCGGTTCTACGGCGGGCATGAGCGCGGTGGGTTGCAAGCCCATCGTAGAGATACAATTTGCCGATTACATCTGGCCTGGTGTGAATCAATTGGTCACCGAGCTTTCCAAAAGCTGCTACTTGAGCATGGGCAAATACCCCGTTTCTTCCATTGTGAGGGTCCCCACGGGAGCCTATGGCGGGGGTGGTCCCTACCACAGCGGTACGGTTGAAAGTTCCCTTTTGCCCATCAAAGGCATAAAAATCGCTTATCCCAGTACGGCGGCTGACATGAAAGGCTTGATGAAAGCAGCCTACTACGACCCCAATCCCGTGGTCATGTTTGAGCACAAAGGCCTGTATTGGAGCAAGGTTCCCGGCACCGAAGGGGCCAAAACGCCAGAGCCTAGCGAAGATTATGCAGTGCCCTTCGGCAAGGGCCGAACCGTGTTGGAGGCCAGCGCCGAACACCTGGAAAACGGCACTTCATGCGGTGTGGTCACCTACGGAATGGGCGTTTATTGGGCCAGCAACGCAGCCAAATCCTTGCCGGGTCAAGTGGAAATTCTGGATTTGCGCACCTTGGCGCCCTATGACGAAGAGGCGGTTATGGCCTTGGCCAAGCGGCATGGAAAGGTGTTGGTCTTGACCGAAGAAACCTTGAAAAATAGTTTTGCCGAAGCCTTGGCAGGTCGCATTGCCCAGCAGTGCTTTACGCATTTAGATGCACCCGTACAGACCTTGGGTAGCGCCGATGTTCCCGCAGTTCCCTTGAACATGGGCATGGAGAGCGTCATGCTTCCCAACGCTGACAAAACCCGCGCCGCCCTCGAGGAATTGCTGGCCTGGTAAGCGGTTTACATCAATTTCTTGATCATTTGAAAGGCCCAGTCGCTGTACGGCGGATACTTCTGTGCCAAATCGAACCAGCGCCCGGTTTTGATCATGCTTTTCGGATGGCTAAAACTGTCGTAGCTGTAGCGCCCGTGGTACATGCCCCATCCGCTGTTGCGTATGCCCCCAAAGGGCAACGAAGGGTTCACAATGTGCAGCATGGCGTTGTTGATGCAGCCACCCCCAAAGGGCAGATCTTGGCTCACTTGGCTTGAGAATTTCTGATCCGTGCTGAAAATATAAGCGGCCAAAGGGTCAGGGTTGAGGCGCGCAATGCGCAGCAAATCGGCGTAATCGCGGTATTCGACAATGGGCAATACGGGCCCAAAAATCTCTTCCTTCATGCAGGAGTCTTCCAGCGAGTCAGGCGCGATCAAAGTCGGTGCCAAGCGCCGCGCCGCGGCATCAAACTCGCCCCCGTGCAGGCAGGTTCCTTGTCGCGCAAAAGCATGCACCCGTTGGAAATGGCGATCGTGAATCAGGGTGCCCAAGTCAGGCGATTCCAAGGGTTTTTCTCCATACCACTCGCGCAGTATTTCCCGAGCCATTTGCACAAATGCATCGCGATAGCCCGCTTGAATCAAGACATAATCAGGGGCAATGCAGGTTTGGCCCGCATTGATGAATTTGGCATACAAGAGGCGTTTCAAGGCAGTTTTGCTCATCCATGTGCCGTCGAAGATGGCCGGGGATTTTCCTCCTAACTCGAGCACCACGGGTATCAAGTCTTGGGCACAGCGTTGGGCTATGATTTTACCTACGGCCGGTGAACCGGTAAAAAAGACCATCGATGGCTGAAAGGAGTCAAAAATGGTGGGCATGATTTCGGGGCCGTCCCCCTCTATTATGGCCACCAGCGATGGTTCATAGGTGGCCGCAATCAATTCGCGCAGCACCGCGTTGATGGCCGGTGTGAATTCTGAGGGCTTGAGCAGTACGGTATTTCCAGCGGCCAAGGCTCCTACCAGCGGCGCGAGCAGCAATTGAAAGGGGTAGTTCCAAGGACCAATGATCAAGACCTGACCCAAGGGTTCGCGTTGCACCCAGGATTGAGAAGGGAACAGGGCTATGGGCGATGGTACGCGTTTGGCCTGCATATGGCTCGGCAATTGCCGCAGCATTTTGTCGATTTCTTGGTAGATGAATCCCACTTCAGCGGCATAGGCCTCCAACTGGGGCTTCCCCAAATCGCTGGCCAAGGCGGCTACAATGGCCTCTTCGCGCTGAGTAATGGCTTTTTTTAGCGCTTTCAACTGGCTTTTGCGAAAGCGAAGAGAGCGGGTATGGCCTGCCTGAAAGAAGGCCAATTGCTGTTGCTTGAGGGAGGCTAACGAATTCATAGGGGTTGAAAGGTAAACAATTCACAAGGCTTGGGGGTTTGCTTTTCATAATAAGTACCTTTGCAGCTGTAAATATGGAGCGTCAACTAAACCGCATCGAAGAAGCCATCGAAGACATCAAAGCTGGAAAAGTGGTCATTGTCGTCGACGATGAAGACCGTGAAAACGAAGGCGATTTTCTGACGGCGGCGCGCAACATGACCCCTGATTTGGTCAATTTCATGGCCAAAGAAGGACGGGGATTGATTTGCGTTCCCTTGACCGAACAGCGCTGCAGCGAGCTTGGCTTGGAGATGATGGTGGGCAAGAATACGGCGACCCATGAAACGGCTTTTACCATTTCGGTTGACTTGCTGGGCCACGGATGCACCACCGGTATTTCGGCCCAAGACCGATCCAAAACCATTCAGGCCCTGATTGACCCGCATATCGACCCTTCAGAATTGGGTCGCCCAGGCCATATTTTTCCACTCAAGGCCAAAGAAGAAGGGGTGCTGCGCCGTGCGGGTCATACCGAAGCGGCTATAGATTTGGCACGCTTGGCAGGGTTTGAGCCCGCCGGGTGCATCGTGGAAATCTTGAACGAAGATGGAAGCATGGCTCGATTGCTCGATTTGTTCGAAGTAGCCGATCGGCACGATTTGAAGATCATCTCCATTGCCGACCTGATTGAATACCGCTTGCAGCACGAAAAAATGGTCGAGCGGGTGATCTCGGTTGACATGCCAACGGCTTGGGGCAAGTTTGACTTGGTGGCCTATCGCCAATTGGACAACCAACAAGAACATTTGGCATTGGTCAAAGGATCTTGGAGCCCCGAAGAACCCGTATTGGTGCGGGTTCACTCCAGCTGCCTTACGGGCGATATTTTCGGTTCGTGCCGCTGCGACTGCGGGGAGCAACTGCACCGCGCCATGGCTTTGATTGAAAAAGAGGGCCGAGGTGCCATTGTTTACATGAATCAAGAAGGTCGGGGCATCGGTTTGATGAACAAGCTGAAAGCT
The DNA here is from genome assembly GCA_030833525.1 of Bacteroidota bacterium. GTDB lineage: Bacteria > Bacteroidota > Bacteroidia > NS11-12g > UBA955 > JALRLA01. The sequence goes on along the minus strand of JAURGZ010000023.1, from coordinate 1,619 downwards.
TACAAATTGCAAGAAAATGGGCTGGATACCGTAGAGGCCAATTTGCAATTGGGTTTTAAGATGGACGAGCGCGATTACGGGGTCGGAGCTCAGATCTTGCGGGATTTGCAGATTGGAAAAATGCGTTTGATGAGCAACAATCCGCGCAAGCGCTCAGGCTTGATCGGTTACGGCCTGGAGATTGTCGAAACTGTGCCCTTGCAGGTAGAGGCCAATCCGCACAACGCTCGATATTTGGATACCAAAAAGAACAAAATGGGGCATAGCCTAAGCTAAATATGACGAATTTTCAATCTTTTGACCCTGCCGAATTGGCCATTCCTCAAATGCACCAGTTGCTGGTGGGGGGCATTGGGCCTCGCCCGGTCTGTTTTGCTTCCACCATTGACGAGAAAGGTCGGCCCAACTTGGCTCCGTTTAGCTTTTTCAATGTATTCAGCGCCAACCCTCCCATTTTGATTTTTTCGCCAGCCAACAGCGGCCGTGATGGCAGCCCCAAGCACAGTTATTTAAACGCCAAGGCTCATCCTGAAGTGGTGATCAACATCGTGACCGAGAGCATGGTTCAAAAAATGAACGTAGCGGCAGCCCCTTGGGATCGTGGCGTGTCAGAGTTTGAAATGGCCGGATTCACCCCCTTGGCTTCGCAGCAGGTCAAACCTGCTCGCGTGGCAGAGAGCCCGGTGCAATACGAATGCAAAGTCATCGAAGTCAAGGAGCTGGGATCGGGTGGTGGATCGGGAAATTTGATCATCTGCCAGGTGCTGCGCGTGCATGTGAACCAAGCGGTGATGACCGAAGATGGCCGCATCAACCAATTGGCCTTGCATACCGTGGGTCGCTTGGGAGGTCATTGGTATAGCCGCACAGGTGCCGAACACATGTTTGAATTGGCTCAACCCATGGAAAATCCCATCGGTTATGCAGCCCTGCCCGAGGCCGTTCGCTGCAGCCAAGAGTTGACGGCTTATGAAATGGGGCAATTGGCGCATGCCAAAACGCTACCCTCTCAGGAGGCCGTAGCTGCGGCACTGTCTCAACATGGCAAAGCGACAGCCCAACAGGTTCAATCTTTGTTGAAGGCAGGTAAATTGGATGAAGCCTTGGCTTTGGCTTGGTCGCTGTAAGCTACCAACAGGAGCAAAGCGACGCCCAAGGCCAACGAACCGGCCGAATCGGTCAGTTCTTACCCCAACAACTCTTTGACGAGCGCCGAAATCAATTTCCCGTCGGCTTGACCACCCAATTGGCTCATGGCCAGGGGCATGACTTTGCCCATGTCTTTCATGCCGCTAGCCCCGCTCTGCTCGATGATGGCTTGAACGGCAGCGCGCACTTGGTCCTCGCTCATTTGAGCCGGTAAAAACTCTTCGATCACCGCCAATTCTGAGCGTTCAACAGCCGCTAAATCTTCTCTTCCTTGCTGGACGTAAATGTCCAAACTGTCTTTACGCTGCTTGGCCAATTTTTGCAAGGCTTTCATTCGCTCAGCCTCACTGACTTCGCCGCCGCCTTCGGCGGTATCTTGGAGCATAAAGGCCGATTTGATGCCGCGCAGGGCACGCAAACGATCGCTGTTTTTGGCCTTCATGGCCTCTTTGATGCCTTCGTTGATTTGG
>JAURGZ010000048.1 GCA_030833525.1 Bacteroidota bacterium | reverse complement strand
CCTTGCTGTTGGCCTCTTGAAAAGCAGCGACGAGCGCTTGGTCTTCCAATTGGCTCAAATTCTGAGGATCCAGGGAGTTGTGTAGGCGTTTGGCTGACATGGTAACGGTTGGCTTCTCTACGAAAATGCAACTGAATTCAATGTTAAGATGCAACCAGAGCCACAGAGTTAAAAACAGCCTTTGTGAATTGACCCTTTCTCCACCCACTGCACTACCCCTATCACGCCCTTATTGTGGATTCGATGGCAGCAAAGGATCGACCGTCGAAAACCATTTTTGAGGACGAAACGCCAAATACAACAACTGCACGTAACCACCCGGAAGCCGGGGAGAATCCAAACCCGAATCCAAGCAATGATACGGCTTTGAGGCGTGCATGTGGTGATCGGCATGACGGCTCAAATCAAACAAAAGAAAGCGGCTTATGGTGCGATTGCTGTTCCAACTGTGACTCGGCCCTACCCGCTCGCCTGGTTGCCGCTGCAAACCGTAATGTTCAATATAATTGACATACTCCAACAAGAGGGCTGCAATCAATGAAACGCCTACCCATGCCATCAAGCCATCGATAGACACCCAGGCCAAAAGCAAGGCCCCTAAAACCAAAATGAAACAGTTTTGAGCCAAGTGACTCCTCCACAGGCGAACCCGCTCGCCTTTCTTCTGTTGCATGGCGGTTTCCACCTGCCAAGCTTGAACAAATTGGCCTCCAATGGAACGGGGAATGTAGCGGTACAATGACTCCCCTTTTTTTGCCGTCACGCAGTCAGAATCAGTGCCGACGTGGGTGTGATGGACCAAAATGTGATGGGCAGAAAAATAAGGATTGCCGCAAAGCAAAAGCAATAAACGACCCGCGCCCTTCTCGATGGGATTGGCCTTGTGTATCAATTCATGCCCCACAACAACCGCCCCGCTACCGCAGGCGATACCGCACGAAACAACAGCCCCAATGCCTGAAAAAGACGCCCATGCATGGCGATCCAAGTATTCAAACAGCGCCAACAGCATGGCCAAGGTCAATGCTACATGGGCCCACAACCAAAAACGAGGCATCCAGTCGCGAAACTCGCTGTGATCCGTGCGGGTATTATCAGGTAAAATGGACTCCAATACCGCCAAGAATCCCAAGCTAAAAACAACATTACCCCAGGTAGCGAGACCACCTATGCAAAGGCCTCCAAGCACGAATGCTCCGGGCACCAAACTCAAAGCATACGCAGCATTGCGCTTCCATACAGACGAATTCATGGCCCCAATCTAGGATGCTGAAAGAAAAAAAAGAAACAAATCCTGATTCTGTTGAGCATCTTTTGAGGTATTTTGTTATTTTTGCAGCCCAATTTGCAACTAAAGTCATGAACTCAATAGTGAATAGCCTGTCTGCAGAAATGATCCGCACCGATCTTCCCGATTTCAAAGCTGGAGACCGTGTAACGGTGTTTTATAAGATCAAAGAAGGCAATAAGGAGCGCATTCAGCAATACCAAGGTGATGTAATTCAGCGTCGCAACGCCGGTATTGATGAGACCTTCACCGTGCGCAAAATCTCTAACGGTGTAGGTGTAGAACGTATCTTCCCAACCAACAGCCCTTTCATCGAGAAAATCGAAGTGAATCGCCGCGGAAAGGTTCGTCGTGCTCGTATTTTCTATTTGCGCACGCAAATTGGAAAAGCAGCTCGTATCAAAGAGAAGCGTTCTTAATCATTCATCGAATCATCGAAAAAGCCCCGTGCAAACGGGGCTTTTTTTTTGCCCCTTACTTGTGAAACGAAGCAATTTGATCTACCTGACCTCTAGTCCGAACCACACCCATTCGCCAACAGACCCCAAGCTATCCAGTTGCCAACCCAAATCAACAGCCAAACGGCGAGCTGCAGGCGCATCATCGGTGATAATTCCTTGGGCCGGATGTTGAAAGACTCCGCTCTGGGCACGGGCAAAGGGACCCAACAACTCGCGGGATTCATCGGCCCGGTACCATGGATACCCCTTGGCGCCTGTGTAATAAAAGGCCACGCAGCCTGTTGGATCAGGGCCTACCAACCAAACCGAGCGTTCGGCTGATAAGGCTTCGCGCTGAGCGCGGTATTCGCTATTTAGAAGCGTTTCAGAGACCCTGCGTTGCTCGCCATAAAAGTTGCGCTCCATTTGCAATGCTGCTGCAAGAATGGAAAATCCAACCAGGGCCCAGGCCCAACCCAAACGCATGGATTCGAGCGAGCGCAGCAACAACAGCGAAGCAAAGGGCACGAAGACCAAGATGTAATAGCCATGGTGTTCAAATTGACGCTGAAGAGCCAAATACAAGACCAGAGCCCCCAGTATTTGCAGCCAGAACCCTGCATCACCCCGCCTCGCGTAGCGATAAAACCCCAGCAGTAAAGGAATGGCAAACAAGGGCCCAACCCAGGTCAAGGGAACATCGTGAATGGCATTTTGCAAGAACAACCGGACGGCTTGCTCCCCAGAAAGGGCCCAGCGGGTTTCATTCAGAAATTCCCACAAGCCATGCACCGCGTTTAGCCGATCGGCCCAAACGTACCAGAGCGCAGCAGCGGCTACTGAAGCCAGCAGCATGGCCGTGGTGGTCAACCCGTTTTCTTTGCGGCGAATGGCTTGCACCCAGGCGAATACCCAAAACAAAGCAAATAACAACTTGGTGGCTGTTGCCAGGGTCAACAATAAAAAGGCCCAACCTAGGCGGCGTTCAGCCCATAAATTCACACCCCAAACCCCAGCGGCCAATGCCAGCAAATCAGGCACTGCATTGATGGAATGGTAATAGAATTCAGGAAACCCAAACAAGGAGGCTGCCCCAAGCAGCCCCCATGCCTCCCCGACTCTGGTCTCTAAGAATCGAAACCAACCCCATACGACCGCGAGGCAGAGCAGAAAACTCCAAAATCGAAACAGGGTTTCATGAAACCCAAAGACCTTATAAAGCAAGGCTAATCCGTATTCATAGGAAATGAAAGAAGGACCGCAAATTCCATTGTTTCCATAGCGCTTATCGATGCGGGGGTAGCGTATATCCATCGATTCTTCGGCATAATTTTTTGCCAAAGCCAATGAATTGCACTGCCTCCATACATGGTTCCCCGAAGCGGGTTTGAACAAATGAGATGCATGAATGAGCAGCTGCAGCAATAACAGCAAGGCATAGGGTTTGAGTGGCTGCAGACGCTCCTTCCAACTCATGATTACCAGGTGTGGTCAGCTACAATGCGCGGGCCTTCGGGGAAACCTAGAAAAGTCAAATGAAACCAGCCGCTGTGCCCAGTATCGCTTGGATCTGTGACCGATTGCACTTTCCAGCGCCCCAAAACATGCAGGCGTTGTTCTCGCTCATCGGCCCATTCGACTCGCTGGTAATCGAAATGAAGGGATCCCATTTTTTCGCGGGTAGGATACGAACGGTGATACCCTTGTCGAACGGTTTCCCAGCCGGTTTTCAACCCTTTGGATGTGATGAATTGCAGGGAATCGCTTTTCCAATAGCCCTGCATAAATCCATCGATATCGCCTCGATTCCAGGCCGCAACCTGTTCTTGCATGACATCAATGGCATCTGAAGGCGCAAAAGTGGGGCGCTGAGGCTCCGATTGACAGGATGCCAAGCATGCCACAACTGCCACAAACAAGTACCGAACGACTAGCATACCGCGAATCTAAGCACTAAGGTCGAAGCAATAGCCCCACTTGTATGCGATTGTGGTAGGCTCCGCCGCGGGCTAAGCCCCAGCCCACCCAACGAGTGGCCGAGTTGTTGACAATGCTCCACAAACTGTAATCGGCACTGGCCACCAAACTCAGTCGCTCGCGCAGCCCATGGGTCAATCTGAGCGACCCCATGGCGCCCATATTCCTGTAATCATCTTGCAAACGAGGCATGTAACCCTGAGACTCCCAGGCCCTCAACAAGCGCGTTGCTGTCAAGCCCAAGGCCCAACGAGTTTGCGGATAACCCCATTGCGCAAAACTGCGGCTTTGGTAAAGCCCCACTTCCAATTGCCTGACATGAATGTGAAAGGGAGTCAACCCGGGATTGTCTGCATCGAATGGGCGCAAACTACCCAACTCTGAAAATGAAATTTGATAGTCCAAACGCCGAATGGGTAAGCCGTAGGAACCCGCAAAACCCAGACTAAAGCCTGGCTTGCTATACCCCACGGCGGCATCGCCATCGATTTGACTCATGGACCCCATGAGTTGCAAGCGCCAATCGAAGCCGGGCTCTGATTGCCCCCACAAGGCCCCTGAAGCCAAGCACAGCAGGCTTAGTAACGGTTTTTTCATGGTAACTTGCGCAAAATACAACATGCGAGCCACGCCACCGAATATCGCTGTTTTAGGAGCCGGGTTGGCAGGTTGCACACTGGCCCTGGAACTGGAAAAAGCCGGCGCTCACGTCTATCTCTTCCACGACGGTTCCACCACAAGCAGCAGCGATGTTGCGGCCGGTCTGATCAACCCCATCGTGCCAAAAGGGGTTCGAATGACTTGGCAATGGGAGCGCATGTTCCCAAATTGGCTGCGTTATTACCGAGAGTGGGAACTGGTTCTGCAGACCCCCTTCATCGATTCACATGAATTGATACAACTGCACCTGCACCCCGATCATTACCAGGAATGGGAAACCAAAAGTCAAGAACAGCCCCAATCGCAATTCATTGGCCATACCCAACAGGAGATTCCGGCACACAGCCGGGCCTTGTACAGCCATGCCGTTGGACTGAGCGGGCGTCTAGACGTACAGGCCTTTTGCCATGCGACTCGCAGCCATTTCGCCAAAAAAGGGCAATTGCACGATCAACGTTGGGAACCTCAGACCGGTCCTCCATTCACATTGCCACTGGGCCAACCGGTAAGCCATGTGGTGTATTGCCAAGGCATTCAACTGCTGCAAAATCCACTCTGGAATTGGCTACCCATGCACCCCACGGGTGGCGACATTCTCACCGTTTCCATTCCTTCTGCAGCCTTGTTACCAATGGCCATTTGGAAAAGCAAACAATGGCTGGTCCCCCTGAAACGGCTGGCCAACAACTCGGAGCCCATGTGGTTGTTGGGAAGCAATTTTCACAAAGGAGACCTTAGCACGGAAACGCGAATCGAAGATGCTGAAAGCTTGCTCGATGAAACAGAGGCTTGGTTGGGTGTTCGACCTCATCTCTTGGAACATAGGCGTGCCGTGCGACCCACGGTCGGAAGCCGAAGACCTTATTTGGGCCAACACCCTCAATTGGCCAATCGATGGATTTTCAATGGATTGGGCTCAAAGGGATCGGCTCTAGCCAGTTGGTTAGCGCCGCTGATGGCCCAACACCTCATCGAAGGTTGTGAACTCCCCAAAGAAGTCAACATTGAGCGGCATTGGCAGGAACAACCTTAGGCCTCACTATGAAAATACGAGAAGATGAAATTGAAAAATGCCCATAAAGTCGGGCTCCTCAAGCGCAAAAGCTGTTACAAAGCATCCAAGAACCGAATGAAATCGCTGGGCTCAGCAATGACATGCACATTGTCTTGGGTTTTTATGTCCCGATTCATGAGCACTTGACTGCCCGTTAACACGATTTGAGTACTCGGGAAATTGCGCACCAAGGTTTGAACATAAACCTCAACAGGCACCTTGGGATTGGTCGTGGTCAAGGCCGTAAAAACGGCTTCAGGATTGTGCATCTTATAGATTTGATACAAATCGTCGATGCTGACAGAACTTCCCAGATAGACGACTTGATGTCCCCGTGAACGCAACATGTAGTTGGCGAACAACAAACTCAACTCGTGATTCTCGTTGGAGGGCAGGAAAAGCAAAAACTTCTTGGCTTTGGCATTGGGAAGCACGGCCAACTGGTCGATGGCTGTATATAAACGCTGCTTGATGAGATTCGTGATGAAATGTTCGTGGGCCACATGAATGCTTCCACTCAACCACAGCACCCCTACATGCTTTAAAAATGGAAACAAGAGCTGCATCATGGTCTCTTCCATGCCCAATTTGAGCATATGGAAGGTGAGAATACGCGTAAACTCACGCTCTTCAAAATTCATCATGGCCTGGGTAAGCCCTTGAATTTGACTTTGATGGGTGCTCGCATTCTCTGATAAGAAGAGAGTGTGACGTTGAACCTCATCCCGACTCATGTTGGCAATTCGGCTAATTTTATAGCCATGCTGGTTGAGTAAAGCGATGTTCATCAAGTACTTGAGATCATCTTCTTCGTAGTACCGAATGTTTGTATCGGTGCGTTTGGGGACAAGCAAATTGTATCGCTGTTCCCAAATGCGCAAGGTGTATGCTCGAATGCCAGTAAGGTTCTCAATATCCTTGATGAAATATTTATCTCGAAAATCTTTTTTAGACTTTCGTTTGTTCAGTTTCTGAACTCTCGACCCGTTATTTCCTCTGCCTTGCTCGAACATTTTCTCGAATGAATATCACCCTAACAGGAGCCTCTGGCTTAATCGGCACCCATCTTCAAAAAAGACTTTCTGATGAAGGCCACAGCATCAAGACACTGTCATTCAGGCTATTTAACAAGTTCGAGGACCAAAAAGATTTTCAAATTCCAAAAAAAATTGAGAATTCCATCTTGGAAAGCCTGGCTGAAGCCGATGCTGTCATTCATTTGGCAGGTGCACCGGTATCCCAAGCTTGGACCCCGAAGGGCAAGGCACGTATTTTTGACAGTCGAGCCTTGGGTACATTGGCTCTGGCTAAAGCCCTGAAAAAATTACAGTTGCGCATTCCCCTAATCAGTGCCTCAGGCATTGGTTTTTATCCCGATCCATCTGCAGAACCTTTGCACGAACATGATGCGCCCGGCAATGCATTCCTGTCTAAAGTATGCCAGGCATGGGAAGCTCCCGTGAAAGAGTTGATGGAGGAACAATATCCCGTATTCATTCTGCGAACCGGCCTGGTACTGAGCAACCGCGGGGGCATCTTGCCCTTGATTCAAAAATCAGCCCCATGGGGCATCGTACCCATGACCGGCTCGGGTCAAAATGCTTGGAGTTGGATACACATCGAAGACTTAACCCGGTTGTATATCACGGCCGCCAAGCAGCGCCTGCTACCGGGCATTTACAATGCCGTTTCACCCCATGTTGTTTCTCAACAAGAATTTGCAGAAACCCTGTTGAAGGCTCAAAAGCGAACGCCTTGGTCCTTCACCCCGACCGTACCCGCTTGGCTATTGAAATCGGCATTGGGAGAGCGCAGCCAACTGCCCATGACCGATCAAAAGGTTATGGCTCAAGCCTTGCTTCAACAAGGATTCTCATTTGAACACTCAGCCTTGGCCCAAGCCCTTCAGGATTTAAAAAACCGCCCCTATGTATAACGTATTTTGGATGCGCCGAGATCTTCGTCTCGAAGACAATCACGGCTTGTACCAAGCCCTTCAAAGCCCAAACCCGGTTCAACTCTTGTTCATTTTTGACACCGAAATCCTACAAGAATTACCCAAGCGCGATGCCCGTGTAGAGTTCATACACGAGCAGCTGGTCAAACTCCAAGAGTCGGTTCGGGCTTATGGAAGCTCGGTGCGCATCGAACACGGAACCGTCATGGAGGTATGGGCGCGACTGGCTCAACAAGAATCCATTCAGGCGGTTTACGCCAATCGGGATTACGAACCTTATGCGAAAAAACGCGATGAAAGTGTTCGAAACCTGTTGCAAGAGCATGGCATTTCTTGGTTTGACTTTGGCGACCAGGTGGTCATGGAGCCCCAAGAAGTACTGAAAGACAACGGGCAACCCTACACCGTTTTCACTCCCTACAGCCGAAAATGGAAAGAGCGCTTGAATGAAAAGGGAGGCATAGTGGAATACCCATCGCAAGAACATTTGCCCAGGTTAAACCCCTCTCAATTCCTCGCTCCTTCCCTGACTGATTTGGGATTTGAACCCAGCGGCATCCCCTTCCCCCCGAAAGAAGTTCCCCAGAGCCGCATCGTGAACTACGAGCAAAAACGCAATTTCCCTGCAGAAGAAGGCACTTCTCGTTTGAGCGTCCACCTGCGCTTCGGCACCGTTTCGCCTCGGGCCAAAACCCGCAAAGCGTTTGAAATTAGCCCCAAATTTGCCACCGAACTGATCTGGCGTGAATTCTACATGTCGATTTTGTATCACTTTCCGCACGTGGTCGAGCGCTCGTTTCGACCCGAATATGACCGCATCGAATGGCGAAACAATGCCCAAGAATTTGAAGCCTGGAAGGCAGGCAAAACGGGCTATCCCTTGGTAGATGCAGGCATGCGGGAGCTCAACAGAACCGGCCACATGCACAATCGAGTGCGCATGGTTGTTGCCTCATTCTTGACCAAACACCTGCTGATCGATTGGCGCTGGGGAGAGGCTTATTTTGCCGAGAAACTTCTTGATTTCGAGTTGTCTTCTAACAACGGCGGTTGGCAATGGGCTTCGGGTTCAGGAGTCGATGCAGCGCCCTATTTTCGGGTATTTAACCCTCAATTGCAGCTGGAAAAATTCGACAAACAACTTCGCTACGTCAAGCGTTGGGTGCCCGAATTTGGTTCGTTTTCCTACCCAGCCCCTATTGTGGATCACAGCTTCGCTCGAAAGCGATGTTTGGAAACCTACGCCCGGGCACTCAAGCCTTAGTCGTCAATTTTAACACCTTTTTTGAAACCCGTCTTCAAGCCCAGCAAATAGGCTTTGATGAAGGGCCACAAATCCCCATCCATGACATTCTGTATGTTGGAGGTTTCTTCGGCTGTACGTACGTCTTTGACCAATTTATAAGGATGGAAAACGTAGTTGCGAATTTGAGATCCCCATTCAATTTTCATCTTGGAGTCTTCAATTTCCTGGCGGGCGGCATTGCGTTTTTGAATTTCCATTTCATACAAACGCGAGCGCAGCATTTGCATGGCCAATTCGCGGTTCGCCAATTGGCTCCGTTCGATTTGACAAACCACCACGATGCCGGTTGGAATGTGCGTCAATTGAACCTTGGTCTCTACCTTGTTTACGTTCTGACCTCCAGCGCCTCCGCTTCGAGAGGTATGGAAATCAATATCTGCCGGTTTGAGGTCGATCTCAATGCTGTCGTCAACCATGGGATACACGTAAACACTCACGAATGAGGTATGGCGGCGAGCGCTTGAATCGAATGGCGAAATGCGCACCATGCGGTGCACTCCATTTTCCCCTTTGAGGTATCCAAATGCAAAAGAGCCTTCGAACTCCAAGGACACGCTTTTGATGCCCGCGACTTCGCCGTCGGTGCGATCCAATTCGCGAACTTTGAACCCATTTTTTTCGCCCCACATCAGGTACATGCGCATCAGCATTTCAGCCCAATCGCAGCTTTCAGTACCCCCTGCACCGGCGTTGATTTCAATCACACAACTCAGGGCATCTTCTTCGCCCTGAAGCATGTTTTTAAACTCCAAATCTTCGGTCGCTTCCAGCAATGCCTTGAACTGTTCGTCTACTTCAGCATCTGTGGCTTCACCCGCCTCTTTGAATTCGACCAACACATCCAAATCGCCCAATTGACTTTCCAAGCCGTCGTAGGCATCGGTCCAGACTTTTTTCTCTTTGATTTTTCGCAAATGCGCTTCGGCTTTCTTGGGTTCGTTCCAAAATTGGGGATCCAAGGTTTGCTCTTCCTCGTCGGCTATCTCGGCTTTCTTGCGAGCGACGTCAAAGATACCTCCTCAAAGCCTCAACACGGCCTCTTATATCTTTATGCTGTTCAGCGTTCATGCTGCAAAGATAGGCCCCGATTGGCTACTTGAGGGCAATCAAGGGCAACAAAACAAGTGGAATGGCCGCTATTGGAACTCAAAAGAATCTCGGTCGTTCAAAAACGGGAACTGCCTTCGAAAAGCCTGAAGGGCTTCGCTATGGAGTTCGGCGAAATAAACCCCTTCTTTTTGTTGTGGGGGCAACACATAGTCTCCCGCCATATCCAAAACTTGAGAATCCCCTCGGTAGGAAATTCCATGGGCGTCAATCCCTGTGCGGTTGCAAGCCAAAACGTATGCTTGGTTTTCAATGGCTCGAGCCCGCAACAAAGCATTCCAGGCCTCAGCGCGACGCTCAGGCCAATTGGCTACGAACAGCAAGGCATCTGCCCCAGCGCATTGCCGTATCCAAGCGGGAAATCGCAAATCATAACACACAAAGGCCGCCAAATTCCAACCCCGGTGGGTGAAGCGAAACAGCGAAGAACCGGCTGTGTAATGCTCATCTTCTTGGGCGTATCCAAACAAATGCCGCTTGTCATAATAGCCCTTGATCTCCCCTTGGTCGGCATAAAAAAAGCGGTTGACATAGGTGCCATTTTCAGCAATGGCCAGGGAACCGCACAAGGCAAATCGACGGCTTTGATCCTTCAGCCACTGTACAGCTGAACCTTCCATACTTTGAGCCACCTTGGCCGGGTTCATGCTAAATCCCGAGGCGAACATTTCGGGCAACAGCACAAGATCGGCCTCGGCAATGCCCACTAATTGCGAACTCAATAGATCGAGATTGGCCTGAGCGTTTTCCCACACCAAATCTACCTGAACCACGGCCACCTTTAGATTTCGCATAGACGTTTGGCGGCTTCGGCCAGGGTTTGATTCTCTTTTGCAAAGCACAAGCGCAGCAAGGTATGACCAGGATCATTTCGAAAGAAGGGAGACAAGGGAATGCTTGCAATCCCGTATTCCCGAGTCAACTGTTCGGCAAATTCCCGATCGGGGGCTTGGGAAATGGCGCCATAGTCGACGAGCTGAAAATAGGACCCTTGACAGGGGAGCACCTGGAAACGACTGGCTTTCAAGGCTTGGGCCAAAAAGTCGCGCTTGCTTTGGTAAAGCGCGGCGACCGAAGTTTCATGGTCAGTATGGGCCCTCATGAACTGAGCCAAGCCCATTTGCATGGGTGTACTGGCTGAAAATGCCATGAATTGATACACTTCTCGTATGCGCTTGGTTATGGGTTCAGCCGCTGAGATGTAACCCAATTTCCAGCCGGTTGCATGGTAGGTTTTTCCAAATGAAGACAGGCGTATAGAACGGTCTTTGAGCGATTCTATGCTAGCGGCCGAGCGGTGCTTTTGCCCATCGAAAACCATGTATTCGTAAACCTCATCGCTCAGCAGCAGCAAATCGCTCGCCAACACAATGCGCTCCAGTTCGGCCCAATCAGCCTCACTCAAGACCCAGCCCGTGGGATTGTGCGGGGTATTCACCATGATCATGCGGGTTCGAATGTTGATCAGCTTTCGAACTTGATCCCATGGAATTTCGCCCGTTCTGGGATCTAGGGCGACTGATTTAGCCACCGCCCCGGCTAATTTGATCGCAGGAGCGTAACAATCGTAAGCCGGTTCTATGATGATCACTTCATCGCCGGCATGAACCAAGGCTTGAACTGCGCAGAAAATACCCGCGGTAGCTCCTGGCACTATGGTAATCTCGGTTTCTGGATGAAGGATGTAACCCAAATTAGCAGCGCATTTACCGGCAATGGCCTCACGCAACAGAGGTAAACCCGGCATGGGGGCATATTGATTGTACCCATCTAATAGGGCTTTGTGAACGGCCTCAATCAGGGTTTGAGGCGGCTGAAACTCAGGGAATCCCTGAGATAAATTGATCGCGCCACATTCATGGGCCATGCGTGACATGGTGCTGAATATGGACTCTCCTATTCCCGATAATTTGCTTTCTACCCATGCCGCCATAAAGGCGAAAATAATGCGATAGCGGAATTCTAATGAAATCTTATATTTTTGACACCTTTGATATTGTATGAACAACAAGAACTACACCCGTGCCTTCGCCATATTGGTTAGCGTCTTTTTCTTTTGGGGCTTTGTTGCCGCATCAAACGACATCCTCATTCCTGTTTTCAAAGAGAAACTGGACCTAACCCAAGCGCAAAGCCAAATGATTGCCTTTGTGTTCTACGTGGCCTACACCGTGGGATCGCTCTTGTATCTTGGCATATCACGCTTCATAGGGCAAGACCCCATAGTTCGTTTTGGATACGGCAAGGGAATTGCCGCTGGCTTGGGTCTTTCGGCCTTGGGTACCTTGTTGTTCATTCCCGCGGCCAATTCGGCAAGCTTTCCCATGCTATTGGCCGGTTTGATGGTAGTCGGTTTGGGTTTCTCTCTGCAACAAACAGCAGCCAACCCCTTGGCCATCGCCTTGGGCCCGGCTTCTACAGGTTCTCAGCGATTGAGTTTGGCAGGAGCCATCAACAACGTGGGAACGACCATTGGCCCTCTGTTGGTGAGCTATGCCATTTTTGGCCCCATGACCGGCAGCGATAGCCCCAAGGTCTTAGACGTCAGCGACGTAAAGTTGCCTTATCTCGCTTTGGGTGGGTTGTTTTTGCTGTTCGCCTTTATTTTCTGGAACCTCAAGGTAGAAACAGAGCAGGCCAGCGATAGCGACTCAGCACAGGCTGGCAAAAAAGCAATCGCCTATCCCCAGGTTTGGATGGGCATGATTGCCATCTTTTTATACGTTGGAGTTGAGGTTTCGACGGCCAGCAACCTACCTGAATTGATGAAGCAGGAAATCGGCATGGAAACCCAAAACATCGCACCGTACATCTCTTTGTTTTGGGCGAGTTTGATGATTGGCCGTTGGACATCGGCATCAGGCGCCTTAGGTCTCAGTGGCTGGCGTCGCGAAATCATGAGACTGATTCTTCCACTGGCTGCCTTCGGCCTGTTCTTGACGGTCAACAGCAAAATGGGCCATAGCGTTTCGGGTTTTTACAGCTACTTGAGCGTTGTCGCCTTGTTGGTTCTGGCTGATTTCGTATCCAAAGGGAATCCCAGCCGTCAATTGATGTTGTACAGCCTCTTGGGTTTGGTGGCCCTACTGTTCGGCATGAACAGTGGCGGCATGACCTCCATCATGGCTTTCGTATCAGTGGGTCTGTTCTGCTCAACCTTGTGGCCCTGCATTTTCACGCTGGCCATCACCGGCTTGGGTTCTCAGACTTCACAAGGAGCCAATCTTTTGGTGATGATGATCATGGGCGGCGGATTCATCTCGGTTTCCCAAGGCCTGTTGGCTGATCCTGCCTACTTGGGCATCAAGAACAGTTACTGGGTCGGCGTCGTTTGCTTTGCCTACTTGGCTTTCTATGCATGGCGCGTTGGCAAGCTGTTGCGCGACCAAGGGTTGGAAGTTTCAGCCGTAGAAGGCGGCGGTCACTAATTCGGCTATCTTCGCAAGGCATGGGCACCCTTTCGCTTGTCATCATTGCCTACAACGAAGAAGCGCGCATTGGCGACTGCATTCGCTCGGTGGCTTCGCTGGCCGACGAAGTGATGGTCGTCGACAGTGGATCGACCGATCAAACGGTTTCCATTGCTAGTGCCTTGGGCGCAACGGTTTTGCACCGAACTTTTACCACGCACATTGAGCAAAAAAATTGGGCTTGGTTGCAAAGCAGCGGCGATTACATTTTGAGTTTGGATGCCGACGAGGCCTTGTCGCCCGAATTGCATCGCAGCATTGAAACGGCCAAGGCTCAGGGATTTCCCGCCTTTGGCTTCTCTATGAATCGCTTGAATCACCTCGGAGAACGAGCCATCAAAGGCTGTGGGTGGTACCCCGATCGAAAGATTCGCCTTTGGAAACGCGGAGCCGCTCAATGGGCAGGAGAAAACCCTCATGATCGCATAGAAATGGGAAGGGGGACCGAGCAAGCCTTACGGGTAGATCAATTGCAAGGTGACTTATTGCACTATACCTACAGCGATTTAAAAGCGGCGCGAATGCAAGCCTTGAAATTCGGTCGCATTGGAGCCCAAGAAGCCGGCAGTGGTTTTTGGGGATTGAACTTAGTAAAATGCTTGGTTTCGCCTTGGGCTCGATTTGTGCGTAACTACCTGCTTCGCTCTGGCTGGAAATACGGTTGGGATGGCTTTGTCATTTGTTTTTGGCAAAGCGTAGAGGTGGGAATGAAATATGGCTTGGGCTTTGTTTACTCCTTATCATGAGGCTTCAACGATCAATAAAAGGATTGAACCTAGAAGCCGGATGCGACGAAGCCGGGCGCGGATGCCTAGCAGGACCGGTGACCGCCGCAGCGGTGATATTACCACCTGATTTTGATCACCCTTGGCTCAACGATTCCAAACAACTTAGCCAAAAGAAGCGGGAAACGCTTAGACCCATCATAGAAAAAGAAGCCATCGCCTGGGCCGTGGCTGAATGCAGCCCACAAGAAATAGATGAGTTAAACATATTATGGGCCAGCGTAGAAGCCATGCACAGAGCCATTGCAGCCCTTTCGATTCAACCTGCATTCTTGGCTATAGATGGCAACCGATTCAAGCCCTACGCCGACATCCCCCACCAGACCGAGGTCAAAGGCGATGCTCGCTT
>JAURGZ010000033.1 GCA_030833525.1 Bacteroidota bacterium | reverse complement strand
CATCCACAAGGCAGGCCAAAGACCTTGCCCCCTGGGCAAACGAGCCCGAATGTCGATGCGCCCGTATTGGAATTCCTTTTTTCCCTGAGTTTTGATGCGAGCTGAGGTATAATTGCTCGACCCTTGGCTTTCGCTTTTGGCCGTGATGGTCAATTTACCGCCCGAGACTTGCAAATTGCTGCTTCCATCGGTGTAATACTGCAGCTCATTGTTGCCCCAACCCCAGTTGCCAGTGCCTATCTCATGGGTCCAGTCATTCAGATTCAAGGCATTGCCATTGAATTCATCGGCCCAAGACAAGGTATAACCTGGGTATTCCAAAGGCGTGGTATAGCCATCGGCCAAGGTAACTTCTTCCAGCTTCACCGAATCGATGGCTTCCACAAAGTGAGCCGCTGTCGTATGGGCCCGCATGCGAATGGCATAGGTACCCGCTTTTGAGAACTTGTAAGAAAATGAACCGTCAGTTGATTCTTCGTATTTGGCAGCGCCCAGGTCTTGAAATTCGACTGAATAGTAATTCACCTTATCGGCTTTCAATTGGACGTCTACTTGGCCTTTTACCGAAGCAGACAACACCACGTTTTGGGTGAAATTTTCAGGTAGTACCAAGGGATCTTCTACGGGGGTTTTATCGCAAGAAGCACCCACAAAGGCAAACAGACCCGAAACGGCCATCAATAGGGACATGGAGGTAAATTTGGGCATCACACAAAGAAAAAGGGCGGGTCCAAGACCCGCCCTGTAGAAATGTTATTTTTGGGCAATATCGTCTAAATAGAATGTACCGGCATTGGCCACGTCCCATCCGGGGAAGAGAACCAAACGGTCGAACACGCCAGCCGTGGCATCGCTGAAATCAATGCTCACTTCGATCCACTGACCTGAAGCGGTGACGTTGACGTCTTTCTCAATGAATTCGCTGGTATTGGCGCTGTTTTCCAACTTGATGCGCATCACACCTGCAGCAGGAGCGTAAATTTTCACAGAGATGGTTTTGGCTGAACCGCTGAAGTCCAATTTGTTCTTCAAGTTGACGAACAAACCGGCCCAAGTCTCATTGCCGTGAACCGTTTCCAAGACACGGTTGCTGGTATTGATGCCTCCTTTTTGAGGGTTGTCAATGATCGCATAGGTGCTGTTTCCAAAAGTAGTAAAGGTAGGCTCAACGCTTTCGAAGCTGATGGGCAATTCGAAAGTGGGATCACCTCCCCCGCCGCCATTGTCAACGGGATAGTCGTCGGGAACCAAGCGAATGTACCAAGCCAAACCGTCATTGCCGCCGTCTACGTAACGCAAGAAGATTTCGTTTTCAGACATGCGAATCACTTTGTAAGTCTGCGATCCGGCATAGTAACCAATGAATGACTTTCCAGAAACGGTCAAGGTAGTATCCTTGTCCATTTTCAGGGTCCAAGTCTCATTCATTTGGTTCTCGAAAGGAGCCCAGTAATCAGCCTTAGGAGTCAAGACAGAGCCAGGGAAATTAGCGGCCTGTAAGTTGTTGATGTACACATCACCGTTGGTGATTTGATCAAAGCCAAAGCCCTTCAAGCGAAAGACAAATTGGTCATTGTACAAACCTACATTGGTTTTGTCCAGACGCTTGGCGGCCCACCACTCAGGAACATCACCTGCGGCGCTGCTGGGGTTCGGACCTACGCCCATGTGGCCATCGCGGGTAGAATCGATGACCCAAGTCTTGTAGCCTTTGCCCGCGGTACCTCCCGTCAAGAAGGTGTACAAGGGATCGCTCAACAACGTAGGGTCGTCTTGATCGATGACAATTTCCTGGGTGCTCGAAGCGCTTCCACCTGAATTGAAAACGGTCAACTTCACGGTATAGGTACCCTTGTTGGGGTAGCTAGCCTGTGCGGTTGAACCTTCACCGGTAGTTCCGTTTCCGAAATCCCACTTGGCGATCAAGGTCTTGTTTTTGGCTTCAAAATTGATGATGTTGGGATTGTCAACCGAAGGGATGTAGGTAAACATCGCATCAGCTTGGGTAGGAGCCGTTCCCAATCCGGGATCCTCTTCCTTGCAACCCGGGGCGGCCAAAAGGGCCATCCATCCTAGGGCTAAAATGAGTGTCTTTTTCATATAATGTTCAAGTTTAATAATTTGGATTTTGTTTCCATTTGCCACCGGCCAAATCTATTTCAACCTGTGGTATGGGGAAAAGTTCATGCTTGCCTACGACAAAACCATCGATGGCATCTTTGGCCTGACCGGTGCGCACCAAATCAAAGAAACGGTGACCTTCACCGCTCAATTCCAAGCGACGCTCAGCCCAAATGGCCTCTATCAGGGCTTGACCAGAAGCGTTGACCGTTGACATGCCTGCGCGGGAACGAACTTGGTTGAGGTATTGACGAGCCAAAGCTTCATCGGCCCCTGCTTTGCGCGCATTGGCTTCTGCTGCCATCAAAAGCACATCGGCATAACGAATCACCTTGTAGTTTACAGGGCTGGTCAAATCGTTGTCAGGAAGGCCTATTTCGCCTTGCTTTTTGATGTACTTGTTGTTGTAAAAACCGGTGTGTCCCCCGCCGCCTTTGGCATAGGTAATGGACGCCGGATTGGCTTGCTTGGCAATGAATGCATCGATGTCCAAAATGCTGGCATCGCGGCGCGGGTCGTTGGCGGCGAAGGCATCGTACAAATTCTGGGTTGGCAAGTTGTAGGAGTTGCCGTCACCGTAAACAGGACCGTTGTACTGGCGAATGCCTTGGAAACCGGGCGAAGCATTGCCTTCCAAGCAAATCATGCAGCCATAAGAACCGCCTTCAGCGCCGCTGTATTCAACGTCAAAAATGGTCTCAGAATGACCCTCATTGGCCACCGTAAACATTTTGGTGTAATCGGCAATGAGGCGATATTGATTCTGGTCAATGACCTGTTTGAAAGCAGCTGAAGCCTGGTCGAATTTATCTTGGTACAAGTAAACCTTACCCAGCAAACTCAAGGCAGCCCCTTTGGTGATGCGCCCTTTTTCAGCCGCTGTCCAATTCAAGTTGGCTACCGCAAATTCCAAATCGCTTTCGATTTGGGCATAAACCTCGGCGGCCGGGGTGCGATCGTACAAGGTGGCCTCGCTGCTTCCCAAACGCTTGTCTACAATCAAGGGAACATCGCCAAAAAACTTCACCAACTCAAAGTAGTAGAAGGCGCGCAAGAACTGAGCCTGGGCCAAGATCAAATCTTTGCCTTGGAAGTCCAATTTGTCTTTGTTCTCCATGATGTAATTCACGCGGGTGATGCCGGCGTAATTCCAGCGAAACACTTTGCGCAAATCGTCGTTCACAGCATCGTGGCTCATGGCATCGATTTCGTGCAAGCCTTCGGTATCGGTTACGCTTTCACCTCCAGCAATGGAATTATCAGAGGCGATTTCACCGATCCAAGTGGACATGAATGAGCCCTGAAGCAGGTCATAGGCTCCAATCAATGCACGTTCGTAATCGACGGGAGTATTGAAGAAGTTGTCAGCATCCTGGGTGTAGGGAGGAGCGACATCCAAGTATTTCTCACAACCCATTTGTGTGAGCGAAAGGCCCAAGGCCAAGGCGGCAATGGCTATCTTTTTCATGGTGTTTAGAATCGAATATTAAAGCCCAACATGAAGTTTCTAGCCTGGGGGTAGAAACCGTAATCTACGCCAGAAGCCAAGGCGCCACCGGCTGATCCAATATCGGGGTCAAAGCCCATGTAATTGGTCAATGTAAACAGGTTGTTGCCTGACAAATACACGCGCAAGCCTTGCAAATGCAAGCGAGCCGCTTGTTCAGAAGTCAAGTTGTAACCCATTTGTACGTTGCGAAGGCGCAAGAAAGAGCCATCTTCCACGTAGAAATCAGAGAATACAGCGTTGCGGTTCAAATCAGTACCCAATCGAGCGTATTCGTTGGTAGATCCGGGACCGGTCCAGCGGCGAATGTTGTAGTCCAACATGTTGGCATAGGGCTGCTGGCGCTCGTAGTTGCGTACGATTTTTTGACCCAAGGCCGCATACAACTGCAAACTCAAATCAAAATTCTTGTACTTGAAATTGGCATTGTACCCCAAGGTTACCTTGGGAATGGGCGAACCCAAATAGGTTTTATCGCTGTTGTCGCTGAAGCTGATTTTGCCATCGCCGTTGATATCCTTATAGCGGAAATCACCAGGCTTCGCACCGGCTTGAACCACGGGAGAAGCGTCAATTTCTTCCTGGGTTTGGAACACTCCATCGACTTGATAACCGACGAAGTAACCGATGGGGAATCCCATCTCGAAACGGGTGGCTACGTTTCCGCCCACGCCGAATCCGGCACCGGGAATGAAATCAACTCCCTCAGGTGTGCTTTTCACCTCGTTCTTCAAATAGGCGGCGTTCAAACCCATGCTCAAGTTCCAATCGCGGCGGGGAATGAAGCGGTATTGCATTTCCAATTCCACACCCTTGTTGGATACATCACCGGCGTTGATGATCGGCGGATAGGAACCGGCACCGGCCGTTCCTAAAATGCCTGACACATCAGGTTGGAACAACAAGTCGCGGGTGTTCTTGATGAAGTAGTTCAAGGTCAAATCGACCTGACGGCCAATAGTCAAATCAGTACCCAAGTTGAATTGATGGGTAGATTCCCATTTCAAATCGGGATTCGAAGCACGGCCAATGGCAACACCGCTCACGATGATGTCATTGAAGACGTAAACCCCTTCTCCATTCAACAAACCGCGGTAGGCAAAGTTGGCAATTTGATCGTTTCCGCTCACCCCGTAACTCATGCGCAATTTGGCGCTGCGAATGGTTTTGGAATGGTAGAAGTCTTCTTCGCTCAACAACCAAGAACCTGACAAGGTTGGGAACCAACCCCAGCGGGAATTGGGGCCGAACTTGCTGGAACCGTCTCGGCGCAAAATGCCCGAAACAAAATAGCGGCCGTTGCGGCTATATTCCGTACGCAAGAATCCTGACAACAAGCGCTCGGTGAATTGCCAGCTGCTCACGTTGTTCAAGAAGCCACCGGGAGCCAAGTTGGCTGAAATGTCGGCGTACTCCAAGCTGTTATTGGGAATGTTATAAGCAGTACCGCTCAAATTGTCGCCGCGGCGCTGGAAGATGGATACACCCATGGTCGTTTTCAGACTTTGATTACCACCCAAATCGGCGCTGTGGTTGAAGAACGATTCGTAGTTCAAATCGGTAAAGCTCGAGTGGCTCTCGGTCACGCTGGCTCCACGGTCGATGAAGGTACCGGGCGCTATCTCTACCAAACTGGGATCCAAGTTCTCGTTGATGGCGGTGTTTTGAGCCTTTCCAGGGCCGAACCAAACCAAAGGTGCGAACACCTTAGCATCTACCGAAGCATAGTTGTAGTTGAACCGGTTGGTGAAGGTCAAATTGGGCTTGATATCGTATGCCAATTCTTCCTTACCAACGAATTTATTGACCCAAGCCCAGTTGTAGGAATTCTCCATTTGGGCAAACGGATTGATGATGTCTGACACCTCTTCCAAGTAGGTGTAACGACCGTTCTGATCGCGAATCGGATCGGTTGGGAAGGCGTTGATGGTGTTGTACAATACAGAGCCAATGCCATTTTCGGGCAGGCCGCTGCGCTGCTCGTTGGTGTACAAGAAAACCGAACTCAAACGCAGGTTATCGCTCATCTTGGTATCGAAGTTTACACGACCGTTCAAACGCTTGAAGCGGGCTTTATCCAAACCCACAATTCCCAGTTGATCGTAATAACTACCGGCAATGGAGTAGGTGCTCTGAGCCGTACCCCCGCTCACCGAGGCGTTGTATTGCAATACGGGAGCCGTTTGGAAGACCGAATCTTGCCAATTGGTACCCGTGCCCAAAGCCGTATTGTTAAAGGGCATGGCCTGCCCACCATTGGCGAACATTTCGTTTTTCAAGACGGCGTATTCGGTTGCCGTAAGCAAATTCAATTTGCGCGCAGTTTGTTGCAAACCGTAGAAGCCCGAAACCTCCCATTTGGGAGCCGCATTGAATTTGCCCTTTTTGGTTTCCACGATGATCACCCCATTGGCCGCACGAACACCGTAAATACCGGCTGTTGCGTCTTTCAACACGTTGATGGATTCGATGTCAGCGGGGTTCAAAGCATTCAAGCCTTCGCTGTCGTAAACCACACCGTCAACCAAAATCAAAGGATCATTGTCCCCGAAGGTGCTTAGACCGCGAATGCGTATTTGAGAAGCCCCTCCAGGGGATCCCGAATTGGTGCTAATGGTTACACCGGCAATCTGGCCCTGCAAGGCCTGGTCCATTCGGGGTATGTTCAATTTCTCCAGCGATTGGCCTTTGAGGGAGGAATTGGCCCCGGTAAATTCTTTCTTGGTGGAACTTCCGTAACCCACTACCAGAATCTCTTCCATGGATTCCAGTTGGGAACTGTCCACTGCACTTTGAGCCTTTAAGGAATGACTGGAGCCAAAAGTGGCTAGCAAACCGAAGAGGCCAAAGGATGTCAGGTAAAGCCCTTTTTTCATTTGATCTTTTTGTGTTATTTACAATAACCCTGGGGTTAAAAAAGAGGGATAGACCCTCTTGAAGTTAGAAACAAAGGGGGGGACTGTTGTCCCCCCGATTGCCTAATTATACCATAATACCACCCTTAGTTTTTTACAAAACGGCGGGTCAATATTCCATTTGAAGTCTGAACCTGTACCAAGTAAGTACCGTCAGCCAAAGCGGTGGTAGGAACAGCAACAGCCATTTGGCTAGCGGCGTTCACTTCAGCAAGGATGGAACCCTGCAAATTCAACACGCGAACAGCCTCAATGGTTTTACCAGGAACTACTACATTCAATACATCGCTAGCGGGGTTGGGGTACAACACTACACCTGAAGCAGCATTAGTGGTCGCTACGCCCATAGAAGGCTCAGGAACACGAACCAATTCAAAGTGCCAGTATGCACCGCCACCGATCATGATGTCAACATACATGGTGTCGTCGGTGATAGCTGCCTCGTACACGATGGTGTCTTTAGCATTGGCTACGTCGTTGATTTCACCACCGTTGTAAACCTTGGGAAGACCCAAGAAAGCACCTTTACCATTCAAAGCAATGGTAGCAGCATCTTTGTTCGCGGTGTACGTATAAGAACCTTTGCCATCGAAAGGAGCAACAGGAGCACCGCAATCGGTAGCGCCCATCCAACCCTCACGGAAAGTCTCGTCTTGGAAATCCATGGTGAAAGAACCGTCCTGGTTGAATACGAAGTAATCATCGTACATACACTTGCGGGCAGCGGTGATCTCAGCAGCAGGAACTGACCACCAAGCATAATTGCCTTTGGAAGGACCTACAGCCAATGAAGTAGAAACAGGGCGCATCTGCCAGTAACCCACAGGGTTCAACTCTGGCATCACCTTCACCAATTCAAACTTCCAGTAAGCGCCACCACCGATCATGATTTCGCACTTCATGGAATTGCCGTCCATAGACACTTCGTATACGATAGAATCAGGAGCGTTGGCAGGATCTGCCAATTCGCCACCGTTGTAGACCTTAGCCAATCCCAAGTGAGCGCCTTTACCCATCAATTTCAAGGTACCAGCGGCTGCGTCGTAAGACCAAGTAGCAGGAGTTTTTCCATCGTGGGGAGCAACGGGAGCACCGCAACCGTTAGAGCCCTGCCAACCTTCCAAAAAGGTTTCGTTTTGCATCACGTTCTGGAAAGAACCATCAGCATTGAAGACGAACTCGTCGTCAAACTGACAAGCGCGAGCGCCCGTAACTTCAGCTTCAGGATTTCCCCACCAAGAATAGTCACCTTTGGCAGGACCTACCGCCATGGCGTTACCAATGGGGGCCCACTTCCAAGTTCCGGCAATTTGAGCCGACAATGCTGCCGCGCCCATACCGAACATAACAAGTACAAGTTTTTTCATTTTTTATAACTAATTGTTTGGAACGAATATAGGAAAAAAAGAAACTTATGGTAAAAATCACAATATGTTAAGGTGAAAAAATTAGCGATTGCGCCTTTTTTAGACCATTCTTAAACAAAAAGGCCCCGATTCCTCGGGGCCTTTGAAAAAATGGTCAATCGCGTTGTTTGCGCCAAATGGCATCCAGGCTCCAACGGCCTGGACCTGTCAAGGCCATCACAGTGAAAGCCACAAAATAGAGCAAAGCATGTTCCTTCTCTCCCAAAGGATCGGCCCGGTGAATCCAAAAACCAGCCACCGCCATGCAAAAGGCAGCCACTGCAGCCGACCAGCGGGTTTTGAATCCGACAATCAGCAACACAGGGGCGAGCAATTCAGCCACCAAAGTCAGCCATAATGAGATTTCAGGACCCAAACCCAAGAAATTGAAAAACTTCAAGGGTTCTTGACTGCTCAAAGAAGCCATGTAGCGATCCAACTTGGCCATGCCGTGGGGAATCATAAAAAAGGCAAACCCAATGCGAAGCATCAATAAGCCCGCGTCGTGCATGTTTTTATGAAGCTGATTGTGGTGCATATGTTTAAAGAGTTGCAGCTGTTTCCAGCGCTTTCTTGGCATTGACCAATCCACCGCTCACACAGATGTCTTTCATTTTTACTTTTTGCTTGTCGGTACCCGGCAAAATCACTTTGCCCTTAACGGGAACCGAGCCGGCCATCAAACAGTATTTCACTTGCTCGGCCGTCAAGTTTGGATAACGGCTCCAAACCAAGGCAGCGACCCCCGCAGCGCAAGGTGCCGCCATGGAAGTACCGTTGAAATAGGCATACTCGTTATTGGGAATGGTCGAGTAGATATCGCGACCGGGAGAGAACACGTCAACATTGGCCACGCCGTAATTCGAGAAGCTGGTCGCCAAATGCTTGGCATCGATTTGGCTCGCTCCAATTTCAATCCAGTTGCCCGCAAACCCTCCGTTCAAAGAATCGTTGGGGTATTTGGGAACTACATCGTTGTTGGCACCGTCGTTGCCCGCTGCATGCACCAGCATAACGCCTTTGCGCAAAGCGTAAGCAACCGCGCTGTCTACTACAGGCTTGTACCAATTGGTACCCTTTCCAAAACTCATGTTGATGATTTGGGCTCCGTTGTCAACGGCATAGATGATGCCATTGGCCACGTCTTTATCGCGCTCATCGCCATCGGGAACCACGCGAACCACCATGATTTTGGCGGCATCGCATACGCCATCCATGCCGATGCCATTGCCACGCTTGCCCGCAATGATGCCGGCTACGTGGGTTCCATGACCCGCGTCTGGACCGATCACATCGGCGTTGCCGTAGTTGCGCTGCCAAGGGTCGTTGTAGTCATCGCCTACGATTTCACGGGTATCCAAATCAGGGTTGTAGTGGTAGTGCAAAGTGCTTTGCACGTGAGAAACTTGACCGTCAATCTGGCCTTTCAAGCTGCTGAAGGTCTCCCCTTTTCCCATGGCCATTCCAATGACCATACCCATGGTTTTGTGTATGACGCTGTCGAACTCAACGGCTTTGACCTCTTCCACACTGGGATCGTCTTTGCCCGTTTTTTGCTGAATGATGGTCATGGTTTCTTGCAAGGCATTCATGCGCTCTTCCACTTTTTGGTAGCGAGCACGCTCCTTTTCAATTTCCATTTTCAACTCTTGGTACACCAAGTAATCAGAGCTGTTTACATCTTCGGCGTTGAGGTTTTCGTATTGCTTGCGCAGTTTGGCGTACAGGCGCACCTTTTCCATGTTGTCACCCCCTACGTTGCGACCGTCAGCGCCTCCAATGAAGTTCCAACCGTATACATCGTCGATGTAACCGTTGCCGTCATCGTCAATTCCATTGCCCGCGATTTCACCGGGATTGGTCCACAACACCCCCTGCAAGTCTTCGTGGTTTACATCGGTACCGCCGTCAACTACCGCTACAATGATTTCTTTTTTAGCGGGCAAGCCCATTTGATAGGCCTCGTCTAAAGAAATGCCCATGTTGCTTTTGCTCGGTGCCGTATGGTACCAGTGAATGTCAGGTTTGGCCGATTGGGCCCAGGCACTGCTTCCTACCAACAGGGTCAGCGCTGCTACAGAAAACTTCTTCATAGATATTCGATGCTTCGCTCTAAAGGAGCGAATTACAAAGATGCATTTTTACGGGCAAACACCAAGATGCTGACCGACTTGAAGGGGTTGCGCGTCGATGCACGGCCAAAAAACAGGCGGCGCAACAAGTTTTGCAAGGGTTTCCACTTGATGACATCCATGGGTGCTGTGATGTACTGCACTTTTAATACCTCAAAACCACTCTCTTGCATCAGGCGAACTATGCGACTGCGCGTGTAAATACGGGCGTTTGCCCAACGTTCATGCAAGGGCTTGGGCAACCAGCTGAAAAAGGGCACCCGGTTCCAAGGTAGCAAGGGCAATCGCGCCCCGTGGGTTTCGAAAATCCACCATTTGTTGGGGACCGAAATGGCCGCCAAGGCTCCATCTTCCAGGGAAGCCGCGTAGTTCTTAACGCCTTCTTCGCCGGGCAAGTGTTCGATGACCTCGAAACTGATGAGCCGCTGCGCCTTAGGCTGAACAGGCCCTGCCATGATATCGCAAACCTGAAATTGGGCTTTGTCGGCTACGCCGGCTTGCTGGGCCAAATGCTCAAACTCAGCTTGGTGTACCGAGGCGTATTCCAGCCCTCGGGCCGAGCGAAAGCGAGGCGCGACCCTGGCGGTGGTATTGCCATTGCCGCAGCCGATTTCGATCAAATCGCAGGTAGGGTCAAAAAATCCTTCAAACCCCTCCAGCAACTCCAACCTTCGCGAGACCAGCAAATCACCGGCATCGGCCGGTTTGCCGAGGTAATGATCGGCTTCAAACAGGGATTTATCGACGCGGCTCACGGTTTGTAGATCTTCAATTGAAACAAGATGCGCCGCAAAAATATCCAGATATGGGCAAAGAAGTTCGAAACCGAGCCGTAATGCCCAGACAAAACCGCGTAGCGCTCTTTCCACGCTTTGCGGGTATGCTGGTACGAACTGCCTCCCACCTCAAAATCGGCGATCACAAAATCGGTTCGAACGCTGCTGGGCGAGCGCTTCAAAATGCGCACAATCCAGTCGATGTCTGCGGCCAATTTATAAGCCAAATCGTAGGTGGGGGCCAAGCTGCGTTTCACCAAAAAGCTTTGGTGACAGAGGTTCATGCCAAATCGAAAAGAAGACGGACCCAGGCGAAGGGGCAAGGGCTGGGGTTTAAGCTTGGAAATGAGACCCAAAGAACGCCCATTGGGCTCAACAAAGCAGGTATCGCCAAAAATCACATCGGGCTCACCCGCCAGATTCAAGATTCCTTCTGCCACGTCTGCGGCATGAATGCGATCCCCGCTGTTCAAAAACCAAACGTAGTCACCTTTGGCCATGGCCAAGCCCTTGTTCATGGCATCGTAAAGACCCCGATCGGGCTCGCTGACCCAGTGATCAATGTGGGATTGGTGCTCTGTCAACCATTCGAAGGCTCCATCGCGACTGCCCCCATCGACCACAATCCATTCAAAATCAGCACGAGCGGTTTGCGCCCACACCGAAGCGGCCGTGGCCTCCAGCCCCGGCAAGTTGTTGTAGTTGATGCTAATGATCGACAGCCGCATGGGCGCTTAGGCTTCGGGTTCAGGAGCGGTAGCCGTTTTGAATAAGAGGCCCAGAACCAACAGAACGATCAACACCGAACTAGCCAGTTCGGTGGCGTACAAGGCGCCGCGATCAGCGGCCTGATACGACCAAACGATGTCGTGCTTGCCCGCTGGAACCTCGACCGCACGCAGCATGTAATTCACGCGCAAGGCTTGGGCTGGCTTACCATCAATGCTTACCACCCATTGCCCTACCGATTCATTGTAATACAGTTCACTGAACACAAGCAAACCCGCTGAAGCATTTTCAGAAACGTAGGTCTGGCTTTCCATGCTGTATTGGGTTTGCTGCACGCGGGCGTTAGAATCCAAGGCATAGGAAGAAGCCGAGGGCTTATGGGTTTCAGTTGCTTCTACCACCGCTACCCGGCGCAGATCGCTCGAGAGCACGGTTTCCATGGCTTTTTTGGCGTTGCTAGCCTCTTGGGTTTCGGCCACAAACCAAGCGGGACCGAAGGCTGTAGGGCGCTCGAACACCTGCTCGCCTGATCCATTCTGGTCGCGCGAGAGCACGTAGCGGCAATTCAACATGTCCATGGTGGGGTTTTTCATGAGAAACTCATAGCTCATGGCCCCCCCGTTGGGCGTAAGGCCGTAGGAAATCAAGTCTTGGTAGCGAGACAATTTCGCCGGATGATATCCACCCACATTGCGGTGCCAAGGCGCCGCGTGATTGTCGTTGAACGGATTGACACGCAAATCCAATACCCGAGCATTCTCTTTGTTAGCAGCCATGACTTCCTCGTCAACCTTGCTGGGCAAAATCTCGTTTTCCACTTCAGCTTGTTCCCAGTTTTCATCGCCCAAATAGCGCTTGGCAACTCCCATCATATCCAAACCGACCACCGCGATCAAGGCCATGCCCACTTGGGCCATTTTCAGTTGCTTTTTCACTCCGGCCCAAACCATGGCAAAGGCCAACCCGGCGAAAGCTAGGCTACGCCAAATGTCGCTCCAAACCAATTTCGAACGCAATTCTTTGATGGCATCGATGACTTGAGGACCCCCGCTTTCAGCCAAGCGCGCATCGCCTGCTGAGGCAAAGCTGCTCCCGGAAGCCATAAGCATAGCCAAGGCAAATAGCGCGCCAGCGGCAATGGCCGTTTGCTTGATCACCGCTTTAGAGGCTTTCTCTGACAGCTGCCCAGAAAGAAGGGCTTGCACTCCAAAAAGACCCAAGAACGGCACCACCACTTGAGCGATGACCAAAGCCATCATGGGTGTGCGGAATTTATTGTAATACGGCAGGTGGTGAAACAGCCACTCGTTCAATCCAAAATGACGACCCCAGGCCAGCACCAAAGAAACCGCAAAGGCCAGCACCGCGAACCAAGCATAGGTCATGGCCTGCTGAGCTTCGGCCGAGTCAGGACTCTCCTTTTTCCATTGTTGCGCGGTCACAAAACCCAATACAAACAGCAGCATCAAAGCCGCTCCCAAATAAATGGGACCCGAGGTAAACTGCAGTTCTCCGTAATACAGGGGTAGGCGATCGACACCCAGCTCGTTGTTTTCCATGAGTTCGTTGCTGCTTCCTCCCATAAAACCGGGAATCAAGAGGGTAAAGCTCTCGTCGATACCATAGGACCAAGAAAAAGCATATTCGATGTCCAAGCCGCTGGCGTCGTTCTGCTTGGGGCCGTTTTGGGGAACCTCAGAAGCCAGTTCGGATCCCCCGCGCATGGTGGCTTGGGAATACTGCATGGTATCGACCAGTTTGCCTACGCAAGTCAGGGTTCCCACTGCCATGGCCATGGCCGCCAAACCGGCCCCCATCACAGCACTTTTGGCCTCTCCTTTGCGCAAGCGCAGCACCGCATCGACCAAGATGTACAAGCCGGCCATGATGCCCGCGTAGTAAGCAATTTGATAGTGAAAATAGTTGACCACCATGCCGAAAAACAGGGCCAAAACACCTGTTCCCCACCACCAACGGCGCTGGCTCAGGAGCACCAATCCGGCGATGACCCCGGGCATAGCCCCCATGGCCAAGACCTTCGTAATGTGACCGGCCTCGTAAGAGGAAATGCTAAAGGTCATGAAGGCATACCCGATGGCTCCGGCTGCCGCCATGAATCGATCTACTTTGACGCTCCACAAAAGCACGAACATGCTCATCATGGCCACGAACAGAAATTGAAAGGGGCTTTTCACCAAGCCCAACAAATGCAAAATGTTGTATTTCAACAGCAGCGAACCCTGCTTGATGCCCGTAATCAGGTTGCCGGGCATTCCCGAAAAGAGCCGGTCGTTCCACGAAGGGTATTCCCCGGTCTGGGACTTCACCTGCTCGGCGGCATGCTTCATCAAATTCACTTGTTGCATATCGCCTTGGCGCATCACCTTACCATCAAGGGCAGGCGATAGGTACCACATCGACAACATCCAAAAAGCGAGGAGAAAGAGCAGGAACACGCCTGCGGTCTTGGCAAAAGTGCGGTTGATTTTCATAAGAAATTGCCTGTCGAAACTACGCAATTTCCTCCCAATGGCGTTACAAAGCATGTAAATTTGAAGCATGAATCAACGCGATTCCAAGGTCTTTGACCTGATCGAAGCCGAATACCAGCGCCAGGCCCATGGCATTGAGCTGATTGCCTCTGAAAATTTCACCAGCCCCGCGGTTATGGAAGCCATGGGTTCGGTGCTCACCAACAAATACGCCGAAGGCCTTCCCGGCCGTCGCTACTACGGCGGATGCGAAGTGGTCGATCAAATCGAACAGCTCGCCATTGACCGCATCAAGGAATTGTTTGGCGCCGAATGGGCCAACGTGCAGCCCCACTCGGGAGCACAGGCCAATGCGGCCGTCATGCTGGGTGTACTCAAACCCGGCGATAAGATTTTGGGATTTGACTTGTCTCACGGGGGTCATTTGACCCACGGTTCACCCGTCAATTTTTCGGGCCAATTGTATAGCCCCAGTTTCTATGGAGTGGAGCAAGAAACCGGCCGCATCAACTACGATAAAGTCGAAGAAATTGCCCACCGCGAGCAGCCCAAGTTGATCATTTGCGGTGCCTCCAGCTATAGCCGCGATTGGGATTATGCTCGTTTGCGTCAAATCGCCGATGCCGTCGGCGCCTTGCTGTTGGCCGACATTTCCCACCCTTCGGGATTGATCGCCAAAGGCTTGTTAAACGACCCGGTTCCCCATTGCCACATCGTGACCTCTACCACCCACAAAACCTTGCGCGGACCCCGCGGAGGCATCATTTTGATGGGTAAAGATTTCCCCAACCCCTGGGGCTTGACCACACCCAAAGGTGAACCCAAGATGATGAGCGCTGTATTGGACGGAGCCGTATTTCCGGGCACCCAGGGCGGTCCCTTGGAGCATGTCATCGCCGCCAAAGCCGTAGCCTTTGGAGAAGCCCTTTCTGATGATTTCAAAGCCTATGGCCAGCAAGTCATGGCCAATGCGCAGGCCTTGGCTAAGGCTATGGTCTCCCGCGGATACGCCGTCATCTCTGGCGGTACCGACAACCACCTCATGCTGATAGACTTGCGCCCCAAAAGCGAGACCCTAACCGGTAAATTGGCTGAAAACACCCTGGTTCGCTGCGACATTACCATCAACAAAAACGCCGTTCCCTTCGAAACCCGTTCTCCCTTTGTGACTTCGGGCATTCGTTTGGGAACCCCAGCCGTTACCACACGGGGCATGAAAGAATCGCACATGGAACAAATTGCCGAATTCATCGACCGTGCCCTGAGCGACCCAGAAAACGAAGCCAACCTTGCGCAAATCAAAAGCGAGGTCAACGCCTTCATGCAGGCCTTCCCCTTGTATGAGTGAGGTAGGGGAAAAGGAATTGAAACTCTCGCTTAGCGAGGCACTTAACGCACAATCCAGCTCCAAAAGCGCTGGTGCAAACGAGGCAGTACGGCTCCCATTAGGGGCACCAATATCAAGGTGAGGACCAGCGTCTTCACCCATTGATTTTGCTCGACCATCAAGGGCATCAGCAGCATGAACAACAGGTTGATCACGGGGTAAACAAAGAGCCAGGTGATGAACATCAATTTCCAGCGTTTGGGTGCAGCAGACATGGGAGCGAAATTACGATTGTATTCGGTAGATCATACCTCCTAAAGATCGAAGCACTCCCAATTGTTATCGGCATCAGATTACCGGAGTGATTCCAAATACTCAGCCCTTGAACTGAATGTCCCTGAAAGCATCTTTTTCGCTGATCCACATCATGAAAACGGCTAATCCTGCTCCTATAATCACCGCGCTTATACGTTCCCAACCAACCAAACTAAACGATATACGCATGAGCAATGTCGATAAGACATAGCCCGAATTGCGAATCACCAAAATATTGTTGCTGAGATTTTTCGCACTGCTAAGCAACAGCACCACATCAACAAAAGTGAGCAAGGTGAAAAACTCAGAGTAAAAAATGTGAGAAGGGTCTTGTTGCATGCCGTTTGACTGAAAATGAACCAAACCAGTTACCCAGTGCCCTATTGAGTAGAAGGATAGTGCTATGAATATCCAAAACAAAGCCACCGAAATGCGTTGTTTAAGTAGAATGAAATTGGGACTTAGGGAATACTTTATACCTTTTCGATTTTTATCCAGATGGTAAAAGGCCCATAGCAAGATTAACAAGGCGATGAATCCCGTTACGTCTTTGATCAATTCACTACCAAACAACTGTGTATGGCCCTGCATCAATTTATCTATGTCCTTAAAACTGTTCCTCAACAATATCAAGGCCATGATTTCGATTTGCTTGGAAACTGACTTTGAATAACTTTCTCTGAGGTAGTAAATCAAGAGATACACCTCATAAATCAAAAGGATGCTAAACGGAGTAAACAAGGAAGCGAATGGACTGCCAAATATGTTTTTAGGTAGGTAATGGGTCGGTATGTATCCAAAATCAATGAATTGAATGATCAAACAATGAACAATAAAAAGTGAAATTCCTGCATAGGTAAACCCCACCTCTAGTTTATTCTTTGTTTCACTAGAAAATATCATATCAATCAGTTAACAACCAATATGCAAATCGGTTTTTGAAATACTTCATTGTAAAAATGAGTTGAGAATTATTGGGAAACTGTTCAATATTCATTTTAACAACAGCACTTAACAGAACTTGTCATTTCATATTCAACTAGTTCCAATTCCAATGTGCTCGAAAATCACAATTACCTTCTGCCCACGAGATGAACTTGTTCCAAAAACCCATAAACACGACCTGATAATCGTCAGAGGATCCAAGCTTGCTCTTCCGATATCAACCCCGCAGTTCGCGGCATTTGTACCAGCAGCCCAAAGCAAAGAAGCCCTGGGTAACGAGACAGCTAAGGGCGGCGCCTGCGGCGCCGACCAAGGGTATATAATACCCATTCAGTGCCAAATTGAGCAGCAAGCCGGCGGCCGACAGGCCGCTCAACCACTTCAATTCACCGGCAGCTGTGACATAAGTTCCGTACACATGCACCAAAGCCATGGGCAAAAAGGAACTCATCAACAGACCAAATACCACCGAGGCATTGTGCAGTTCGGCCGCAGAGCCGTACAAACCGGGATACAGCCGAGTCAAGATCTCTTCACCTGCGAACCAGGCCAAACTAGCCCCTAATAAACCGGCCGCCAAAATGCCACGAGTGCTCCATTTCAAGAGATCATCTGACGATTCTTGGTTGGCCATGCGCTTGGCAAACATGGGCAGCAATTGGGTAGACAGAAGAGTGGTAAAAATCAGCGCCGCATCCAACAGGCGAAAGCTCTGAGCGTATATGCCCGCTTGCTGGTAAGCAGCCGAGGCATCGCGAACGGGAGCATCGTTCAAATTTCCAGTCTCTGGCAGGGCCAGGCCTACTCGTGACCAGGTGTTCAAGAGCAAAACATCCAAACGCGTGTACAAGGTCATGAGCAAAGCCATTAGGGAATACCATTTGAAGGAACCCAGCCAAGAAAGCCAAGATTCGTGGTTTTCAATGTCTTCTATGGTGGGCTGGCGTGAAAGGACCAGCGTTAGGCCGAGCGCCAGCGAGGCCGCATAACCGAGGCTTTGAGCGGCGACAAAGTATTTCAGGCCTGATAGGGCTGAAAATTCAAAATGCCCTCCCCATAAAAAGTAGGAGCAGGCGAAAAGCGCCACCAGTCGATCGCTGATGCTCAAAATGGCATCGGCTTTGAATCGGTGTTGACCTTGCAATACGGCTCTGAGCAACAGCACCGTGGAGGCCATGATTTGGTTGCCGGCCACCCATAACAAGAGGCCCAAAGACAGACCCTGCCAAAGACCCAATCCCAGCACCAGAAGGGCATATACAGCCCCCAAACCCAAACGCAGGCCAAAGAGCCTTAAAGGCCGGTTCCAAGCATTCTTGGAGGCGATTTCACGAGCTGTATAATTGGCCAAACCGGCATCCAAAACGACGGCAAACAAAAGAGCGGCGTTGAACAACACGTAATACTGACCGTACCAAGCGTCGCCCAGTCGAAGTTGCACCTCCCGCTCGATGAGCAATATCCACAGGGGTTTGACAGCCCAATTCAAGACCTGCAACCACACTAAATTTTTGACAAAACTGCGGGACATGCCTAGCGAAGGTAATTCCCGTGGCGAAAATCGCGGGGAAAATCTCAACAAGCGGCTGCGTGTCCCCCCTGACTAGGACTTAATTTTGCACCTGTGCACGACATCGAACCGCATTTTGCTTGGTTGGGATTTTATTCGGCTTGCGAAGACCCTCGTTCGCCCTTTTACGAGCGCGAATACAGCGAGTTTTATTTTGAGCACAGCGTCTACAACTACCTGATTCACCCTCAATGGGATCACTTCGGTTCGAACACCTTATACATGAAAATTTTGTTCGCCGATTACGCCGAAGGGTTTGCCATCATTGAGTTTTTAGGCGAATGGAACGATGCCTTGTACAACGACATCATGAACCTCAAGCGCGACGTGCTGGAGCTCATGATGGACGAGGGCATCAAGCGCTTTGTGATCATCGGGGAAAACGTGCTGAACTTTCATTCGAGTGATGACTCCTATTACGAGGAATGGTTCCAAGATGTCGATCTCGACGGATGGATCGCCTGCTTGAATTTTCGCGATCATGTTTTGGATGAAATGCGCGCCACTGGGCTGGATTATTACCTGAATTTCGGCGGTGAATTGGACGATGTAGAATGGCGAAAAATGGGGCCCCGTCAGCTATATGCCAAGGTGGAAGGGCTCTTAAATAAACGTTTGCAAGCCTAAGTTCCACAGGACCTTTGGCACTGCCCTCGCCAAGTCCTAATTTTGTAACCCGTTTTCAACCATGAGAGAAATTCAATTTCGCGAAGCTTTGCGTGAGGCCATGTCTGAGGAGATGCGCCGCGACGAGCGCGTGTTCTTGCTCGGCGAAGAAGTAGCCGAGTACAACGGTGCCTATAAAGTAAGCCAAGGCATGTTGGATGAGTTTGGCGAAAAGCGCGTGGTGGATACCCCCATCGCCGAGCTTGGTTTCGCCGGTATCGCCGTAGGAGCAGCCATGAATGGTCTGCGCCCCATCTGCGAATTCATGACCTTTAACTTTTCACTGGTCGCCATCGATCAGGTCATCAACTCAGCCGCGAAGATCAATTCCATGAGCGACGGTCAATTCACTTGCCCCATGGTGTTTCGCGGTCCTACCGCATCAGCCGGTCAATTGGGCCAGCAGCACTCCCAGGCTTTTGATTCCTGGTATGCCAATACCCCCGGTTTGAAAGTGGTGGTTCCTTCCAATCCCAAAGACGCCAAAGGCTTGTTGAAAGCCGCCATTCGTGACGAAAACCCCGTGATTTTCATGGAGTCTGAGCAAATGTATGGTTTCAAAGGAGAGGTACCTGAAGAAGAGTACATCATTGAAATTGGAAAAGCCGATGTGGTCAAAAGCGGAAGCGATGTTACCCTGGTTTCCTTTGGTAAAATGATGCTGCGCTGCCACGAGGCGGTAGCGGCTTTGGAAGCTGATGGCATTAGTGTTGAACTCATCGATTTGCGCACCATTCGCCCCTTGGACTACGATACGGTGATCAACTCGGTTAAAAAAACCAACCGTTTGGTAATCGTAGAAGAAGCTTGGCCTTTGGCCAGCATCAGCTCGGAGCTGGGATACATGGTTCAGCGTCGCGCCTTTGACTACTTGGACGCTCCCGTTCAACGTGTAACCACAGCCGACACTCCCCTTCCTTACGCACCCACTTTCGTAGAGGAGTTCTTGCCCAACTGCGACCGCATTTGCGCCGCTGTGAAGCAGGTCTTGTACCGTTAATTTTTATAAGATTCTGGAGAACCCCGGCCTAGGTCGGGGTTTTTTTATGCCACCCGGCAGCGTTTTGATCCCGAATCGGGCAGGAGTTCACCGATCAGAAACAAGCCATACTCTTCGCGCATCTGGGATTCCAATTCGGGTGCTACGGCAATCAACAAGCCTCCATTGGTCTGCGGATCCACGATCCAGGGAAAGGCCTCTTGAGCCTGCATGTCAACCTGGCTCTCGTACGCATTCCAATTGCGCATGGCATTGTCGGGAAGCACAAAAGAAGCCGCCAACGATTCAGCTTGAGCCAATTTGGGTAGCGTAGAAGCCTGCAATTCAGCCATCAGTTGGGCCGATTGCAGCATTTCCATCAAATGACCCAACAAACCAAATCCCGTTACGTCGGTCATCGCGTGGAGGCCTGGCAGCGAGCTTAGTTTGCGCCCCAAATCGTTGACTTGAGTCAAGGCGGCAAACAAGGCTTGATCTTGATCGGCCGTCGCCAAACCTCGCTTGTGAGCCGCGCT
>JAURGZ010000068.1 GCA_030833525.1 Bacteroidota bacterium | reverse complement strand
TATTACGGCATGTTTCACGATGCCGCTACTATCCAAAAGCCTCAATCTGAATCAGTTGCCGCCGAACAGCCGACTTTGTCAAGTTCAAATCCGGGTTTGAGTTCAACTTCACCTTCAAGCCCGACTGAAGTCTTGTCTGCACGCCCCGTTGAGTCATTGGGGAAGCCAGGTGCATCTGAACTTAAACCCGCAACCGTTTCTTCAGAGGCCGTGAAATCTCCAAGAGAAATGGTTGAAAAACCAGCGCCGGTCACTCCTGTGAGTCCTGACAATAAGATATTGCGGTTTCGTCAGACTGAACTGCGCGTGGTAGCTGAGATTCTAACCCAAACCTACGGGGTTGAAATACGCATTGAAAATCCAGAACTGCAGTCTTGCAAGTTGACGGCCACCTTTGCCAATGAAACGCTGAAAACTGTGTTGGAGATCATCCAAGAGACCTTCAATCTGGAAGTGGTTCCCGATGGGGAAGCCCAAGTTTTGAAGGGAGGCATTTGCCAATGAGGAAGTTGCTTCTGATCGTATTGTTGAGTTGGAACGCATGGGCTATGGCTCAGGTCAATCTAGACCAGACTTTGCCGCACACCGTCAAATCGGGTTCAACGGCTAAGGCTTTGGAATCTTTAGAGCGAAGCTGTCAGTGTCGATTCTCGTACATACCAGATTTGCTTCCTGATTCCGTTCCAGCAGACACCTGGACTCAGCTGACCTTTCGGCAGGGTTTGGACCGCATGTTGGGACCTGACTTTGCCTATCGGCAGAGGGGAACCTATGTCGTGATTCGGCACTTGGGTGAGGCTCAATTGGAGTCTGGACAGCAGGAATACGCTGTGACCGGTTACATTCGAGACGCCCAAACGGGCCAAGCCATTCCTTTTGCAACGGTTTACGATACCGCCAGTTTGCGCGCTGCCCTGAGCAGCGAAGACGGTTATTACGAGCTTTCGGTTCCCGATACCTCCAAGCGCAGCATTGGGGTTCAGTTGCCCAATCAAAAAGATACGTTTATCGACGTGAGCCCCTTGAAAAGGGCCCAGTTGTTCGTCGATCAGACCGTTCGTCGCGAATGGGTTCCTCCTGTGCAAGAAACCATTGACACCCTGCGCAGTCGGGATTTTTGGAACCGTCAATTGGATGAAATCAAAGGGTGGGTGCCCGATAGCCTGCCTGATTTAAAGCCCGTGATTCACCGCCATCAAACCGATAGCGCGTCGCTGGCCGCGTCGAATGAAACCCCGGTGAACCCTTCTGTTGAGCCTGAAGCCAACCGCGATAGTTCTGCGGCTATTTCCCCTTGGAGCTTGGGTTTGAGCTTGAATTCTTATCAGCCTTTTCACGCAGCGGTTCACGTCGGATGGCCCCAGTTTTATGGCCAAATTCTGTTCACCCCAAGCCAAGGGGGCAATTCCTTTTGGGCTGCGGGACTGGGATTGGGTGCTCATTTGGCAGCCAAGCAACCCATCGGATTCGCCCTAGAGGCTTCGACTCAATACGGCTTCACCGGTCTTTGGACCAAGCCCTCTCTGCTGGGTCAGGCCTCGACTTTGATCACGTTTCGTTTGAACCAGCACCTTCGATTGATGACGGGGCCCGAGTTCAATGCTTATTTCTTGAACACCATAGGGGTTTCCCCTTCTTCTTATCAATTGCCTACGTATGGTTGGCGATTCAATTTTACCAAAGACGACCCTTGGGAAACCTGGCTGTATCCTTCGTGGAGGCTGACTCTGGTGTTGAATTAGAGGAAATAACAGGAATGAATGGCCCCGATTTATCGGGGCTTTCTTTTTGCTATCTTGCTCGATATGAAACGCAAAGTTTTCTTGCGCAATGTGGGTCTGGGAGTTGCGGGCCTCGGCCTGCCGGCCTCGGCCCGACCGCTCTCTCTGCCACTTTCGCCCCTGCCCGAATCGACCGATAAATCCCCTCTCAACGAGGCCTATTGGAGCGCTGTTGCTGCTGAGTTTGAGCGGCCCACCGGCATCAGTATCAACTTGGAAAACGGGTACTTTTCCCATTCGCCACGCCGGGTGATGCAGGCACACCGCGAGGCCCAAGAGCGCATCAACCGCGAAACTTCCCTTTTCATGCGCGGTGAGCAAGAGACTGCCATCGAAGAGGCTCGAAAAGCGTTTGCGGCTTTTCAAGGCATAGATCCCGAGCAGTTGGCTTTTACCCGCAACACCACTGAATCCCTGAACATCGTCATCATGGGGTACCCCTGGAAGGCTGGAGATGAAGTCGTGCTGGGCAACCAAGATTACGGCAGTATGGTCGAAGCCTTCGAACAAGTTTCGCGCAGGCACGGGGTGGTTTTGCGTTACGCCCAGGTGCCGATGCACCCAAAATCGGCGGCTGAAACGGCTGAGTCATATCTTAGTTTGATCAATGAAAAGACCCAGATGATTCACTTAACGCATTTGATTAATCTAAGTGGTCAAATCATTGACGGGGAATCAATAGCAAAAATGGCAAAGGAGAGGAATCCCCGCATTTTTACGGTTTTGGATGCCGCCCACAGCATCGCTCACCACACTCAAACCCTTCTAGAAATGCCCTCTTGCGATGCCGTGGGCGGCAGCCTTCACAAGTGGCTTTGCAATCCCATTGGGGTGGGTTTTCTGCATCTCAAACCTTCAGCCATTCCCTTGTTGTGGCCCTTGATGGGTGATACGGGTAAGCCGAGCGACGACATTCGGCGGTTCGAACACCAAGGAACGCGCCCGATCCATAGCCTTATGAGCCTTTCTACGGCCATTGATTTTCATGAAAGCATAGGTTCCCAGGCCAAAAAAGCGCGCCTGCACTATTTGAAGCTCTGCATCATGGGCAGTCGAAAAGCCTTGGGCGAGCATTACCAGGAGCCGGTACACGGTCGTATGATTGATTTGACCCGTTATGCTGAAATTGACTGGCTCTGTCCCTGGGAGAACCCCGAACAAAGTGGGGCCATTGTAACGGTCGCGGTCAAGGGTCTAACACCCCAACAATTGGCCGCTTCCTTGAAAAAAGTGGGAGTGTTTACGGTGGCCATCGATCACCCGGTGGTCAAAGGAGTGCGCATTACCCCCCATTTGAGCAATACCCCGGCTGATTGTTTGGCGCTCAATGCGGCCTTGGCTGAGTTGGGTCGAAGCGCAAGCATTCGCAGGCGCATGTTCGATGATTGAGCCTAGAAATGAGGTCCAAATTGTGGCCTGTCTTTCATTCAGTTCCAAAAAAAAGCCCCGACAAGCGGGGCTTTTTTGAATCTGTAAACTACCTATACTAGGGCCGCAAATGGCGGTCTAAGTCTTGAATGCTGCTGCTGAAAGCAAAGGCGCTGTTGACGCGGTAATAATTCTGAGGGTCGATGCAGTAATCGTAAGCGTATTTGGCAAAAGCCAATCGGCTGCTTTCAAAACTGAATCGATCCATGATACCGGCAATTTGATCGGCTTGCAAACCACCCAAACAGGCTTGTTTGGCGAGGGCCAATCGGTCGCTATCGAAAGAACGGTCATCGATGTAATTCAACAACTGTCGGTAATCAGCCTGGCTCATGCCGCGGGCTTGGGCACAACCGTTGTGCTGAGCTTCGTGCATGCCGCGGGGGTTATACACGGGAGCGCAGCAAGAGCGTTTGCAGCGGTTCTGTTCTTGGGGGTAATGGCCGTAAGCGGGGCGTCGGCGTTCTTGGGCTCCATACCCATATGGATATTGGGCTTGACCAGAAACCTGAATTTGCGGGCCGCGGGGAGCAGGATTGCGCATGGGTTGGGCGTTCAAGGGGGCTACAAGGGCAGCGATTAGGGCGGGTACGAGTAGATTTTTCATGGAAAAGGTCCTCCTTTCTAATTTGTGCATTCCAAACGCCGTGCCAAACCGCATTTTGTATATTCACGGCCATGAATACCCCCCAAAAAGTGCTCGTTGGAATAGTTGCATGTTTCGCGCTACTTCAACTGATTCCCAGCCAATACAACCAGGGTACAAGTCCCAGTTCCAAGCATGTATCTACTCTGTACCCCACCAGTAAAACGGTAGAACAGATTTTGGTTCGGGCTTGCAACGATTGCCATAGCGACAGCACGGTGTATCCCGCTTATGCGGCTTTTCAACCCCTGCGCTGGTGGATCGATGAGCATGTCGAAGAGGGTACTCGACATTTGAATTTCGATGCCTTTGCTGATTATGCGCCGTATCGACAATTCCATAAAATTGAAGAGGTCTTGGAAACGGTTGCGGAAGGGGAAATGCCCTTGAAATCGTATACCTACATGCATGAACATGCGCGCTTGAACGAGACTCAAAAGAAAGAGTTGCGCTATTGGGCAGAGGGCATACTCGATTCCATGAAACGCCAATATCCGGCCGATAGTTTGGTGCACCCCAAGCGCCGACACCCAGGCGCACTGAGCGAAAAACAGCAGGAGAAAGCCGCTTCTGTGTTTAGTCCAACTGCTGATCGAGTAAGTAAATCATGCAAGCCACCGCTGCAGCACCGAGCTCCAGTTCCCGTCGATTGACATTCTCAAATACGTCAGTATCGGCGTGATGAACATCAAAATAGCGCTGCGAATCGGGTATAAATCCGACCAAGCCTACCGAGGCATCTTGCCGTTTGAGGGGGCCGATGTCAGCACCACCACCACCCGGTTTTAATTCTCCAAAACCGTATTCCGCAAGCCAAGGCTGATAGGGTTGAATCAAGGCCATCAGGTTGGAATCCAGACCGAATCCTCGGGGAACGAATCCCCCGCGATCGCTTTCCAATGCAGCCACATGTTGCTCTCCCTCTGCGGCGCAGAGCTTGGCATATTCGGTGGCCCCGCGCAGGCCATTTTCTTCGTTGATCCACCACACGCAGCGCAGCGTATGACGGGGTTGATATCCCAGCGATTTGAGCAAGCGCAGGGCTTCGAACGCGTGCATGCAACCGGCTCCATCGTCGTGAGCCCCTTCACCCTCATCCCAAGAGTCAAAGTGGCCCCCAAAAGCAATGATTTGATTGGGTAATTCCCGCCCCCGTGTTTCAGCTATGCTATTGGCACTCCAACGGTCGGGCAAGGTTTGGCAACCCAATTGCATTTCGATTCGGGCTTCGTTCCATTGGGAATGATACAGCCAGTCCAGCAAATCGGCGACTCCCGTGGCCACAGCGGCGATGGGAATGCTGTCAATGCCGGCCTCGTAATGGGTCACCCCGGTATGGGGGTGCAAGTCGCAGCGGTGGCTCATGGAGCGAACCAATACCCCTACTGCCCCGTATTTGGCGCATATGGGAGCCCCGTTGACCCGTTGGGTTACGCAAGAACTATACGCCTCAAAGGTGTTGATGACATCTTTTTCAAAGGGTCGATTGAGCAACACGATGCGCCCGCGAATTTTGCCAATGGCGCCCAAAGAGTCGATTTCGCGTTCGTGATTGACTACGACCAAGGGCCCTAATACAGAGCCGCCCACGCTACCGCCCAAGGCTGTGCACTCCAATGCGTAAATGCCTTGTAGATTGGGTTTGGGGTGCGCTTCGGCATAGCTTTCACAATTGTAATCGTTGATGCTGAGGTAGGGGTAGAGCTTGGGCAAGTTCTCTGACAACAGCGTCACCCGGTCTTCGCTGCCTCGTTGCCAGCGGGGAACCAAAACGGGCTGGGTATAAACCGAATCAAAACCATAAGAGCTGAGCATGGACTGCGCCCATTGCACGCCCCTTTCGGCTTGGTCACTGCCGCTCAAGCGAGGGCCCACTTCCTTGCAAAGCGCTCCGAGTTGGCGATAAGCATGACCGTCATTCAAGGCCGCGTGCACAATGCGGGCCATGAATGCAGAGTCTTCCTTGCTTTGGGCAAAGGCATCGCTGCTGGATTGTAAAACAGCGGCTACGGCTATGAAGAGACGAAAGAAGCGACCTAGGTACATGCTCCGAAGATAGCAAAAGGGGCGCATTTTGGCTCGGGACTGAGAGACAAAAACCCAAGGCTGACTGCGCGAAAATCGGTATCTTTGCCTTTCCCCCTCGCCCCATCAAGCGGCACAATTCAGGGAACATAGAAGGTGAGAATGAAAGAAAAAGCGCTGATCCTCATGTTGTTTGCCTTGGGCATGGCCGGTCAAGTGGGCGCCCAAAACACTCGGGCCAAATCAAAAGTCTGCGATACGGTTTGGATCATGAACAACCGGGCCTTCAACCGGGATCCCCGCATTTTCCCGCCGCCGCCGCCTCCCATTCCTTCTTATGGGTATCGGCATGTGGTCGATTCGCTTTCACACAACTTTCCTGAGTTCAACCGGGCTACCGTCAGCACCGAAATTATAGAAGGCGATACCAACTTCAACCAAGACTGGAATACCGAACAGCTATTTCCCACCACCGGGGTTGCCCTTCAGTCTAGCGACACCTTGTTGCTGAAATTGACAGCCGGTGAAGAGAATTTTCACTTCAATTACTATGGCCGAGTGGGCTGGGGCTATGGCTTGCGCTACGGTCGGCCCCACGAAGGTGTCGATTTGGGCTTGAGTACCGGCGATACGGTTCGTGCAGCCTTCAACGGGATTGTGCGCTATGCGAAATACAACGCAGGCGGTTATGGCAATTGTGTCATTGTGCGTCACTTTAGCGGCTTGGAGACCCTGTATGCCCATTTGAGTCAGATTTCGGTTGAGCCCGGCAATTTGGTTTTGGCGGGAGAAGTTCTGGGTTTGGGTGGCAACACCGGGCATAGTTATGGCAGTCACCTGCACTTCGAGTTTCGCTACAAGGGCACCAGCTTCGACCCCATGGTCATCTGGAACAAAGACAGCATGTGTTTGCAAGGAGACTCTCTGTGCTTGACACGTTCGACCTTGACCCATTTGGGATATGCCCACAACTATAGCTATGGCAATTCCACGACCAGCAGCACCCAAAGTGCTGTTTCGGCTTCGACGCGCTATCACACGGTTCGCTCTGGCGAAACTCTTTCGACCATAGCTCGCAAGTACCATACCTCTGTCAGTAAATTGCAGCGTTTGAACAACATCAGCAATCCCAATCGATTGCGCGTGGGTCAACGCCTGAGGGTATATTGAGGCCATGACCCAAACCTATTCCCGTCGCGTCGCCACCAACATGGTGGTAGCCAACATGATTGGAACAGGCATTTTCACTTCCATCGGTTTTCAGGTATTGCCCGGTGCTATTCCCGATCCCTTCGCCATTTTGTTGATATGGTTA
>JAURGZ010000061.1 GCA_030833525.1 Bacteroidota bacterium | reverse complement strand
GGGCCGATTCGGTCGAGTTGCAACTCATGTGTGGAAACTGGGTTGGGGGTCAGTTTGATCCTTGCTGTGAGAGCCGCTACACCTTTGCCGGGTTTCCTTTGAAGGGCCCCGCACGCGGTCGCCTGGCTCAATACATGGTGCAGCGAAACGCCAATCAAGTATTGGTTTATAATTAAACTTAAGCCGTTTTGTAGAAGGTTTTGAGGGGCGTGTCAGTCCCGTGTGGAAATTTTGCCAAAAAGTTTTTTTTCTACCCACCTTCCTTATATTTGTTTTCTAACACCTACTCTAGTACGAAACCATCTATGCAAAACAACTACTTTCGAAAAGGTATCTTGAGCGCCGCCATGGCCTGCCTATCAGCAGGATCCTTGATGGCTCAGGCTCCAGGAACACACACCCTGGAGTTGACCGGCGGTTTTCGCGAATACCTAGGCGACATGGGTTCTTCGCTCATGTTCTCAAAATCTCCTGACTACCAAGGCGGTGGTGTTTCTTACGGTTACTATTTGAATCCAGCCCTCGACTTGGTGGGTGCGTTCTCTTTTGGTGACGTAGGCTTCACCCGCAAATGGGAAGATTGGGACCTTCGCACTGAATACCAGTACCAGTCGTTCAGAGCCAATACCATGGACCTGACCGTTGGCGCT
Organism: Bacteroidota bacterium; assembly: GCA_030833525.1. GTDB lineage: Bacteria > Bacteroidota > Bacteroidia > NS11-12g > UBA955 > JALRLA01. The sequence goes on along the minus strand of JAURGZ010000061.1, from coordinate 8,279 downwards.
CGTTTCAAATTCAACAACGGCTCGATTCTCGCTGAAGACGCCAAATTCGCTCCCTACATTCAAGGAGGTTTGGGCGGTTTCTACGCATTCAGCCAGGTGCGTTGGGGTTATGCTCCTTACACCCAAGACGAGGTGTATTGGGACGTGACCAAGAAACCCGCCATTACCGACATCGGCGCACAAGCCACCGGTAGTTTCGGTTTCAATTTGTTCTTGACCGAGAAAGTAGCCTTGCACTATAGCTATTCGTTGACCTACACCTTCTCTGATATGTGGGACGGTTCTTTCAACGCCTACCCCGATCCTGTGCACGAGTTGACCCACAAGTTGTTCCGTACGAACGACGCATGGGGTTACCACGGCATTGGTATCACTTTGGCCTTGGGTGAGTCTACCATGATGGGTGGAAGTGGCAGCGGTCCCAAAGACAAAGACATGGACGGCGTTCCCGACAAGTACGACTTGTGTAAGAACACCGAAGAGCGCTACCGCAACTACGTGGACTCAAACGGTTGTAACGCCGATACTGATGGCGACGGCATTTTCGATGCTGACGACAAGTGTCCTGAAGTGGCTGGTAAAGCCGAATTTAACGGATGCCCCGACACCGATGGTGATGGCATTCAAGATTCAAAAGACGCTTGCCCCACCGTTGCTGGTAAGGCTGAGTTCGGCGGATGCCCCGACACCGATGGTGACGGCATTGCTGATAACCGTGACGAATGCCCCACTGTGGCCGGTTCTGCCATGTTCAACGGTTGCCCTGATAGCGACGGCGACGGCATCGAAGACCGCAAAGACAAATGCCCCGATTTGAAGGGTGTAATTGCCGGTGAAGGTTGCCCTGACACCGACGGTGATGGTGTTTACAACAACGTAGATAAGTGTCCCGATGTAGCCGGTATTGTAGCCAACAAAGGATGTCCCGAAATCAAGCCTGAGGTCGTCAAAAAGATTGCCTTGGCTGCCAAGGGTATCAATTTTGAGACCGGTAAAGCCGTCATCTTGGAATCTTCATTCACGAATTTGGACGAGTTGGTTACTTTGTTGAACCAGTATCCTGAGGCCATGGTTGAAGTACAAGGCCACACCGATAATGTGGGTGATCCCGAGTCTAACAAGACCTTGAGCCAAGCTCGTACCGAATCTGTGGTTCGTTACTTGGTGTTGAAAGGCGTAGCTGAAAGCCGCTTGACGGCTGTAGGTTATGGCCAGGAAATGCCCATCGCTGACAACAGCACGGCCCGTGGTAAGGCTTTGAACCGCCGCGTGGATTTCAAATTGAGTTACTAAGCCTAAACGCTTAAACTTGCATAGAGGGGCCGCCGGCGAAAGCCGGCGGCCTTTTTTTTAAAAGCCTATGAAGACCAAAGACGAGATAGTAAAAGATTGGTTGCCCCGCTATACCGGTGTACCCTTGGAAGGTTTTGGATCCTACATTCTATTGACCAATTTTTCCCAATACGTACAGCTGTTTGCCGAACGATTTGGAGTAGCGATACAAGGCGAGGGAAAGCCCATGCAATCGGCCACGGCTGGCGATTTGAGCATCATCAACTTTGGAATGGGTAGCGCCATGGCCGCCACTTGTATGGATTTGCTCAGTGCCATTGAACCCAAGGCGGTTTTGTTCTTAGGCAAATGTGGGGGCTTGAAGAAGATCACCAAATTGGGTGATTTGGTATTGCCCATCGCCGCCATTCGAGGGGAGGGCACCGGCAGTGAATACATCATGCCCGAGATCCCAGCCTTGCCCTCCTTTCGCATGCAAATGGCGGTTTCGGCGACCATTGTAAAGCACGGAATTGACTATTGGACAGGGACGGTTTACACCACCAACCGTCGGGTTTGGGAGCACGATGAGGAGTTCAAAGAATACCTGCGCAAGACCCGGGCCATGGCCATTGATATGGAGACAGCAACCTTGTTCACAGTGGGCTTTGTCAATAAGATTCCACACGGTGCATTGCTGCTGGTAAGCGACAACCCTATGGTTCCAGAAGGGGTGAAAACATCGGCCAGCGACCAGAAGGTATCGGGTGCTTTTGTCGATAGCCATTTTGCCATTGGTGTCGATGCTTTGTTGGAGTTAAAAGATTCGGGTGAGAGTGTGAAACACCTGCGTTTTGAGTGAGTAACTGGGTTTTGCCCAGAAGCGCTAAGCGCGTAACTTCGTTTTCGTATGATGGCTCAAATTCTGTTTGCCTTGGCGTTGGCATTGGGTACGGCTTTATTCGTAGGCCGCGTTCGTTTCATACGCCGAAACATTCTCCTTGGTCGGGACTTGGACTTGAGTGACAACCCCGCGGCCCGCTGGAAACAGATGGCCTTGGTAGCCATGGGTCAGAGCAAGATGGTGACTCGGCCTTTGGCGGGTTTCATGCACATTCTCATTTACTTGGGATTTGTATTGATCAACATCGAGGTCTTGGAAATCTTGGTTGACGGTTTGGCGGGCACCCACCGCGTGCTGTCTTTTTTAGGACCGGTATACAACCTGGCCATTGGCTTTTTTGAATGGTTGGCCCTGGGTGTTTTGCTGGCCTGTGTGGTCTTCTTGGTGCGTCGTTTGGCGGGTGCCGTACCCCGTCTGAATATGGCTGAACTGAAAGGCTGGCCCCAGAAAGATGCCCTGATCATTTTGCTGGTGGAGATAGTGCTGATGAGTGCTTTGTTGCTCATGAATGCCAGCGATAAAACCTTGCAAGAGCGAGGCCATGAACATTATATCTCGGAGGCCGGAGCCTTGCACCTGGAGTGTCCCGATTGCACTCCCGTTGAAGCAGCAGGTTATTTGGGTTCCTTTCCCATTAGCCAATACTTGCAGCCTTTGGTGTCTGATCTTTCAGAAGTCGCTTTGGTGGGTCTTGAGCGAGGCGCTTGGTGGTTCCACTTCTTGGGCATTTTAGCGTTCTTGAATTACGTGCCTTATTCCAAGCACTGGCACATCATCATGGCCTTTCCCAACACCTATTACACCCCTCTCAAGCCCAAAGGAGATTTTGGCAACATGGCTTCGGTGACCACTGAGATCCAATTGATGATGGATCCTTCGGCTACGCCGCCTGAAGGCTACGAAGCGCCTACCGGGTTTGGAGCCAAGGACGTGTACGACTTAAGTTGGAAAAACCTGATGGATGCTTACACCTGCACCGAGTGCGGTCGCTGTAGCAGCGTCTGTCCGGCCAATTTAACGGGTAAAAAATTATCGCCTCGCAAGGTGATGATGGACACGCGCGATCGCTTGGAAGAAGTGGGCCATGGCTTGGATGCCGCGAAAAAAGCGGGTCAGGCTATCGAGGGACGATTGGACGACGGAAAGAGTTTGCACGACCGCATTACGGCTGAAGAACTATGGGCCTGCACCACTTGCAACGCTTGCGCTGAAGCTTGCCCTGTGAACATCAATCCCGTAGATATCATTGTTCAAATGCGGCAGTACAAAGTCATGGAGGAATCGGCAGCACCGAGTGAGCTGAACAACATGTTTACCAACATGGAAAACAACGGGGCTCCATGGCAATTCAACCAAATGGCCAAGGCCGATTGGACAAAGGCATAGAACGGGCTTTTGTCCCTATCTTTGAACAAAATTACCGGTATGAATACGATGCTATTTCTAGGCAATATGGGCGCTGGCGAATGGATTTGGATCCTTGTTATCGTGTTGCTGCTTTTTGGCGGCAAGAAAATTCCCGAATTGATGCGTGGTTTGGGCCGCGGGGTGCGTGAATTCAACGACGCCAAAGACAACGTTCGCAGTGAGATTGAAAAAGGAATGAAGGATTCAGATTCCGACAAGAAATCGTGAAACCGTATACCCGAATTCAAGATATCCGCCAAGACCTCGAAGCGGGGCTGGTAACCTGTGCCCAATTGGTGGAGCACTACTTGGAGCGGGAACAATCAAACCGACACCTGAATGCTTTTGTGGAAGTATGGGCCGATGAAGCGCGGGTTCGTGCAGCAGAAGTCGATGCCAAGATCCATGCGGGTACCGCAGGGCGCTTGGCAGGTGCGGTTATCGCTTTGAAAGACAATCTCTCTTATAAGGGCCACAAGGTGAGCAACTCTTCCCGCATTTTGGAAGGGTATGAGGCCTTGTACACGGCTACAGCCGTTGAGCGGCTTTGGAAGGAAGACGCCATTTTCATTGGCCGAACCAATTGCGACGAATTTGCTATGGGGGCCTCGAATGAAACTTCATTTTACGGTCCTGTCAAGAACGCCGTTGATCCCTCGCGGGTGCCCGGTGGTTCTTCTGGGGGTAGCGCGGTGGCAGTGCAAGCTGACATGGCTCATGCCTCGCTGGGCACCGATACCGGTGGAAGCATTCGTCAGCCAGCGGCCTTCACCGGTCTGTTTGGTTCCAAACCTACTTACGGGTTGATTTCCCGTTGGGGTTTGTTGGCTTATGCCTCGAGTTTCGACCAGGTGGGACCCATCACCCGCAGCTTGGAAGACAACCAATTGTTGACCGAAATCATGGCCGGTCCAGATGGTCATGATGCGAGCATGTCTCAGGCTGCCGCCCCGGTTTATAGCCCGGCCCAAGCACCTTCAAAGGCCCGTTTTGCCGTGATGCGCCAGGCATTGGAAAATCCAGGAATGGACCCCGAAGTGGTAGCCCACACCCGGGATTTGATGGACAGGTTGCAGGCGGCGGGTCACGAGGTGAGCGTATTTGATTTTCCCTTGTTAGACGCTTTGGTGCCTGCCTATTACGTGTTGACTACCGCAGAGGCTTCGAGCAATTTGTCTCGTTACTCAGGCATGATGTACGGCTATAGAAGCCAAAATGCCCACGATTTGGAAAGCACCTATACCTTGTCGCGAACCGAAGGTTTTGGGGCCGAGGTAAAACGCCGAATCATGCTGGGGACCTTTGTGCTCAGCAGCGACCAATACGATGCCTATTACAACAAAGCTCAGCAGGTTAGGGCGGTCATTCGCCAACAGACCGATGCGGTCTTGGCCAATGCCGATGCCATATTGATTCCCACTACCAGCACTCCTGCTTTTGAGCTGGGTGAGAAATCCAAAGATCCTGTGGCCATGTACTTGGCTGATTTATTTACGGTTCAAGCCAACTTGGCGGGCAATCCAGCCATTTCATTGCCTTTGTACAAAAGCCAAACGGGCCTGCCTATTGGCATGCAGTTGCTGGGCAAGCGCATGGAAGAACAAGCCCTGTTTGACTTGAGTCAACTGCTGCTTGATTTGACCCTTGACCCAGCATGAGGCTGAAGAGCCTGTTGTTTTTTCTGATGAGTTGGGGAGCCCTTCAGGCTCAGGTGGGAACCGTACAACCCAGCCCTACTCAACTCAAGCTGCGGGAACTGGCTGATCGGGAAGAGCTTCCCTATGTGTACAACGACGACATTGAGCAGAGCGTTCAAGACTTTGCCATTGATTACAAGGGTTCTACCTCCCTGCTCATGGCTCGCTATGCCTATTACGATAGTTTGTTTGCCCCGCTCTGCCAAGAAAAGGGCTTGCCCAGGTGGTTGTTGTTGATTCCCTTAGCCAATACGGGCTACGAGCCCCGCTTTCGCGATTCAACGGGTGCCTGCGGCCTGTGGACCCTGCCTTATAACATTGGTAAAAAATACGGTTTGAGGCAAACGGCCTTGTTTGATGAACGATTTGACCCCTTGAAGAGCACCACCGCCGGGTTGGAATATCTGGAAGCCCTGTTTCACATTTACCAAGATTGGCGTTTGGTTTTGGTGGCTTTTCGGCAGGGTCCTATTGCTTTGAACCAACTGCTTCACAGCATGGGAGGAGTCAAGGAGTTTGATTTGATATTCGAGCAGTTGGACCCCAATGCGCGGCAAACGGTGGTTCAATTTTATGCCTGTGCAGCTGCTTTTCATCGCAGCGAAGGGTCTTATCTGACCTTGGAGGCCATGGGACAGGCCCTTCGTGTTCAAAGCTGGAGCCCACCCGATTCCAAAGCGGTGATTAGTTTGGATCGCAGCATTCCCTACAGCGAGTTTCAGGCTTTTTACGGTCTGGATTTGAGTGATTTCATTGGTTTGAATCCGGCGTTGAAAATGGCCGCAGTTCCCTACCCGGGAGAACCGTACCGCCTGAATTTGCCCCTGGCCATTGCCGATAGCTTTGAGCGCAGCCGAGATTCATTTGCGCGTTTTCTCATGCGGGCCCCAACGGCAGCACTCGACACCGCCCAGGTTCGGGAATTGCCTCAACCCGAAACGAGCAGTCCCGGTCCAGAATACGTCTGGGTTTACTATAAAATCAAATCTGGCGATAACGTTTACACCCTGGCCGATGTCTTCGACTGCAGCAGCAATCAGCTTCGGGCTTGGAACCGCATTTCAGGCAACAGCATTGTGGCAGGGAAAACCTTGAAATTCCATGTACCGGCGTCTCGCCGCACCTATTACAACAGCATTAATTCCATGTCTCATGCGCAAAAGAAAAACCTGGCTGCTCGCGATTAGTTTGGGTGCCTGCATGGGGCTATGGGCTCAGGTGACGGTGCCTGTCGGAACCGTTGAATTGGATGGTAGGCTCAACGAAGAAGTGTGGACCCAAACCCCATTTCAAGAAGGATTCATTCAGCACTATCCTTACGATACAAGCCGGGCTGAATCTGAAACCCGATTTGCATTTGCCATAGACGACAAGAACTTTTACGCAGCCTTTGTTTGTCTGGATCGAAACCCCGAAAAGCCCTTTGTGGTGCAAAGTTTGAAGCGGGATTTTTCGGTCAAAAATACCGATGCCGTTATATTGACCTTGAGCCCATTTTTGGATGGGCAAAACGGGTTTTCCTTTGGGGTAAGCCCCTACAATTCTCAGCGCGAAGGCTCAGTTGAGAACGGGGGTAATTTTGGAGTTACCACCGCTTGGGATCAGGTTTGGTTTTCAGAAACACAAATCAATCAAGGATGGTTTCACCCTGATACGGCCCAACATAAGCACTATTGGGTGGCTGAAATGGCCATTCCCCTGCATTCGATTCGCTTTGTTCCCGGTTCAACCCAGTGGGCGTTCAATGTGGTTCGCTTGGATTTGAAAAACAACGAAGAATCGACCTGGATCAAGGTTCCCAGAAACCTGAATGTATCGGTCTTGACCTTGGTGGATACCCTAGAGTTTCAGACGCCGATGCACGAGCGCAGCCGCAACAACGTGCTCATACCCTATGTTTCTTGGCTCACCCAGCAGAATGTGCAAGAATCCTGGACGGGCTCTCCTCGCTTGGGATTGGATGCCAAAATGGCTCTGACCCCAAGTTTGAATGCCGACCTGACCTTCAACCCCGATTTTGCTCAGGTTGATGTCGATGTACAGCAACTGAACCTGACCCGCTTCAACCTTTTCTTTCCCGAGCGCAGGCAATTCTTCACTGAAAATTCAGACCTGTTTGCCACCTTTGGATTTCGCCAGATTCGCCCCTTTTTCTCCCGCCGAATTGGCTTGGGACCCAACGGTTACCTGCCCATTGACGCCGGAGCCAAGGTGACCGGTAAACTCGGGAACGATTGGCGAGTAGGCTTGATGTCGGTGCGCACTCGGGGCGATGCAGGCCAGAGCCTCAATGCTGAGATGTCCAGTGTCATGTCCTTGCAGCGCAAGGTGCTTAAGGCCTCCTCAGTAGGGTTTATTGCAGTTGACAATCGAATGGCCGGGGGGCAAGGTATAACCGAGACCCCGAGCCTGTCTAAGTATGCCTCTATTGTAGGTACAGAATTCAATTATGCCAATCAACCGGCCACCTGGGTAGGGAAAGCCTTTGTTCAAAAATCACTTTATGAAGATGTGGCAGCCAAGAGTTGGGCCCATGCTAGTTTTCTGAGGTACCGCTCCTTGAATTGGACGGCCATGTGGAACCACGAGCATGTGGGCAAGGATTTTCGTGCACCCTTGGGCTTTGTTCCTCGCTTGGAGAATTTCGATCCCACAGCTGGGAAAGTATATCACATGGATTTTACGCGCCTTGAACCCAGCTTGGTGTATACTCATTACATCAAAGGTGCTTGGGCCGATTGGTTGAACCACATGGAATTTGGTTGGTACAATTCGACGTATTACGATTCGGCCTTGGATTTGACGGAAGGATTGAACCGCTTCTTTTGGGAGTGGCATTTTCAAAATAGCGCCACTATTGAGTTGGGCATGGAGCAGGAAGCGTATAATTTATTCCTACCCTTTCAACCTGTTGACTTACCAAACGGCGGATACTTCTTTGGCCAATACCAATGGTGGAACCAAAGTATCTCGGTAGAGAGCAATTCGCGTAAGCCGTT